>CAJTQP010000016.1 GCA_910578575.1 uncultured Oscillospiraceae bacterium
CATTATGATGACTTTTAATGGTGGCAGCATCCCCCGCGCCGGACTCGATCACATCAGGATAAATGGTACCCTGGGCCAAGAAGTCCACCGCACCGATCTTTTTGGATTCCTCCTCAAAGACCCGAATAAATTCCTCCCCGATGATCTTCCGTTTCCGCTCTGGGTCATCCACACCCTCCAACTTTGCCAGGAAGCGCTGCTCCGCGTCCACGCGGATAAACTGAAGGTCCCACTTGGCAAAGGCGGCCTCCACTTCATCACCCTCGTTCAGGCGCATGAGCCCGTGATCGACAAACACACAGGTGAGCTGTTTCCCCACAGCCTCCGCCAGCAGGGCAGCGGCAACAGAGGAATCCACCCCACCGGAGAGGGCCAGCAGGACCTTTCCGTCGCCCACTTTTTCCCGAACGGCGGCAATGGTAGATTTGCAATAATCCCCCATACTCCAGTCACCCTTGGCGTGGCAGACCTCATAGAGGAAGTTGCGGATCATACGGATACCGTTCTCCGTGTGGTTGACTTCCGGGTGATATTGGACGCCATAAAAGCCCCTTGCCTCATCAGCAATGGCTGCATTGGGGCACATCTTGGTGTGGCCCACCAAAGCAAAGCCCTCAGGGACTTTTGCCATATAATCCCCATGACTCATCCAAGAGATGCCCTCAGAGGGGAGACCCTTGAAAAGCCGGCAGGAGGTGTCGTAAAACGTGGCCGTCTTGCCGTATTCCCGCGCCGTATCCTCCTGGGCAGGGGTCACCGAGCCGCCCAGGTTTTGGGCCAGCAGTTGACAGCCGTAGCATATTCCCAAAATGGGGATGTTCCAGGTGAAGATCTCAGGGTCCACCTTGGGAGCCGTCTCCAAATAGACGCTATCCGGGCCTCCAGTGAAAATAACACCGATGGGTTGCATCGCCTTTAGCTCCGCCAAAGGTGTGGTATATGGCTTCACCTCGCAGTAAACGCCGCATTCGCGCACTCTGCGGGCAATGAGTTGATTATACTGACCACCAAAGTCCAGCACCAAAATCAGTTCGTGCTTCATGGGGAAACCGCCTTTCTCTCCTTTAATATCAATAGTTTAATACATGGGGCGGGGGAATGCAAGCCTGTCTTTCTCTGGAGGCATAGTTTTTCCCAAAAAGGAAATACTAGCCGAAAGCAAGCAGGGGAGGACAGGGGCCTATGATCAACGCTGTGGCACGCACCATCATACTCTATTTCATCATCATCATCGGAATCCGCCTCATGGGAAAACGGCAGATTGGAGAACTGGAGCCTTCCGAGCTGGTGCTCTCCCTGCTGATCGCGGACCTGGCGGCGGTGCCGATGCAGGACTTTGGCATCCCGTTGATTATGGGGGTCATCCCCATTTTGACCCTGCTGTGTCTGTCCACCATCCTATCGGTGCTGACGGTAAAGAGCATTCGCTTTCGTGCCCTGCTGTGCAGCCGGCCTAGCATTGTGATTCAGGACGGAAAGATCCTCACCAAAGAGATGGTCAAAAACCGTTTCACTGTGGATGAGCTCATGGAGGAGCTGCGGGTGGCGGGAATCACCGACCCCTCTTTGGTGAAATACGCTGTGTTGGAGACCACAGGACGCATCTCTGTGTTGCCCTTCGCCCAGGAGCGTCCGGCCACAGTGAAAGACCTGGGTATCTCCACAACGGAGGCGGGCTTGCCCCTCATCATCATCAGCGACGGGCGCATCCTATCTCACAACCTGAAAACGAGGGAACTGGATACCACGTGGGTGGAACAGCAGCTTCGTGCCCATGGCCTCACCACCGCCCGTCAAGTTTTCCTTATGACGGTGGATGAGGAGAACCGGGTGTACCTGGTGCCAAAGGAGGGGACAGCATGAAACATCTCTGGTTCTCTGTGGGCATCTTGACCGCTATGGTCCTCCTGCTTCATTGGAACGGCAGCCATCTGGTGGAGCTGTCAAAGCCCCTTTGTGAAGAGATTACCCTTGCCTCCCAGGCGGCCAGGGCAGGGGAGTGGGAAAACGCAGTCCGCCATACCACCGCTGCCCAGGAACAATGGGAAACGCACACCGGTTATTTGCGCTTTGTCCAGTGCCACGCGAACCTGGAAAAGATCTCCGTCCTGCTGGAGGAGTCCAAGGCCTTTCTCTCCTGCCGGGAGACGGGCTCCTATCTTGCCATCAATGAACAGCTTTTGGGGGCCATCGAAGAGCTCTCTGAGCTGGAAAACTTAACGGCTGGAAACCTGTTTTAAGAGAAAAACGGACCCTATGAGACGCTTCATAGGGTCCGTTTCCTTATAATTGGGCTTCTTTCTTGTCTTCCAGCAGCCGGTTCAATTCATCCAGGAAGGTGTTGATATCCTTGAACTGGCGGTAAACCGAGGCAAAACGGACGTAGGCGACTTCGTCCAAAATCTGTAGCCGCTTCATGACCAATTCTCCGATTTGGATGCTGGTCACTTCGCCGCCCAGCTCATTTTGGAGTTCTTTTTCGATCTCGTCCGCTGCCTTTTCCAACAAGGGCCGGGAGACCGACCGCTTTTCACAGGCCTTGACCATGCTGCCCAAAAGTTTCGCGCGGTCAAAGGCTTGGCGGCTGCCGTCCTTTTTGACAACAACCATGGGGAGGATCTCCACGGTCTCATAGGTCGTGAAACGGCTGCGGCAGGCCAGGCATTCCCGGCGGCGGCGGATGCTGGTGCCGTCATTGGCTGGACGGGAATCCACGACCTTACTGTCCAGGGCAGCGCAAAAGGGGCATTTCATGGCGCAAAACCTCCTGAGTTTTTCTTTGGTGTCCTGCGAAAAAAGGGGCGCGGTTGTTGCAGGACTTGATTCATTATAACATTCTTTTTGAAAAACGGAAAGGGGATTGTCTGCCTTTTATTGCTTTTTTCCCCTTGTTGACCAATCTTTTTTCTCCAATGGCGGGGACAGATGGAAATATCATAGGCGGGCGTCTCAGTGGAGCCAATGAAGACCGCCGGGGAACGAGTGGTATTGCTCCCGCAAAGTGCAAGGTTAACGCAAGGTTATGGCAAGGTTCTGGCAAGCTTGGGGTGGTAAAATAAGAGCCAGTAAAGGAGGGTTTGCACATGAGCCAGTATATCATCGAAACCAGAAACTTGACCAAGCAGTACGGGACCCAGAAAAGCGTGGCGGACTTGAACCTCCACGTGGAGAAGGGGAGAATCTATGGTCTATTGGGCCGCAACGGTGCGGGCAAGACCACCACCATGAAAATGCTCCTGGGGCTGACTGACCCCACTGCTGGGGAAGTGAAGCTATGGGGGACGGATTTGAAGGGGAACGAGAAAAAGCTCCTGCCCCGGATCGGGAGCCTCATTGAGTCCCCCGGCTTTTACCCCAACCTGACCGCCACGGAGAACTTGGGCATTTTTGCCACCCTCCGGGGCGTACCCAACCGCCACGCCATCCAGGATGCCCTAGCGCTGGTGGGGCTGCCCTACCGGGACAAGAAGCTCTTTTCCCAATATTCCCTGGGGATGAAGCAGCGGTTGGCCATTGCATTGGCGGTGATGCACGACCCGGAGCTGTTGATTCTGGATGAGCCCATCAACGGCCTGGACCCCATCGGCATCGCGGAGATTCGCCGGTTCATCTGGAGCCTATGCCATGAGCGGGGCAAGACCATCCTACTCTCTAGCCACATCCTCTCGGAGATCGCGTTGCTGGCGGACGACATCGGTATCATTGACCACGGGGTTCTGTTGGAGGAGGAGAGCCTGATCCAGTTGGAGGAGAAGAGCAGCCGGCATATCCACTTTACCGTCTCCAGCACGGCCCAGGCGGCGCGGGTCCTGGAGGAGAAGTTTTCCCGGCCTAAATTTATCGTGCAGGATGACCACAATCTACAACTGCATCAGCTGGACTTGCCGGTGGCACAGGTGGTGGCAGCGTTTGTGGAAAATGGCTTGGAGGTCTCCGAGGCCCATCGCTGTGAGGAGAGCTTGGAGGACTATTTCAAGCGCGTGACGGGAGGCGAGGGGATTGCTTAAACTAATTGTCTGCGAATTTCGGAAGTTGAAGCGCAAAAAGCTGTTCCGGCTTGCCTTTGCCACCAGCTTCCTCATGCCGCTGCTCTATTCCATCCTTTTGCGGGATAGCAATTTGGATGATCTCATGACCGTGGTGCGGGAGGAGAACGGTTTTTTACTTCTGATTCCCCTGACGGTGGTGCTGGCGGCCAACCTGTTTTTCCAGGAGCACGATTATGACAGCTTGAAAAACCTGGCCTGCGTGCCGGTACCCCTGGGCCGCTTGGCTCTGGCGAAGCTGGGGGTGCTGCTGCTTTTCGATGTGGCCTATCAGATGGTGGGGGCCGCTGTGGCTGTGCTGATGGCCCTGAGAGGGGGGATCCCCCTGGATGGCCTGGGATTGCAGCTTGCCCTCACCCTGGCCACTGGCGTTTTGGTCTGGGCGGTGGCCATGCCCTGTATTTTGCTGGTGGTCTGGTGCAACAAGTCGTACATCATTTCCGTACTCATCGCCTTTGCCTACACCACCCTCTGCTTTCTCCTGCGGATCACGGACCACTTCATGATGGTGCCTCTGGGACTGAACGCGGCGAGCCTTCTCCCCACGCCCATGGTGTTTCGCTGGCTGTATCAGTTCCATTCCACAGAGGCTGTGGGGGAGGCGACCCTGGCGTTTTACACCCGGCTGAGCCCGTATTTTGTGTCCACGCCGGTGGTGTTTGCGGTCCTGCTGGGGGAGGCCCTGGTTTGTGTGCTGCTGATGATGAAGCTGTACCGGCGGCAGGAGCGATAAAAGGGGGAATGTCTTATGTTGACGGAAATCAAAACGGAATTTGCAAAGCTCAAGCGATACCATATCCTGCTGGTGGCGGCTGTCGGGATGGTCTGTTCCCCGCTGCTCCAGCTCTTTTCCCAGGCCATTATGGAGGATTCGGCCAAGAGCCACGCGGTCCTGGACCTCCCCGGCCTGCTGGAACTCACCCTCTGGGGCAACGCGCAGATTTTCATGCCGGTGCTCTTTACCCTGGTGGGGGGCTATCTCATCAACCGGGAGTATGTGGACGATACTTTGAAAAACCTCCTGGTGGTGCCCCGCACCTTCCGGAAAATTCTTTTGGGTAAGCTGGCTGCCATGGGCCTGCTGGCCCTGCTGATGGGGGCTTACAGCCTTGTGGTCACGGTGGTCATAGGGCTTTGCGTGGGGCTGGAGGGCCTCAGCGGGGCGGTACTGCTCCACGGCCTGGCGCAGATGCTGGGGCTGGCGTTGGGGATTTACATCGTGGTGCTGCCCATCCTGATTGTTTGCAGTTGGAAGCCGGGGCGGTTCATGGGCGGTTCGGTGTTGGCCTTTCTGGTGGGCTACTGCTGCCTGTTCTTCAAACAGGGGTTGCTGCGGAATATTTACCCCATCTCAGCGGTCCTGACGTTGATCGGCTTTGATACGACCACTTACACCGGGAGTAAGGGCGCAGGGGACCTGCCCCTGGCCATTGCGGCGTTGGCCGTCTTGTTGCTGCTCTCTGTGGTGCTGCTTGGGGTGTCCAAAGCACCGGGGGATGGGCAGCGCAAAGTGAAAACGAAAAAGGGGAACCGGACACTGCGGCCGGCCCAGCGGGAAAAATTGAATGTACATCAACGCTGACTGACAGGAAAGCGTTTCAGGGAGGTTTTTGTATGCCGAAAAAAGTGTTGGGAGGAATCGCTGTTGTTGTTCTGGTAGCTGCTTGTGCGTGTATATTCCTTTCTTCAGGGAGTAGCAGTACATACTATTACGCGCAGATTGACAACAGCAAATTGGAACAAGTGGAATCGAGAGGTGGCGTCATTGA
Organism: uncultured Oscillospiraceae bacterium; assembly: GCA_910578575.1. Taxonomy (GTDB): domain Bacteria; phylum Bacillota; class Clostridia; order Oscillospirales; family Oscillospiraceae; genus Evtepia. The sequence goes on from CAJTQP010000016.1 coordinate 5,816, forward strand.
TTTTGGTGGAGGGCTGCCCTACGCCTACACCTTATGTTCCTATGACGAGAACGGAAACGAAAAAGACATTCGCTTTGGGGCATCTAGGGAATTGAAGGAAGGCGCATTTGTTCGCTTGACGGTTGTGCCCATCCGCGGCACGGTTGCATGGGAAGAGCTGCAATATGGTGCGCTTCCCACAGCGGTTCAGGAAAAATATGCACCACCCCAGTGAATATACGAACCCCCGGCGGCTTTGCGTATGCAAAACCGCCGGGGGTTCTGGGGTATGGGATTCAATGGGGGTGGCAGCCGCCGTGGCAATCGCCGCAGTTACAACCGCAGGTGGAGTTGCCTTGCTTCCGCTGCCGGTGCAGATGGACGATGCTGGCGACGGCAGCCGCCGCGACCAGCAGCAGGGGAAACATCGTCCCTGCATGATTTACCAGGAAAGATAGCATGGGGGAAGCCTCCTTTGGAGCAGAGTTGTTGCGGGGTCAAGACTTGGCGGCTTTGTCAGCCGGAAGTTTTTTGGCGTCTAGCGAAGGATAGGGTCGGAAAAGCATGTATAGGATCAGGGCGATGCAAACTAGGGCGGCGGCCACACCGATGGGGTTCCCGTTACCGGTGATGAGGCTGCCCAACTGGTAGATGATGAGGGCCACCACATAGCCCAGGGCGCACTGGTAACCTAAGGCGAACCAGGTCCACTTGGCGGAATTCATCTCCCGCTTGATGGCACCCATGGCAGCAAAGCAGGGGGCGCAGAGAAGGTTGAAGGCCAGGAAGGCGTAGCCAGCCAGGGGTGTGAGACCCTCGAAGTCCAGCACACCGAAGACCCCCACGATTTCCTCCTTGGCCACCAGGCCCATGATGGTGGCCACGGCGGCTTTGATGTTGCCAAAGCCCAGGGGGGAGAAGATCCAGCAGATGGCGCTGCCGACGATCCCCAAAAGGCTATTTTCCAATTCCATCTCCAGGTCGAAGGCAAACATGCCGTCCACCACGCCGAAGGAGGAGCCAGCCCAGATCACAATGGAGGCCAGGAGGATGACGGTACCGGCCTTTTTGATGAAGGACCAGCCCCGCTCCCACATGGAGCGCAGAACGTTGGTGAGGGTGGGCCAGTGGTAGGCAGGCAGCTCCATCACGAAGGGGGCGGGGTCTCCGGCAAACAGGCGGGTCTTTTTCAACATAATGCCAGAGACGACGATGGCCGCCATACCCAGGAAATAGGCGCTGGGGGCTACCCACCAGGCTCCGCCGAACAGGGCGGTGGCGATGAGGGCAATGATGGGCATTTTTGCCCCGCAGGGGATGAAAGTGGTGGTCATAATGGTCATGCGGCGGTCCCGTTCATTTTCAATGGTCCGGGAGGCCATGATGCCGGGGACACCGCAGCCGGTGCCGATGAGGATGGGGATGAAGGACTTGCCAGAAAGGCCGAAACGGCGGAAAATCCGGTCCATGACAAAGGCCACGCGGGCCATATAACCGCAGGCTTCCAGGAAGGCCAGCATGATGAAGAGTACCAGAAGTTGGGGAACAAATCCTAGCACAGCGCCCACACCGGCGACGATGCCGTCCAGGATGAGGCTCTTTACACTGTCTGCGCAGCCAATGGCGTCCAGTGCATGCTCCAGAACCACGGGCACACCGGGGATCCAGAGACCGAACGCGGCAGTGTCCGGGGCATTCTCCATGGCGGCTTCATAGGCTTCGGAGATTTCAAAGCCTTCTGCTGCCAAAGCATCGCCGTAGAAACCGTAGGCCTCGTCAAAGGCACTGAAATCCTCGGCCTCTATGGCCTCCAGCAGGTTGTCGGCGCCGATGATTCCGGCCTCTGCCGCATCCTCGATGGTGGACACATAGTCGTCGGTCCAGAGGGTTTCCTGGGCATAGTGGTTGATGGCCTCTGTGTAGGCGGCACTGCCATTGCCAAAGAGGTGGAAGCCATCCCCAAAGAGCCCATCGTTGGCCCAGTCTGTGGCCCAAGTGCCTACCGTGCTCACAGCAATAAAGTAGACCAGGATCATGATAGCGGCAAAGATGGGCAGGGCTAGGACGCGGTGGGTGACGATACGGTCGATTTTGTCCGAGGTGGTCAACTGGCCGGCGGCTTTCCTTTTATAAGTGCCCTCAAGGATGGAGCCGATGTAGTTGTAGCGCTCGTTGGTGATGATGCTCTCAGCGTCGTCGTCCAACTCCTGCTCCGTGGATGTGATATCCTGTTCGATGTGGTCCAAGACAGACTGGGCGATGTTGATTTTTTCCAGGACTTTTTCGTCCCGCTCAAAAATCTTAATGGAGTACCAGCGCTGCTGGTCGGCGGGCATATCGTGAAGCGCGGCTTCTTCGATATGGGCCAGGGCATGTTCCACCGGGCCGGAGAAGTTGTGGGTGGGGACTGTCTTGGTGGAGTGGGTGGCCTGTATGGCTGCCTCGGCGGCTTCCATAACGCCGGTGGCTTTGAGGGCGGAAATCTCCATCACCTGGCAGCCCAAGGAGCGGGAGAGGGCGGGGAAGTTGATGGTGTCACCGTTCTTTTTCACCAGGTCCATCATGTTCACGGCGATGACCACGGGGATGCCCAACTCTGTGAGTTGGGTGGTGAGGTAGAGGTTGCGCTCCAGGTTGGTGCCGTCCACAATGTTCAGAATGGCGTCCGGCCGCTCCTCGATGAGATAGTTTCTAGCCACCACTTCCTCCATGGTGTAGGGGGAGAGGGAGTAGATGCCGGGGAGGTCCATAATGACCACGTCCTTGTGGCCCTTCAACTGCCCCTCCTTTTTCTCTACCGTGACGCCTGGCCAGTTCCCCACAAATTGGTTGGAACCGGTCAGGGCGTTGAAGAGGGTGGTCTTGCCGCAGTTGGGATTGCCAGCTAGGGCAATTTTTATTTGCTGCTCCATAGGTTCACTCCTTTTCTTTTATTTGGTTAGTTTTGTCTAACTGCCTGGGATAAAAAAACGGGAGGGCATCCCGTTTTATAGCTGGGGGTCTACCTCAACCATTTCCGCGTCTGCTTTGCGCAGGGAGAGCTCATAGCCCCGGACAGCAATCTCCATGGGGTCGCCCAGGGGTGCAACCTTTCGCACAAAGATTTCCACACCTTTGGTAATACCCATGTCCATGATGCGGCGTTTGATGGCACCCTCGCCGTGGAGCTTGATCACCCGGACGGATTTGCCCACAGGGACATCTTTTAATGTATTCATGCCTGCTTCTCCTTATAAAATCGTGCGCCTGGCCGCTGTGTTCTGGGGAGGGCAACCAGGGATCCGTCATTTTATGTAAGATTAGCACTTGCTAATCCTCTGCTATTGTAGCGCGTTCTATTGGGGTTGTCAACGGCTAACTGCCGTTTTTACTACCCAACAGAGTTTTTTGTTGTTTTGAACAAAAGCGGAGGCGAAGGAATGGTTGAAACTGGATAACTGTCTAGCTTGTACCGCTCTTGAAAACTTGTGGCAATTATGGTATCTTATTATTATTGAGTAAGTTTTATATGAGAGGGGATGGTCCTATGATCTTACAGGAATCCGGCGAGATGTATTTGGAGACCATACTGATTCTGTCCAAACGGGGAAAAGCGGTCCGCTCCATTGATGTGAGCGAATATATGGGCTTTTCAAAACCCAGCGTCAGCCGCGCCATTGGTTTGCTGAAAACCGGCGGATATGTGGTCATGGATGACCACGATGGGCACCTGACCCTCACCGATACGGGACGAGCTGTGGCGGAAAATATTTATGAAAAGCACACCATACTCTCCCGCTTCCTGATGGATTTGGGGGTGGATGAAACCACCGCCACAGAGGATGCCTGCAAGATGGAGCATGTTATCAGTGATACGTCTTTTGCTGCCTTGAAAAAACATGCGGGGCTTTGAGGAAAATATTGAACAAATCGTACAAAGACAGCCTTCACAATGGGATGTGAAGGCTGTCTTTGTTTGTAGGAACTGTACAGATGCTTTGTGGGAGCTTTCCCGTAGTGGATGGCGGACATAGGTATTTTCCCTTACTTTCACTCAATGGTATAGCCCACGCCCCATACGGTCTTGATGAATCGCGGCTTCCGGGTGGGTTCCTTCATGCGGAACATATCCTCCAGTTGTTCCAGTCACTAAATGAAGTAGCGCCATATTGGTACCTTTCGCTCTTCTAGTATTATCTGCTTTGTATTGTAACGAAAGACGGATAAGCAGTCACAGCGTTCTCTAATATGTGGACACATAACTCCACTTTCGTATTTGTTTCCGTCGTAAGACCGAGGGTGCCGAGATCAAAGCAATCAAAAATGCTGATACATATAGCCTTCCATCTGCCGCCTTGATTTCTGTGATATCCGTGCCGCATTTTTCCAGCGGAGCATCGGGACAGAAATCTTTCCGTAGACCAAGAGCTGCGGTTGACGATGTTGGAGTTGAGGGTTGTATGAAAAGGCCGGGGAACACTCTCCGGCCCACATCACGATTTCTTATTCAGAAAATACCTTGCCAAGGTCGATAAAACAGCCGTCTAGGATATTGACCCGTGCGATATCTCCAGCTCCATACTCTTCGTGAATCCGGAGAAAACCATTTTCATCCAACGTGAACACCTGGACGGATTTGTACTCTGGGTCAACGATCCAATATTCCCGGACCCTGGCACGCTGGTAAAGTCCCAACTTCACAAAACGGTCATGATGCAGAGACGAGGGGGATAGGACCTCAAGGCCAAATCAGGTGCCCCTTTGCAGCCATGCTTGTCTATTTTCCTCTTATCGCAAACGACAGATATGTCTGGTTTTACCATGGTATCTACATCTTCAGGGCGGTCATTGCTTTGCTCAAACAGACGAACCCCAAAGGGCGCCGGGTAAACCTTGCAGGGTTTTCCATCCAGGTAGTTTCCAAGCTGCCGCCCAAGTTCAAAGCTGATCTCCTGATGGCGGCTGGAAGGCGGCGCCATCATCACAACTTTCCGTTGATGATCTCCAGGCGTTCCTCTTTTTCTTGCGAAAGACAGTCAGCAAACGTATACCGTCCCGTTTCCATTGGTAATGCCATGAAATCATATCTCCTTCACGTAACACAGTTGCAACGCTATTGTAGCGTTTGGAATGGAATCTGTCAACAAAGAGGAAAGGGCTTGTCTGACGTACCCCTGATAGGAGAGATTAAGTCCCAGTTTACTACAGAAATTTTACAGGCTTTTTCTCGCTGTAGCGTGCTGTTATGTGCTGCTCTATGCGCTTCGTTTTCTTTCGCGCGAAATAACAAAAGACCTTGTGTGTCAACGATTCGCATTAACACACAAGGTCTTTTATCATGGTCGGAGTGCAGGGACTCGAACCCTGGGCCTCCTGCTCCCAAAGCAGGCGCGCTACCAACTGCGCAACACCCCGTCATTTACTCTTTACAAAGAGGAACAGTCCACATTATAAAGGAAACCCGCGACAAATGCAAGGGCAGAAAGAGAATTGACCGGAGAAAATTTCCGTGGTACACTATATCATGAAGGAATTCGGCACTTTGAAATCCGTAGGAGGAGGCAACGATATGAAAACAGAGTTACGCACCCTGGAGGCCGTGGCGGCCAAGGGGCGGCTGCTGGGTCTGGATATGGTGTACAACTGCGCATCCGGCCACCTAGGCGGCTCCTTTTCCGCCATGGACATTCTCACCCAGCTATACTTTAACGTGATGCGGGTGGACCCGGCCAAGCCCCAGGACCCGGAGCGGGACCGCTTCGTCCTCTCCAAAGGCCACTGCACCCCGGCCCTCTATCCCATCCTGGCCCAGCGGGGCTACTTCCCAGAGGAGGAGTTGAAGCTCTTCCGTAGCGTAGAGGGCCATCTCTCCGGCCACGCGGAGATGCACCATGTAAAAGGCGTAGATATGTCCACCGGCTCTTTGGGGCAGGGTATCTCCGCCGCTGTGGGCATGGCTCTGGCGGGGAAGTTGGACAAGAAAGAGTTTCGGGTCTACGCCCTCTTGGGGGACGGCGAGATCGAGGAGGGCCAGGTTTGGGAGGCGTTCATGAGCGCTGCCAAGTACGGCCTGGACAACCTCTGCGCCATCATTGACGTAAACGGCCTACAGATCGACGGCAAAACCGCCGATGTGATGCCCTCGGAGCCTCTGGACCAGAAGCTGGAGGCCTTTGGCTGGCATGTGATCGCCGTAGACGGCCACGACTTCACCGCCCTGGAGGAGGCCTTTGCCAAGGCCAAGACCCTCACCGGGGCCCCCACGGTCCTGCTGGCTAAGACCGTCAAGGGCAAGGGGGTCTCCTTCATGGAGAATGACGCTGGTTGGCACGGCAAGGCCCCCAACGCGGAACAGTATAAGAAGGCACGGGCGGAGTTGGTTGCCGCCCTGGCAGAAAAGGAGGGCAAATAATATGGCAGAGAAAATCGCCACCCGCGCCGCTTACGGCAAGGCTCTGCTGGAGCTGGCGGAGCAGGAACCCGATCTGGTGGTTCTGGACGCGGACCTGTCTGGCTCCACCATGACCAAGGACTTCGGCAAGGCGTACCCCGACCGCTTTTTCGATATGGGCATCGCAGAGGCCAACATGGTGGGCGTCGCCGCCGGCCTGGCTGCCTGCGGCAAGAAGCCCTTTGCCAACTCCTTCGCCATGTTTGCCGCGGGACGAGCCTGGGAGCAGGTGCGCAACAGCGTGGCCTATCCGGGCCTGAACGTGACCATCGTGGGCTCCCACGGGGGCCTATCCGTAGGGGAGGACGGGGCCACCCACCAGTGTATCGAGGACCTGGCCATCATGCGTGCCATCCCCGGTATGACGGTGCTATGTCCCTGTGATGGCCATGAGATGCGCCAGGCAGTGAAAGCCCTCATGGACTATGAGGGCCCCGCCTACATGCGCCTAGGCCGTTTGGCAGTGGAGACCGTGACGGACAGCCTGGAGGGCTACCAGTTTGAACTGGGGAAGGGGGTCCTCCTGCGCCCCGGTGCAGACGTGACCATCGTAGCTGTGGGCATGATGGTCCAGGAGGCCCTGAAAGCCGCGGAATACCTGGCCCAGGAGGACATTGACGTCCGGGTCATCGACATGCACACCATCAAACCCCTGGACACAGAACTCCTGCTGGCTGCCGCGCGGGAGACCGGCTGCATCGTCACCAGCGAGGAGGCCAACATCGTGGGCGGCCTGGGCAGTGCCGTGTCGGAGTACCTCTCCGGCGTGTGCCCGGTGCCGGTGATCCGCCACGGGGTGGAGGACAGCTTCGGCCGCTCCGGGGCGGCACTGAAGGTGCTGGAGGCCTACGGCTTGACAGTTGACGGAATCATTGACAAAGTGAGGGAAGCGATTTCCATAAAGCAGGCACTGATGATTTGAGAAAATTTGGAGATAATCCATAAAAAATTCCGTTTATAAAAATAAAATCATGCATCTGTGGCTTTTTCGCCTTGCAATTTTCATAAAATAAGGGTAGAATAGACCCAGCAAAGTGAATACTGTCAGACGTACCTGGGACGGTCCGCAGGATGGGCGAGAACCCAGTGATAGGGAATCTGGAGACATCCACCTGTGGTGGAGGCCGAAGGGGCAAGACGCATCGCGAACTCTCTCAGGCAAAAGGACAGATTGGGACAATGTGAGAGAACTGTCCAGAAATTTTGACCTTTTGAGCAGAGCGCCGTGTGTTACGGCGCTCTGCTTTTTCGGTTTTCGTCTGGCGGTTGCAGCCGTGTGAAAAGAGATCAAGAGAAAAGGAGAGATTTGAATGACATTTGCTGAAAGAGTAAAGGTTGTCAATGATGCTATCAACGGCGTCGTCTGGGGTTGGCCTATGCTGATCCTGTTGGTGGGCGTTGGCATCGTGCTGACCATCATGACAAAGGGCTTCCAGTTCCGGAAGTTCGGCTATGCCATGAAGAACACCTTGGGCAAAATCTTCAAGAAGCAAGAGGCCGGCGAGGGCGAGATCACACCCTTCCAGGCTATGTCCACCGCCCTGGCGGGGACGGTGGGCACCGGTAACATCGCCGGCATCACCACCGCCATCACCTTGGGCGGTGCCGGTTCCATCTTCTGGCTGTGGATCACCGCCCTCATCGGTATGGCCACCAAGTACGCCGAGGTTACCCTGGCGGTGAAATACCGTGAGCGCAACGAGTACGGCGACTGGGTGGGCGGCCCCATGTACTACATCAAGAACGGCCTGGGCAAGAACTGGAAGTGGCTGGGCGTCATCTTCTGTATTTTCGGCGCGCTGGCCTCCTTCGGCATCGGCAACGCCACCCAGGTGGGCAACATCACCTCCTCCATCGGCAACGTGGTAACTGCTTTCGACCCCAACTTTAGCGACGCAAGTAAGGGAACTCTGAACCTGGTGCTGGGCATCGTCCTGGCTGTCCTGGTGGGCATCGTTATCCTGGGCGGCGTCAAGCGTCTGGGCAGCGTCACCGAGAAGCTGGTTCCCTTCATGGCTGTGGTGTACATCGTGGCCTGCATCGTCGTGCTGGTCTATCACGCCGGCACTCTGGGCGAAGTGTTCCATGACATCTTCGTGGGCGCATTCAGCCCGGAGGGCGTCACCGGCGGCGCGGTTGGTTCCGCCATGATGGTGGTCATGTGGGGCGTGAAGCGCGGCGTGTTCTCCAACGAGGCAGGCTTGGGCTCTGCTCCTATCGCCCACGCTACCACTTCTGAAACTGACCCTGTGAAGCAGGGCCTGTACGGCGTCTTTGAAGTGTTCATGGACACCATCGTCATCTGCACCCTCACCGGTCTGGCTCTCCTGTGCGCCGCCAAGGGCGCGGGCCTGGACCTGAACTTTGGCCACCAGGGCGACACCGGCCTGAACGCCGCTGCGCTGGGCACCGTCTTTGGTGACAAGGCTGGTACCCTGATCATCGCCATCGGCCTGTCCCTGTTCGCTTTCTCCACCGTGTTGGGCTGGTCTCTGTACGGCTCCCGCTGCTTGGAGTTCATCCTGGGCCCCAAGGCCATCAAGCCCTATCAGATCATCTTCATCCTGTTCGTGGTGGTGGGCGCTACCATGTCCCTGGACCTGGCTTGGGCCATTGCCGACACCCTCAACGGCCTCATGGCGATCCCCAACCTGATTGCCATCCTGCTCCTGTCTCCTGTGATTGTCAGGCTGACCAAGGAGCACTTTACCAAGAAGAATACCCCAGAGGAATGATTCTGCCATCCGCAGGACGGGTCTACCGTCCTGCGGATGATTTTTTTACTTTCTCAGGGGGCGTGTTCCATTTCTCTGCTTGCGCAATGGGAGAAGATATAGTATAATGAAAGGGACAGAAAACCTATATGGCAGGACAAAAAAATAGTGGACGCTTTTTGTGACTGACGGAAGTGGTGGAACCACGGGGAGCAAGAGACACAGCGTTTTGCCGACCGTCTGGGCAGTTCAATTTTCTAAGGAACGAGAATTGGACTGCCGTTTTCCATTTCACAGCCCTGCCGTTGTACACATGAGAGAAGAGAGGATGGGTTTCATGAAAAAAGTTGGAATCATTATGGGCAGCGATAGCGACCTGCCCATTGTGGAAAAGGCCATGGATAAACTGAAGGAATACGGCGTGCCCTATGAGGTCCACGTCTACTCTGCCCACCGCACCCCTCAGCAGGCTGGGGACTTTGCCCGCAGTGCCAGAGAAAAGGGCTTTGGGGTCATCATCGCCGCCGCCGGGAAGGCGGCCCACCTGGCCGGGGCCATGGCGGCGGGGACCACCCTGCCGGTGATCGGCATCCCGGTGAAGTCCTCCACCCTGGATGGGCTGGACGCCTTACTCTCCACCGTCCAGATGCCCACCGGCATCCCCGTGGCCACTGTGGCCATCGACGGCGCCGCCAACGCGGCCCTGTTGGCGGTGGAGATGCTGGCCATTGAGGACGCGGCCCTGGCGGACAAGCTCCAGGCCAGCCGGGCGGCGGAGCAGGAGACGGTTCTGAAAAAGAGCGCCGACGTAGAGAAAAAATATAACCAATAAAGGAAAGCGAGGAACACAATGGGCGGATTCTGCGGCGCAATTTCCAAGCGCGACATTGTACTGGACGTATTTTTTGGCACGGACTACCACTCCCATCTCGGCACCCGCCGGGGGGGCATGGCGGCCTGGGACCCGGAGCTGGGCTTTCAGCGGGAGATCCACAACATCGAGAACGCTCCCTTCCGCACCAAGTTTGACAAGGCCCTGGGAGAATTGAAAGGGAAGGTCTGCATCGGCAGCATCAGCGACACGGACCCCCAACCCCTCCTGGTACGCTCCATCCACGGCACCTTTGCGATATGCGTGGTGGGGGTCATCAAAAATGAGGAGCACCTGATCCAAGGCCTGCTCCAGACGGAGGACGGCCACTTCGAGGCCATGAGCGGTGGCCGGGTGAACTCCAACGAGCTGGTGGCGGCCCTCATCAGCCAGCGGGACTCCATCGCTGAGGGTATCCGCTATGCCCAGATGGCGGTGGAGGGGACCGTCTCCGTGCTGGTGATGACCGAGGACGGGCTCATCGCCGGACGGGACCGCTACGGCCGCCTGCCCATCCACATCGGGCAGGACGACGAGGGCTGCTGCATCTCCTTCGAGACCTTCGCCTACCAGAAAATGGGCTACCACGACGCCTATGAGCTGGGCCCGGCAGAGGTGGTCAAGGTCACCCCGGAGGGGTGGGAGACCCTGCTGCCCCCAGGGGATGAGATGAAAATATGCGCCTTCCTGTGGACCTATTACGGTTACCCCAACTCCAACTATGAGGGGGTGAACGTGGAGGTGATGCGCTACCGCAACGGGGAGATTTTGGCCCGTGCCGACCAGGAACAAGGCATCGCCCAGGAGCTGGACTATGTGGGCGGCGTACCCGACTCCGGCACCCCCCATGCCATCGGCTACGCCAACGCCAGCAAGGCCCCCTTTGGCCGTCCCTTCATCAAATATACGCCCACCTGGCCCCGGAGCTTCATGCCCACCAACCAGCGTGAGCGCAACATGGTGGCGAAGATGAAACAAATCCCGGTGCCGGAGCTCATCCAGGACAAAAAACTCCTCCTGGTGGACGACAGCTTCGTCCGGGGCACCCAGCTCCGGGAGACGGTGGAGTTCCTCTATGAGAACGGGGCCAAGGAAGTCCACATCCGCTCCGCCTGTCCGCCCATCATCTTCGGTTGTAAGTACCTGAACTTCTCCAGCAGCAAGTCGGAAATGGAGCTCATCGCCCGCCGGACCATCGTGGCCTTGGAAGGGGAAGAGGGGCTCAAGCACACCAAGGAGTATGCCGACGGCTCCACAGAACGGGGGAAGAAACTGCGCCAAGCCATCTGCGACGAGATGCACTTTACCTCCCTGGGCTTCCAGTCCCTGGATGGGCTGGTGGAGGCCATCGGCCTGCCGGCGTGCAACCTGTGTACCTATTGCTGGAGCGGGGAAGAATAAGAGAGATCAGCCTTTGACCATAAGAAAGAGAGGGATTTGTTATGCAGTCTCATTCTGACAGTTACGCCGCCGCCGGGGTGGATATCACCGCCGGGTACAAAGCGGTAGAGCTTATGAAAACCCACATCGCCAAGACCATGACCGCCGGGGCAGTGGGGGATATCGGCGGCTTCGGGGGCCTGTTTGCCCTGGACCTCACAGGCATCAAGCAGCCGGTGCTGGTCAGCGGCACCGACGGCGTGGGCACCAAACTGAAACTGGCCTTCCTGATGGACAAGCACGACACCGTGGGCATCGACTGTGTGGCCATGTGCGTCAACGACATTATATGCTGCGGGGCCAAGCCCCTGTTCTTCCTGGACTATATCGCCTGCGGGAAGAACCTGCCGGAGAAGATCGCCGGCATCGTCTCCGGCGTGGCCGAGGGCTGTGTCCAGGCGGGAGCCGCCCTCATCGGCGGGGAGACGGCGGAGATGCCCGGCTTCTATCCCGTGGATGAATACGACTTGGCGGGTTTCTCCGTGGGCGTGGTAGATCGGGCCAAGGTGTTTGACAAGACCACCATCCAGCCGGGAGACGCGATTCTTGGCCTGCCCTCTTCCGGGGTCCACTCCAACGGTTTCTCCCTGGTGCGCAAGGTGCTGGACGTAGAGCACTGCGACCTGAAAGCCCCCATGGCGGAGCTGGGGGAGGCCTCTCTGGGAGAGACCCTGCTGACCCCCACCCGCATCTATGTGAAGTCTATCCTGGCCCTGATGGAGCAGGTGGACATCAAGTCCGTCTCCCACATCACCGGCGGCGGCTTCTATGAGAACATTCCCCGGAGCCTGCCCAAGGGGATGACGGCGAAGATCAAGGAGAGCGACGTGCCCGTTCTGCCCATCTTTGATTTGATCCAGGCCAAGGGGAAGATCCCCCGGCGGGAGATGTTCAACACCTTCAACATGGGCATCGGCATGACCGTGGTGGTCCCCGCCGCCCAGGCGGACAAGGCCATGGCTACCCTGGAGGCCCTGGGGGAGAAACCCGTGCGTCTGGGTGAAATCGTGGCGGGGGACCAGGGCGTAGTATTATGGTAAAGACGAAACTTGCCGTGCTGGTCTCCGGCGGCGGCACCAACCTGCAAGCCCTGCTGGACGCCCAGAACAGCGGCATCCTCACCGCCGGGGAGATCGTGCTGGTGATTTCCAGCAACCCCAAGGCCTACGCCCTCACCAGGGCGGAGCAGGCGGGGGTCCCCGGCATCGTGTGCAGCCGCAAGGCCCTGGGCAGTCAGGCGGCCTTCGAGGCGGCCATCTCCCAGGCCCTGGCAGACCACGGGGTGGAATTGATCATCCTGGCGGGCTTCATGAGCATCCTCAGCGAGGACTTCACCCGCCAATGGCCCCGGCGTATCCTGAACGTCCACCCCTCCCTGATCCCCGCCTTTTGCGGGAAGGGCTTCTATGGACTAAAGGTCCATGAGGCCGCCTTGGAATACGGGGTGAAGGTCACCGGCGCCACCGTCCACTTCGTCAACGAGGTGCCTGACGGGGGAGAGATCCTCCTGCAAAAGGCAGTGGAGATCCAGCCGGAGGACACCCCGGAGACCTTGCAGCGCCGGGTGATGGAGCAGGCGGAGTGGAAGCTCCTGCCCCAAGCCGCCCAGATGGTATCGGAAGAGATCGGGAAAGGGAAAGAGACATGAATGTATATGAGAACCATGGGCTAAGCGCACTGCTCTCCGGGAACCCCTACCCTGGCCGGGGTATCGTCCTGGGCCAGACGGCGGACGGGAGCCAGAGTGTAGCCGCCTATTTCATCATGGGCCGCAGCGAGAACAGCCGCAACCGGATTTTTGTAAAGGAGCCCGACGGTATCCGCACCGAAGCCCACGACCCCGCCAAGCTGGAGGACCCCAGCCTGATTATCTATCACCCTGTGCGGCAGTTTGGCCGGGGGCTCATCGTCACCAATGGGGACCAGACGGACACCATCCGGGACTTTTTGGAAAAGGGGCTGCCCTTCGAGCAGGCCCTGCGTACCCGTGAATTTGAGCCCGACGGCCCCAACTGGACCCCCCGCATCTCCGGCCTTCTGTCCCCGGACGGAAGTTATAAGCTGTCCATCCTGAAAAGCGCCGACGAGGCGGGCAGCGGCTGTGCCCGCTACACCTTCGAGTATCCCGGCCTCCCCGGTGTGGGGCACTTCCTCCACACCTATGTCACCGATGGCAACCCTATCCCCACCTTCCAGGGGGAACCGGAGCGGGTGAGCATCCAGGGGACCCTGGAGGAATTTGCCGGGATGATCTGGGACAAGCTCAACGAGGCCAATAAGATTTCCCTCTATGTCCGCTTCACAGATTTGGCCACCGGGGAATCGCAAGAAATCATCCGCAACAAGCATCTGGAAGCAGGGGAGAAACATACATGAAAGAATTGGAACTGAAATACGGCTGTAACCCCAACCAAAAGCCCGCCAGCATTTCCGTCAGCGACGGGCGGGACCTACCCATCGAAGTCCTCAACGGCCGGCCGGGGTATATCAACCTTCTGGACGCCTTCAACTCCTGGCAGCTGGTGAAGGAGCTGAAAGAGGCCACAGGCCTGCCGGCGGCGGCCTCCTTCAAACACGTATCTCCCGCCGGAGCGGCGGTAGGCCTGCCCCTCAGCGAGACAGACCGGAAAATTTATTTTGTGGAACCCAATGCGGAGCTGACGCCCATGGCCTGCGCCTACATCCGGGCCCGTGGAGCGGACCGTCTGTGTTCCTACGGCGACTGGGCGGCCCTCAGCGACACCTGCGACGCCGCCACCGCCGCCTATTTGAAGGGGGAGGTCTCCGACGGCATCATTGCCCCGGACTACACCCCCGAAGCCCTGGAGCTTTTGAAAGGGAAGAAGAAGGGCGGCTATAACATCGTCAAGATCGACCCCGCCTATGTCCCTGCCCCTCAAGAGCACAAGGAGGTGTTTGGCATCACCTTCCAACAGGGGCGCAACGACTACAAGATCGACGAGAGCCTTTTGGGGAACCTGGTCACGGAGAACAAGGACCTCCCCGCCGGGGCCAAGCGGGACATGGTGGTGGCCCTCATCACCTTGAAGTATACCCAGTCCAATTCCGTCTGCTACGTGAAGGATGGCCAGGCCATCGGCGTGGGTGCCGGCCAGCAGAGCCGTATCCACTGCACCCGTCTGGCGGGGAACAAGGCGGACAACTGGTATCTGCGCCAGCACCCCAAGACCTTGGCCCTGGATTTTGTGGACGGCATCCGCCGCCCGGACCGGGACAATGCCATCGACATCTACCTCTCCGACGAGTATGAGGACATTTTGCGCCCCGGCGTGTGGGAGCAGACCTTCAAAACCCGTCCGGAGCCCCTCACCGCCCAGGAGAAAAAGGCGTGGATCGCCACCCAGACCGGCGTGACCGTGGGCAGCGACGCCTTCTTCCCCTTTGGCGACAACGTGGAACGGGCCAGAAAGTCCGGCACATCCTACATTGTGGAGCCCGGCGGCTCCATCCGGGACGACCACGTGATCGACACCGCCAACCATTACAACATGGTCATGGCCTTTACAGGGATGCGCCTGTTCCACCACTGACAAAAGGAGGACATTTTTGTGAAAATACTTGTCGTAGGCGGCGGTGGGCGGGAGCACGCCATCATCAAGAGCCTGAAGAAGAGCCCCCGTGCCACAGAGATTTACGCCGCCCCCGGCAACGGCGGCATCGCCGCCGACGCCCACTGCACCGGCATCGGGGCCAAGGACCTAGACGCCATCGTAGACTTTGCCAAGAAGCAGGCCATCGACTTTGCTGTGGTGGCCCCCGACGACCCCCTGGTCTTAGGGTGTGTGGACCTGCTGGAAGGGGAGGGCATCCCCTGTTTCGGCCCCAACAAGGCCGCTGCCATTTTGGAGGGCAGCAAGGTCTTTTCCAAGAATTTGATGCGCAAGTACAACATCCCCACCGCCGCGTATGAGACTTTTGACGACCTGGCGGCGGCGCTGGACTACCTGAAAACCGCCCCCATCCCCACGGTGGTGAAGGCCGACGGCCTGGCCCTGGGGAAGGGTGTCACCATCGCGGAGACCCGTGAGGAGGCCGAGGCGGCCGTCCGGGCCTGCATGGAGGACAAGGTCTTTGGGGACAGTGGCAGCCATGTGGTCATTGAGGAGTTCCTCACTGGCCCGGAGGTCTCCGTGCTCTCCTTCACCGACGGGAAGGTGCTGGTGCCCATGGTCTCCTCCATGGACCACAAGCGCATCGGGGACGGGGACACTGGTCCCAACACCGGGGGCATGGGCACCGTGGCCCCCAACCCCTACTACACCGAGGCAATGGCGCAGCGGTGCATGGAGGAGATCTTCCTCCCCACCATGGCGGCCATGAACGCCGAGGGCCGCCCCTTCAAGGGCTGCCTGTACTTTGGCCTGATGCTCACGCCCCAGGGGCCCAAGGTGATCGAATACAACTGCCGCTTCGGGGACCCGGAGACCCAGGTGGTCCTGCCCCTGCTGGAGAGCGACCTGCTCACCGTGATGGAGGCCACCGCCAAGGGGACCCTGGGGGAGACCGAGGTGAAGTTTCGCAATCAGCACGCCTGCTGCGTGGTGCTGGCCAGCCAAGGCTATCCCAAGAAGTATGAGACGGGCTTCCCCATCACCATCCCGGCGGACTTGGACGCCCAGGTCTATGTGGCCGGGGCTAAGCTGGAGGACGGGGTGCTGAAAACCTCCGGGGGCCGTGTTCTGGGGGTCACTGCCCTGGGGGACAGCCTTCAGGCCGCCATTGACAAGGCCTACGCTCAGGCGGCCCAGGTGACCTTTGACAACGCCTATTGCCGCAAGGACATCGGCGCACGGGCCTTGCAGGCGGAAACGTGAAATAAAGAGGTTGAGTAATCATGGTATATCGGGTTTATGTAGAAAAGCGCCCAGGGCTTGCCGCCGAGGCGGAGGCCCTGCTGGGCGACCTGCGCACCCTTCTGCGGATCGAGACCCTGGAAGGTCTGCGCCTTTATAACCGCTATGATGTGGAAAATATCACGCCGGAGCTCTTTGACTACAGCGTCAAAACCATCTTCTCCGAGCCCCAGTTGGACCAGGTGACCAGGGACTTGCCGGAGGGAGGCGTGGTCTTTGCCGTGGAGTATCTCCCCGGCCAGTTTGACCAGCGGGCGGACTCCGCTGCCCAGTGCATCCAGATCCTCTCCCAGGGAGAGCGGCCCTTGGTCCGCTCCGCGCGGGTCTATCAGCTTTTGGGCAAGCTCAGCGGGGAGGAGATCGCCGCCATTAAAAAGTACCTCATCAACCCTGTGGAGTCCAGGGAAGCGGCCCTAGAGCCCTTCGATACCCTGGCAATGGCCTATGAGATCCCGGAGACCGTGGCCACCCTGGAGGGCTTCCGGGACCTGGACGAGGCGGCGTTGGAAAGCATGGTGGCACAGCAGGGCCTTGCCATGGACGTGGATGACCTGCGCTTCTGCCGGGACTATTTCAAAGAAGAGGGCCGGGACCCCACCATCACCGAGCTGCGGGTCATCGACACCTATTGGTCCGACCACTGCCGCCACACCACCTTCCTGACCACCATCGACGAAGTGGAGTTTGCCAGCCCCATCCTCCAGCAGACCTATGAGGACTATCTGGGGGTACGCAAGCGCCTGAACCGCACCAAACCCATCAACCTGATGGACATTGGCACCATCGCTGCCAAGTATCTGAAAAAGCAGGGGAAGATGCCCCGGCTGGACGAGTCCGAGGAGGTCAACGCCTGCACCGTCAAAATCAAGGTAGATACCCCCCAGGGGAAGGAGGTCTGGCTCCTCCTCTTCAAGAACGAGACCCACAACCACCCCACGGAGATCGAGCCTTTCGGCGGCGCGGCCACCTGCGTAGGCGGGGCCATCCGTGACCCCCTCTCCGGGCGGTCCTACGTCTATGCCGCCATGCGCCTCACCGGTGCGGCGGACCCCCTCACCCCTCTGGACCAGACCATGGCGGGGAAGCTCCCCCAGCGCACCATCGTCACCAAGGCTGCCGCAGGCTACAGCTCCTACGGCAACCAGATCGGCCTAGCCACCGGGCAGGTGGACGAGCTCTATCACCCTGGCTACGCCGCCAAGCGTATGGAGATCGGCGCGGTGATCGCCGCTGCCCCGGCGGAGAATGTCCGACGGGAGCGCCCGGAACCGGGGGACGTGGTGATCCTCCTAGGGGGCCGCACCGGCCGGGACGGCTGCGGCGGGGCCACCGGTTCCTCCAAGTCCCACACCACCGAGTCCTTGGAGTCTTGCGGGGCGGAGGTCCAGAAGGGCAACGCCCCGGAGGAGCGTAAGCTCCAGCGGCTGTTCCGCAACCCGGAGGCCTCCCGCCTCATCAAGCGCTGCAACGACTTCGGAGCCGGCGGCGTGTCCGTGGCCATTGGCGAGCTGGCCGAGGGCCTGGAGATCGACCTGAACAAGGTCCCCAAGAAGTATGAGGGCCTGGACGGCACAGAGCTGGCCATCAGCGAGTCTCAGGAACGTATGGCCGTGGTGGTGGAGGCCAAGGATGCCCCCCGCTTCCAGGAGCTGGCGGACCAGGAGAACCTGGAGTCCACCGTGGTGGCCACCGTCACCGGCAAGGGCCGCCTGACCATGCAGTGGAACGGGAAGAACATCGTGGATATCTCCCGTGCCTTCCTGGACACCAATGGGGTGGAAAAACACGTCACCGCCGTCACCGCCCAGCCGGAATCCATCCTGAAAGAGCAGGTCCGGGACTTCAAACAGGGCTATCTGGCGCTGGCAGAGGACCTGAACGTCTGCTCCAAACGGGGGCTCAGTGAGCGCTTCGACTCCACCATCGGCAGCGGCACGGTGCTCATGCCCTTCGGCGGACAGCGCCAGCTCACCCCCGCCCAGGCCATGGTGCATAAAATCTCCATGGAGGAGAAGGATACCGACACCTGTTCCATGATGGCCTGGGGCTACAACCCCTATATTACAGAGAAGAGCCCCTACCACGGGGCCTATCTGGCGGTGGTGGAGTCCGTTTCTAAGCTGGTGGCCACCGGCGCCGCCTTGAAAGATACCTATTTGAGCTTCCAGGAGTATTTTGAACGCCTGGGGAAGGACCCCCAGCGCTGGGGCAAGCCCCTGGCGGCCCTCCTGGGTGCCTTCCGGGCCCAGCGAGAGCTGGAGATCGCCGCCATCGGCGGCAAGGACTCCATGAGCGGCAGCTTTGAGGAGCTCCATGTGCCCCCCACCCTGGTGTCCTTTGCCGTCACCACCGACAGCATCGGCAGCGTGGTCTCCCCGGAGTTCAAGGGGGCGGACCACCCGGTGGTCTGGCTCTGCCCGGAGTACGGCCCCGACGGCCTGCCTGTGGCGGCTTCCCTGAAAAAGGTCTACCAGACCGTGGCGAAGCTGAACAAGAAGGGCAAGCTCCTGGCCGCCTATACCCCCACTTACGGCGGTGTGGCGGAAGCGGTACTGAAAATGTCCCTGGGCAATGGCATCGGCCTGCGCTTCGACGACGGCTGCACCATGGATGAGCTCTTCGGCTATGCCTATGGCTCCTTCGTTTTGGAGCTCAGCGAGGGGGAGAATGTGGGCCTGCCCCTGGGCGTTACCACCCAGGACGGCGCCCTCACCTGGCGGGAGCAGACCGTCACCGCCCAGGAATTGCTAACACGCTATGAAAACAAGCTGGAGCCCATTTACGCCTGTAACATTACCCAGGGGAAGGAAGCCATCCCTGCCTTTGAGAAAAAGGTGGAGAGTTGGCCCAAGCCCCGTCTCCAGACCGCCAAACCCCGTGTCCTCATCCCGGTGTTCCCCGGCACCAACTGCGAGTATGATGCCGCCAAGGCCATGGCGATGGCCGGGGCGGAGCCGGAGATCATCGTCATCCGCAACCGCAGCGCCGAGGACATTGCCCAGTCCGTGGATCAGGTGGCTCAGCGGCTGGCCCAGGCCCAGATCGTGTTCATTCCCGGCGGCTTCTCCGGGGGCGACGAACCCGACGGTTCCGCCAAGTTCATCACCTCCTTCTTCCGGGCGGAGAAGATCAAGGACCAGGTCCATGATTTGTTGAAGAACCGGGATGGCCTGATGCTGGGGGTGTGCAACGGCTTCCAAGCCCTCATCAAGCTGGGGCTGGTGCCCTATGGGGAGATCATCGACACCGACGAGAGCTGCCCCACCCTGAGCTTCAACACCATCGGACGCCACCAGTCCCGCCTGGTGCGCACCCGTGTGGCCTCCAACCTGTCCCCCTGGCTGATGAACACCACACCGGGGGAGATCTACACCGTCCCCATCTCCCACGGGGAGGGCCGCTTCCTGGCCTCCGACGCCCTGATCCAGGATCTGGCGGCCAAGGGCCAGATCGCCACCCAGTATGTGGACCTGGAGGGCAAGCCCACGGCGGATATCCGCTGCAACCCCAACGACTCCGCCTTTGCCGTGGAGGGCATCACCTCTCCCGACGGCCGGGTCTTTGGCAAGATGGGCCACAGTGAGCGCTGGGGAGCCGGGCTGTACCGCAACGTCCCCGGTGAATATGACATGAAGCTCTTCCGCTCTGCGGTGGAATATTTCAGATAAACAGAGAGAAAAGAAAGGAGCAACGCTATGGCTTTTTACTATTCCGAACCCTCCCATACCTTTAGCGAATATCTGTTGGTGCCGGGCTTCACGTCAGAGAACTGCATTCCCGACAACGTCTCCCTGGAAACCCCTCTGGTGCGCTACCGGAAGGGGGAGGAGGAATGCCCCATCCGTTTGAATATCCCCCTGGTCTCCGCCATCATGCAGTCCGTGTCCGACGACACCCTGGCCGTCGCCCTGGCCAAGGAGGGCGGGCTGGCCTTCATCTACGGCTCCCAGAGCATTGAGAGCGAGGCCGAGATGGTCCGCCGGGTGAAGAGCAGCAAGGCGGGCTTCGTGGTCAGCGCCTCCAATCTCACCCCTGACGCCACCCTGGGGGACGTGCTGGACCTGAAAGCCCGGAACGGCTTCTCCACCATCGCCATCACCGAGGACGCCAGCCCCAACGGGAAGCTCCTGGGACTGGTGACCAGCCGGGACTACCGTATCACCCGTATGACCGAGGACATCCCCGTGCGGGAGTTCATGACCCCCAGGGAAAAGCTCATCACCGCCCCGGCTTCCACCACCTTGAAAGAGGCCAACGACATTATATGGGACAATAAGCTCAACGCCCTGCCGGTGGTGGACGAGGAGGATCACCTGCTCTACTTCGTCTTCCGCAAGGACTATGCCGAGCACAAGGAGCACCCCCTGGCCCTTCAGGATGCCGACAAGCGCTATCTGGTGGGTGCGGGCATCAACTCTAGGGATTATGCCCAGCGGGTTCCCGCCCTGGTGGAGGCGGGTGCCGACGTGCTGTGTATTGACTCTTCCGAGGGATATTCCGTCTGGCAGAAGAAAACCATTGACTTTATCCGGGAAAACTATGGCGACCGCGTCAAAATTGGCGCGGGCAACGTAGTGGACCGGGAAGGCTTCCGTTACCTGGCCAACGCCGGTGCGGACTTCGTAAAAGTCGGCATCGGCGGCGGCTCCATCTGCATCACCCGCGAGACCAAGGGCATCGGCCGGGGCCAAGCCACCGCCCTCATTGAGGTGGCGGCAGCGCGGGACGAGTATTTCAAGGAGACGGGGATCTATGTGCCAATATGCTCCGACGGCGGCATCGTCTTTGACTTCCACATGACCCTGGCCTTGGCCATGGGGGCGGACTTCCTGATGCTGGGCCGTTACTTCGCCCGCTTCGACGAGAGCCCCACCCCAAAGCTCATGGTCAACGGGGTGTATGTGAAGGAGTATTGGGGCGAGGGCTCCAACCGGGCCAGGAACTGGCAGCGCTATGACCTGGGAGGCAAGAGCGACCTGGCCTTCGAGGAGGGCGTGGACTCCTACGTGGTCTATGCCGGTTCCCTCCACGACAACGTGGAGAAGAGCCTTTATAAGGTGAAATCTACCATGTGCAACTGCGGGGTCATCACCATCCCCGATTTGCAGCGGGACGCCAAGCTGACCTTGGTGTCCGCCACCAGTATTGTGGAGGGCGGCTACCACGACGTGACCCTCCGCGCCACCAGCGGAAACCAATAAGGAGAATTTCATGAAAACTGACATTGAGATCGCCCAGGCCTGTAAGATGCAAGATATCCGGGAGGTTGCCAAAACCGCCGGAGTGGACGAGAAGTATCTGGAGCTCTATGGAAACCATAAGGCAAAGATCGACTACAACATGTTCCGGGAGGTAGACCAGCCCGACGGCAAGTTGATCCTGGTCACCGCCATCACCCCCACCCCTGCCGGGGAGGGGAAAACCACCACCACCGTGGGCCTGGCGGACGGCCTGCGTAAAATCGGCAAGAAGTCCGTGGTGGCCCTCCGGGAGCCCTCCCTGGGCCCGGTGTTCGGTCTCAAGGGCGGCGCCGCCGGGGGTGGCTATGCCCAGGTGGTGCCCATGGAGGACATCAACCTCCACTTTACCGGGGACTTCCACGCCATCGGCGCCGCCAACAACCTCCTGGCGGCGATGCTGGACAACCACATCCAGCAGGGGAACCAGTTGGGTATCGACGTGAAGAAGATCACCTGGAAGCGCTGCGTGGATATGAACGACCGGCAGCTTCGCAACATTGTAGACGGCCTGGGGGGCCGGATGCAGGGTGTGCCCCGTGAGGACGGCTTCGACATCACTGTGGCCTCGGAGGTTATGGCGGTGCTGTGCCTGGCCACCTCCATCTCTGATTTGAAGGAGCGGCTGAGCCGCATGGTGGTGGCGTATAGTTACGATGACACCCCCATCACCGCCGGGGATTTGAAGGCTGAGGGCGCCATGACCGCCCTGCTGAAGGACGCCCTGAAGCCCAACCTAGTCCAGACCCTGGAGGGGACCCCCGCCTTCATCCACGGCGGCCCCTTCGCCAACATCGCCCACGGCTGCAACTCCATCATGGCCACCAAGGCTGCCTTGAAACTGGGAGACTATGCCGTCACCGAGGCGGGCTTCGGCGCGGACTTGGGTGCGGAAAAGTTCCTGGACATCAAGTGCCGCCTGGCGGGGCTGAATCCCAGCGCCGTGGTGGTGGTGGCCACCGTCCGGGCCTTGAAGCACCACGGCGGTGTAGCCAAGGCGGACCTGGGCACCGAGAACCTGAAGGCGTTGGAGAAGGGCTTGCCCAACCTCCTGCGCCATGTGGAGAACATCACCAAAGTGTTCGGCTTGCCCTGCGTGGTAGCCATCAACCGCTTCCCCCTGGATACCGAGGCGGAGCTGGCCTTGATCGAACGCAAGTGCAAGGAGCTGGGGGTCAACGTGGCCCTGTCCGAAGTTTGGGCCAAGGGCGGCGAAGGCGGCAAGGCTCTGGCGGAGGAAGTGGTCCGGCTGTGTGAGCAGTCCAAGCCCTACACGCCTAGCTATGCGCTGGAGAGCTCCATCGAGGACAAGCTCACCGCCATCGTCACCAAGATTTACCGGGGCAGCAAGGTGGAGCTTACCCCCAACGCCAAGAAGCAGGCCAAGCAGCTCACGGAGCAGGGCTTTGGCAACTACCCTATCTGCATGGCCAAGACCCAGTATAGCTTCTCCGACAACGCATCCCTGCTGGGTGCGCCGGAGGGCTTCACCGTTACGGTGCGGAACCTGAAGGTCTCCGCCGGGGCCGGGTTCATCGTGGCCCTCACCGGGGACATCCTCACCATGCCGGGCCTGCCCAAGGTGCCCGCCGCGGAGAAGATCGACGTGGACGAGCTGGGACGGATTTCCGGGTTGTTCTGATTTCCCAATAATAAAAGAAACTCCAGCCTCTGGTAGGTTGGAGTTTCTTGTTCACTTAGGGTAGGATCACCGGCCCGGCCCGATACTCACTTTCCTGGGAAATTGCCCCCAGTTCCCGCTGGCACAGGCCATAGAAGCCCGTGCACCGGGCCTCTTTCTGGAAAAGCTGTTGAGCCTCCGGGGACAGCCGGGTGATATGGGCGGGCTTCACCAGGATGGGCAGGGTGGCGCGGTCCTTCATCTGCCGCAGCAGTGCCTGCCCCTTGGGGGAGAAGCCCAACACCCGTAGGTAGGGGGGCGTCTCTGGCCGGTCTGCCGCCGTCAGCCCCAGGAAGGCCCACAAGACCAACCGCCGGATGCGGGCGTGGGTATAGCGTTTGCTCTTCACTAGGCTATACAATGCGTCCAAGTAGGTAGCCTGTTGGGCGGCGCGGCAGAGCAGCCCGCTGAGCCCCTCCCCGCAGTCCGGGAGCTTTGCAAACTCCTCTTCCGTCATTCCCCGCAGTCGGGCCAAAACGGCGCGGGTACAGAAGGACAGACTGGCGGGATTTTTCCGCAACAGTTCCTCTGACTGATGGGTTAGGAAAGGGGAGAGGGAGGCATCGCTCCCCGCCAACAGAGCCTGACGGAGCTGAGAGGCCGAGCGATGTACCCCATGCTCCTCAGTCCCGTCGTGGGCGGCCCCCAGACGGGGGATAGTATGGGGCCGGATGCTGCTGCCCAGAGCTCCCAAGGCCCTGATATATTCCACCCCCAGGCTGTTGTTGGGGGTGGAGAGGCAGTCCGCCCCCTGGCCCAAGCAGTCCGCCGCTGCTTTTTGCCGTGCAGCAGGGAAAGGGAGGCCCTGGGCCAAGTAGCCCCCAAGGGCTTCCCGCCAGGGGGGAGAATCCAGGGCGGTGGCGGCGGCTTCCAAAGGGGGAAGCTCCCCCGCCTCGCTGCCAAAGGAGAGGGTGTCCACCACCCCTGTGGCGTCCAGTAGGGCCACGCCCCCGCGGGCGAAGGCCTCCGCCGAGGAGATGGCCCAGGGGGTGGGCAGCTCCAAAATCAAGTCCGCACCCCCCAGCAGGGCCAGTCGGGTCCGGGTCCATTTGTCCGCCAGGGCGGCGTCTCCCCGCTGGACAAAATTGCCGCTCATGGCGCAGACCAGGGCACAGTCTGGGAACGCCTGGCGCAGGCTATCCAGGTGGTGGCGGTGGCCACTGTGGAAGGGATTGTATTCTGCAATGATGCCTATGGTACGCATAAACAAAGTCCTCAGTGAAAAAAGTTTCAAATTGGGGGAAAAAACAGTTGTCCTTTTGGAGAGAATGGGATAAGATATAAGGGTATATGAACAGTTTACCCCGAAACCCCGCGGGAAGCAAGACATTCATTTCATAGAATAAGGAGTGAAAACCACAATGAAAGTTTTGGTTATCAACGCAGGCAGCTCTTCCCTGAAGTATCAGCTTCTGGACCCCGACACCGAAGAGGTGCTGGCCAAGGGCCTTTGCGAGCGCATCGGCATCGACGGCCACCTGAAGCACACCCCCACCGGCAAGGACGTGTTCGACGCCGATGTGGACATGCCCGACCATGAGGCCGCCATCAAGGAAGTCCTGGATATCCTCCAGCACAACCACTATGGCGTCATCTCTAGCATGGATGAGATCGATGCTGTGGGCCACCGTGTTGTCCACGGCGGTGAGAGCTTCACCCACTCTGTGATCATCGACAACAAGGTCATGCGCGGCATCCGGGCCTGCATCCCCTTGGCCCCCATCCACAACCCTGCCAACATCACCGGCATCGAGGCCTGCATGGACGTAATGCCTGACAAGCCCATGGTGGCTGTGTTCGACACCGCTTTCCACCAGACCATGCCCCCCAAGGCCTTTATCTACGCAGTGCCCTATCGTTGGTACACCGAGAATAAGGTCCGCCGCTATGGCTTCCACGGCACCTCCCACCAGTATGTCTCCCAGCGCGCCGCTGAGCTCATCGGTCGCCCCATTGAGGAGCTGCGCATCGCCACCTGCCACCTGGGCAACGGCGCTTCCACCTGCTCTGTGAAGTTCGGCAAGTCCATCGACACCTCCATGGGCTTTACTCCCCAGGACGGCCTGCCCATGGGCACCCGTGCCGGCGCCATTGATGCCGCCATCACCGAGTACATCGCAGACCAGCGGGGCTATTCCGCCAAGCGGGTGGAGAACGTGCTGAACAAGGAGTCCGGTATGCTGGGCGTTTCCGGCGTCTCCTCCGACTTCCGCGACCTGGAAGCCGCCGCCGCCGAGGGCAACGAGCGTGCCCAGCTGGCCATTGATATCTTCTGCTTCAAGGTCACCAAGCGCATCGGCTCCTGCGCCGCCGCCATGGGCGGTGTGGACGCAGTGGTCTTTACCGCTGGCGTAGGCGAGAACTCCGCCACCCTCCGCGCCCGGATCATGGAGGGTCTGGAATTCCTGGGTCTGAAGATCGATCCGGAGAAGAACAACGTCCGGGGCAAGGAAGCCATCATCTCCACCGATGATTCCCCCAACAAGATCCTCCTCATCCCCACCAACGAGGAACTGATGATCGCCCGCGACACCGCCCGTTTGGTGAGAGAGATCGACGATAAATGATCCAAAACGGATCGTGTCATATCGAACCATAAAAGGGACACTTCTCATTGGGAAGTGTCCCTTCCTCTGTGCCGGAAGGCTTTTGGGGGAATAGAGCAAGGATCATGAAAACCGAAAGCACATTTTGTGCTATGCTATCTGATCAGAAGGGAGGGAGCCCAATGGAACCTCAGACGCACATTGCCGCCCAGGCCATCCGCTACATTGAGGACCACTTAAACGGCAAGCTGGACCTGGAAGCTGTGGCGGCTGCGCTGCACTACTCCAAGTTTTACCTGCACCGCTGCTTTACCAAAACAGTGGGGCTGACGGTCCATGAATACATCCAGCGGCGGCAGCTGACCCAGGCGGCGAAACGCCTGGTCTTTTCCCAAAAACCGATTTTGGAAATCGCCCTTCAAAGCGGCTATGAGAGCCAGCAGGCGTTTAGCACACGGTTCAAAGAGCTATATAAAACCACCCCCGCCGGCTTTCGGGCGGCAGAGGTATTTTATCCCCTGCAACTGGAGATACACTTGCAGGCGCCGCCAACCGAGGACGAAATCACCAAGGATGCGATCCGTTTTGCCACGCCTGGGGACATGGAGGATTGGATGGAGCTGGTGTGCCTCACGGTGGACGGCTATCCCTGCCTGGACCGGGCGGAATACGTGGAGAACTTACGGCGGTATATTGCGGAGAAAAGGGCCCTGCTCCTGCGGGACGGCAGCCTGCTGATTGCCGCCATGGGTTTTTCCACCAATCCAGGGCGTATAGATTACCTGGCCGTCCACCCGCAGTACCGGCAGTTGGGGCTTGCCAAGTTGTTTTTGGACAAGCTGGCGGATGAACTGCTGCGGGACCAAGAAATCACGGTGACCACCTACCGCGCAGGGGATAAGGCGGACACAGGCCACCGGGAGGCATACCGGCGCCTGGGCTTTGTGGAAGGAGAGCTACTTGTGGAGTACGGCTATCCCACCCAACGGTTGGTGCTGCTTCCGGGAAACAAGGGGGGAGCCATCTATGGGTGAAGCGCAGAGCAACCCATTAGCCCAAAGTACCCGCGGGGTGTCCCTCATCCGATTCGCGGCACCGAGTATGGTGATGATGCTGTTTATGGGCTTATACACCATAGTGGATACATTTTTCGTGGCTCGTTTTGTGAACACGGATGCCCTGTCAGCCATCAATATCGTCTGCCCTGTCATCAACCTGATCGTGGGATTGGGAACCATGCTTGCATCAGGGGGAAGCGCCATTGTGGCGCGGAAAATGGGAAGGGGAGATACCACACAGGCGCGGCAGGACTTTACCCTGATCGTTCTCACGGGCCTGTTCACCGGCTTGGCCATTACCGTTCTGGGCCTGCTCTTTCTGGAGGAAATTGTGTGGGGCTTGGGGGCAAGCGAGCGGTTGTTTCCCTATTGTCAAGATTACCTGGCGATACAGCTTTTGTTCGCCACCGGGAATATCATGCAGGTCTTATATCAAAATCTGTTTGTGACTGCAGGAAAGCCCGGTTTAGGTCTGGTTCTCTCTGTACTGGCAGGAGTTGCGAACATTGTCCTTGACTATCTCTTTCTTGTCGTGCTGCAACTGGGGATCAAAGGCGCTGCCCTTGGGACAGGCATTGGATACATGCTGCCGGTTCTGCTGGGAACGATATTCTTTTTCACTGATAGAAGTGCGCTGCATTTCTGCCGGCCGAAACTGGACGGTTCGGTTTTGTGCAAGAGCTGTTCCAACGGCGTTTCGGAACTGGTCAGCCAACTCTCCACAGCTGTCACCACATTTTTGTTCAACGCCACCATGATGAAGCTGTTGGGGGAGGAGGGTGTGGCGGCGATCACGGTAATCCTATACGCCCAATTCCTGCTGACAGCCCTCACCATTGGCTTTTCCATGGGGGTGGCGCCGGTGGTCAGCTATCACTATGGGAGCGGGGATAGGGCGCAGCTCAAAAAGATTGCGGGGATCTGTATCCGCTGTATCCTGACCGTTTCCCTTTTTGTGTTTCTCCTGGCCTTCTTTGGGGGAGCGACCATTGCGAGACTGTTTGCCAAGGAAAACGCGGCGGTCTTTGCCATCACGAAGGCGGGCTTTTCCATCGTCGCCTTTGGTTTCCTCTTTTCCGGCAGCAACATCTTTGCCTCTGCGTTCCTCACAGCCCTGTCCAATGGGAAGGCCTCCACAGCCATATCTTTTTCGCGGACCTTTGGCTTCCTAATACTTTTCCTGTTGGTCCTGCCAAAACTGTTCCAGGTAACGGGGGTGTGGCTGGCCATCCCCCTGGCGGAGCTGTGTACCCTT
The DNA here is from genome assembly GCA_910578575.1 of uncultured Oscillospiraceae bacterium. Taxonomy (GTDB): domain Bacteria; phylum Bacillota; class Clostridia; order Oscillospirales; family Oscillospiraceae; genus Evtepia. The sequence goes on from CAJTQP010000016.1 coordinate 33,901, forward strand.
GGACTGACAGTCCCCCTGGTCAGACATAGCATGAAGGGATAAAAAGGCCCCTGCGGTCTCTTACGTTTTCCGTGAAGAGACCGTAGGGTTTTTTCGTTTTATTATTCCGCATACTTTCCGCCGCTGACGTGGTTCAGAAGCAAGCCGCCGCCTTCCAGCAGCTTGTTCAGCAGCCAGATCACCGAGGGGATCAGAAGGATGAACACCGTCAGCACCAAGAGACTGCCAAAGTCCAGGGCGGACAGGGAGAAGGCGCCGGGGAAGAAGATCAGGATCACCAACAGCAGGAGGATCAACACCCCCATCATCCCCAGATGCAGCAGGTTCACCGGCTTGGCCACTTTCCAGACCATGAAGAAGCCCACGATGGTCACCAACAGGGCGGTGATGGTGGAGATTTGGTCGTTATCCATCTGGAAGGCCTGTTGGAAGAGCAGGACAAAGATGATAATGAACAAATCCGTGAACGCCGCCGGGAGGGCCCGGAGGATGGCATTGCGCAGGAACTGTCCACTGACCAGGTCCCCGTTGGGTTCCAGGGCCAGGACGAAGGAGGGGATACCGATGGACACCAGACTCATCAAGGTGAGCTGGGAGGGGGTCAGGGGATAGGAGAACACCGCCGTAATGGAGATGACAGCCAGGATCAGGGAGAAGATGTTTTTTACCAGATAGAGGGAGGCAGAGCGCTCAATGTTGTTGATGACCCGCCGCCCCTCCGCCACCACGGCGGGCATGGAGGAGAAGTCCGAGTTCATCAGCACCAGATCGGAAATCTGCGCGGCCACATCACTGCCAGAGGCCATGGCGATGGAGCAGTCAGCCTCCTTGAGGGCCAACACGTCATTGACCCCGTCCCCAGTCATGGCCACGGTATGACCCGCCTTTTGCAGGGCCTGGATGAGCTGCTTCTTTTGGTTGGGCTTCACCCGGCCAAAGACGTTGTACGCCTCGCAGGCGGCCTCCACGTCCTCATAGCTTTTCAAAGTGGAGGCGTCCACGTAGTGTTCCGCACCCTGAATCCCCGCCTCTTTGGCGGCGGCGGAGACGGTAACGGGGTTGTCCCCCGAAATCACCTTTACCGTGACCCCCTGCTGGTGGAAGTAGGCAAAGGTCTCTTTGGCCTTTTCCCGCACAGGGTTTTTCAGGCACACAAAGGCCAAGGCGTTGGGGGAGGCAATGCCCCGGCCGTCAGGGCCCGGCTTGCAGGAGGCCAGAAGCAGCACCCGGCTGCCGTCTGCCATGGCCTCTTCTGCAGTGGCACGGTAGGGGGCGTATGCCTGTCCCAGAATAAACTCCGGGGCCCCTAGGGCATAACACTCCTCCATGCTATAGGCCACGGCGCTATACTTGGTCTCTGAGGAGAAGCCCAGTACCTGGACAGCGCTCCGGGCCCCCTCCCGTTTCAGGGCCTTTTGCAGGGCCACCATGGTCTCGTTGTCCGGCTGCATGTTGGAGACGAAGTCAGAGAGCACGGTGGTCAACGCCTCCTGGCTGAGGTCAGAGTTTAGGGGAATCAGGCCCTGATAGGCCATCTCCGGCTGGGTGATGGTGCCAGTTTTGTCCACGCACAGCACGTCCACGCGGGCCAGGGTCTCGGTACACTTCAGGTCCTGGACCAGGGTGCCCTTGGTGGCCAGCCGGGCCACACTGGTGGCCAAGGCCACGCTCACCAGGAGATAGAGGCCCTCCGGGATCATACCGATGACGGCAGCGGCGGTGGTCTCCACCCCCTCCTTCACAGATAGCCCCAGCAAGGCCGTCTGCCGGTGGAAGAGCAGCAGGCCGATGGGGATGATGAGGATGCCGATCACCAGTAGCAGCCGGTTCAGGGAGCGCATCATGCCTGGCAGATGGCTCTTTTTGGACTTTTTCGCCTCGTTGGTCAGTTGGGAGGCGTAGGAATCCGCCCCCACCTTGGTGAGGCAGGCCCGGCACTTTCCCGAAACCACAAAGCTGCCGGAGAGGAGGGTGTCCCCTGGGTTCTTGGCGATCTCGTCGGATTCGCCGGTAATCAGGGATTCATTCACTTGGACGGAGCCGGACACCACCTGGGCGTCGGCGGTGATCTGGTTCCCTGCCCCCAGCACGATGAGGTCGTCCTTCACCAGGCTGCCGGTGGGGACGGTGGCGGGCTTTCCGTCCCGGATCACCTGGGCCTTGGGGGCGGAGAGTAGGGAGAGCTCGTCCAGCTTTTTCTTGGACAGAAGCTCCTGGACAATGCCGATGGCGGTGTTGGCCAGGACCACGCCCAGGAAGATCAGCTCGTCAAAGGAGCCCACGGCGATGAGGATCCCGGCCAGGACAAAGAAGATGAGGTTGAAGAAGGAAAAGACATTCTCCAGCACGATCCGCTGCACAGACTTGGTGGGGGACTCCGGCGGGGCATTTACCAGGCCGGATTCCGTCCGTTTTCGGACCTGCGCGGAGGTGAGGCCCAGGGTGGGGTAGTCTTTTGTATTTGCGGGCATAGTCGTACCTCCGAGTTTGGAACAGAATGGGAAAAACCGGAGGCCTGTGGGGTGAATCCCGACAGGCCTCCGGTATTCATACCAAAGGTATCATACACTTTTTTGACAAAATGTGCAATATCTTCTTATTTGCCCGATGCCTGCTTCATCTCGCCACAGCTCATGCAGCCGTGGGCGCAATCCCAGAGCTTTTCCGAGGTGGGCTGCCAGTTCTTGGCATAGGCGTCGCACTTAGAGCAGAGTTCCTCCACTGTTTCGGGGGACTCCATATCCGTGGACTTGGACTGGGTCTTGTTGACCATCTCTCGCAGAGCCTGGGGATTTTCCAGCATGGGGCAGGGGCGAAGGTGGTTGTCGTTGAAGGGCTGCCCGTCGTGGTAGGCCTTGAACAGGGGAGAGCGCAGGGCCTCCAGCAGGGTCTTTTCCCGGATGTTGGAATCGGAATAATGGATGAACACGCAGGGGTCACAGTCGCCGTTGGCGTTGATGTGGAGATAACGCCGGCCGCCGGCAATGCAGCCGCCCACATACTCGCCGTCGTTCTGGAAGTCCATCATGAAGATGGGCTTGGTGCTGCGCATGGAGCGGATCTGGTGGTACATATACTCCCGCTGTTCGGGATTGGGCATGAGCTCAGGTACAGCGTCCTTGCCCACGGGCATGTAGTGGAAGTACCACACGAAGAAGGCGCCCCACTCCACCAGCTGGTCGATATAGGCCTCGGAGCTCACGTCCTTGACGTTGGCGCTGGTGTAGCAGGTGGACACGCCGAAGGGGAGACGGTGCTCCTTGAGCAGGTTCATGGCCTTGACCACCTTGTTGTAAGTGCCGTTGCCCCGGCGGGAGTCGGTGGCCTCCTCGAAGCCCTCCACACTGATGACGGGGACGAAGTTCTTCACCTTGGCCATGCCCTGGGCGAACTCCTCGTCGATGAGGGTGGCGTTGGTAAAGCACATGAAGATGGCGTCGTTGTGGGCCTCGCAGAGCTTCAACAAATCATGCTTCCGCACCAGGGGTTCGCCGCCGGTGTAGATGTAGAAATACGTGCCCATGTCTTTGCCCTGGCGGATGATGTCGTCGATCTCCTCATAGGACAGGTTCAGCTTGTTGCCATACTCCGCCGCCCAGCAGCCCTTGCAGTGGAGGTTGCAGGCGGAGGTGGGGTCCAGCAGGATGGCCCAGGGGACGTTGCAGTCGTACTTCTGGCGGATCTCATCGCCCTTCTTCCAGCCAGTGATGCTGGCGTTGAGGAAGAAGTTGGACAGCAAGGTCTCGGTGAAGCCCAGGTCCATCTCCGTCATCATCCGCACCACCAGCTTGTGGGAGGTGGCGTTCTCGTTGCTGACGGCCTCGCGGACAGCGGCCCGCTGGCGGGGGAAACTCTGAGGACCATCACCGGCAAATTTGTCGATCATGTCCATCACGTGGACCAGGTTCTTAATGGGATCCTTCTCAATGTAAGAGAAGGCCTGATTGAGTGCAAATTTTTTGATGCTGTTGCCAAGCATAGCGACTTCCTCCTTGTCTCTTTTAGGTGTCTTTTATTAAACTCTGAATACAGGATCATAGGTATTGAGAGAAAGTGGATTTAAATTATATAATACCATAAAAGCTGATATTTTTTCAAGAGGGAAAGGTAAAAAAAGAAAGAAAAAATATGAAATTAGGCAAAACTACAAAAATGTCTAAGGCTTCCCTTTTCAATCCCGATGTATTATACACCTTTACTGCCTATAATGCAAGCACTTCTCTAGGAAATATTTCTTAATTAGAAACTAAAATAAATAAAAAGAATACATGAGAAAGTGGAGAAGAAGCTGGCGCGGATATTTTGCAAAAAAGGGAGCCGGGCTTGCGCCGCCGGTTGAAAAAACAGGAGGAATGTGGTAGGATGGCCGGGAAAGCAGAGGTCCCGGCAGAAGTAAAATAACCCAAACCGGAGATTCTATGCACCGGCAAGGGAAATTCCCGCCGGAGGAAGGAGAAGGCATGGACAAGAGATTTTCAGAGGAGACCATCCGCTTTTTCTGGGAGCTTCAATTCAACAATGACCGGGATTGGTTCCAGGCCCACAAGCAGCAGTATACCGACCATGTGCTCACGCCCCTGCGGCAGTTGGCGGAGGAGGTGTATGACCGCTTTTTGGAGGAGCATTCTGACCTGCCTTTGACCCTGCGGGTCAGCCGGATCTACCGGGACGCCCGCCGTCTCCACGGCAAGGGCCCCTATAAAAAGAGCATGTGGTTCACCTTCCGCACAGCGGGGGAGGACTGGAGCCGCCAGCCCGCCTTTTGGTTTGAGGTCCGGGCGGAGGGTTACAACTATGGCATGGGCATTTACAGTGCCGCTCCGGCCACCATGGCCCGCTTCCGCCGGGAAATCGACCAGCACCCGGAAACCATCCGCAAATTGGCCCAGGCCTTTGCCCAACAGGAGCGCTTTGTCCTGGAGGGCGAGTGCTATAAGCGCCCCAAGGGGACGCCCCCGGCTCCGCTGGACCAGTGGTACAACCGGAAGAGCATCAACCTGTGCAGTTATCATCCCGTGGACCAGCAGCTTTATAGCCAGGACCTGGCGGAAACATTGCTGGAGGGTTTCACGGCGCTGCTGCCCTACTACAACTATTTCCAAGCACTGTGTGCACGGGGGGACTGAGGGCGCGGCGGCTTTTCTTTTAGGATATGCACGCCGCCGGGTCCTATGACTGGATTTCATAAGAGACGGCCGCTGGATGGACAGCGGCCGTCTCGTTCTATCGTGTTTACGCGGCGCTCTGCTGATCGCCGGCCTCCGGGGGTGCCTCGCTGCTCTGAGACTGGGTAGCGGCGTTCACGTAGTCAAAGGCCTCGCCCAGGATATTGTGGCAGCCGGTGAGGGCATATTGGAGCTTTTGGTATACCTGATCGGTGACCACAGAGGTGTCACCAGAGTCGTGGGCTTCCATGCCTGCGTGGACGTCTAAGATGCAGTACTGCTCCGCCGCCCCGGTGCCTCGGTTCAGCACCAGCAGGGGGACATAGCTCACCTTGGATACCGTGGTTTTCCCAGAGGTGAAATCCTTGGTGAGCTCCAGGTTCAGGATGGCGGTGGTGTCGGTGTAGTTCACGTTCACCGTGTCAGGGCTCTGGTTGGAGATGAAGTTCCCCAGGGAGTAGCACACAAAGCCGGACCGGGTGCTACCGTCAGCCAGGGTGACGGTGCGGGTCATCATAGGCTGGGGCACGTGGGAATGACTGCCCAGGACCAGGTCTGCGCCATTCTCAATGAGGAAGTCCGCCACTTTGTCCTGATACTCGTTCTGGGTGGTCTGGTACTCGATGCCCCAGTGGACCATCACCGCGATGAGGTCGGTGTTCAGGCTCTTGGCATAGCTCAGCTCCTGGAAGAGCTTGGATTCGTCCAAGGTAGAACAGTTGGTGGTGTAATCACTGTTGAAGCGGTTCAGGCAAAAATCCTTTTCCCCGGAGATGGGGATGCCGTTGGTGCCGTAGGTGTAGCCCAGAAAGGCCACGGAGATGCCGCCCACGTCGGCCACCACCACGCCCTTATTGGCGTCAAATTCCTCCTGGGTGCGGAAGGAACCCACATGGGCCAGCCCCGCCTCGTCCAGCACATCCAGGGTCCGGGAGATCCCGTCGAAGCCCTTGTCCATGCTGTGGTTGTTGGCGGTAGTCACCAGGTCGAAGCCCACCTCCTTCATGTTGTGGGCCAGGGCATCCGGGGCGCAGAACTGGGGATAGCCGGAATAGGGCGGGCCGTTGAGGGTGGTCTCTAGGTTGGCCACGGCAAAGTCGGCTCCTTCGATCCAGGAGCGGACATACTGGAAACAGTGGAGGTAGCTATAGGTATCCGTGGCGGAATCATAGGCGTCGTTGGTCTGGGGGGTGTGGCTCATGGTGTCGCCGCAGACGGCCAAGGTGGCGGTGATGGGGGCCTGGACGGGGTCAGCGTTTTGCGGCCCACCGGGCCCACCGGCAGCTTCGTTGGAGTCCTTATGGACCCCCAGGAAAATCAAGACCACACACACAACCACCACGATGAGGGCGAAAAAACTTAGCTTTTGACGCATCATTCCACCCTCCTTAGCGAATAAAATTCGTGTAGCGCTTTTTGGGCAGCTCTGGCGGGGGAAGCTGGGTCTGTCCCGCTGCCATGACTTTCATGAGATAGGCCATGCTTTGGGCTAGGACTTGCAGGGTCTGGACACCTTCGGCGTCCTGCTCCAGTTCTCCGGGACTGTTACCGTAAGCCAAAGGCCAGTAAAGGGAGCCGGGGATGACCATTTGGGCATAGTTCAAATAGTGGACCAGCTCGTCGATGGCATTCACTGCCCCGGCCCGCCGGGCCACCGTCACAGGGGTCCCCACTTTGAAGCGGAGTTTTCTGCCGTTGTTCATGTCGATGCAGCCGATACGGTCCATGAAACATCGCATCCCGCTGGTGACGGAGGCAAAGTAGACCGGGGAGGCAAACACTATCCCGTCGGCTTGAACCAGGGTCTCATAAAGGGCGTTGAGCCCGTCGTCAGGCAAGACGCAGCTGTGGGTCTTGGCGCAGCGGAAACAGCCGGTGCAGGGCGCCAGACTTTTTCCCACGTGGAGGACCTCAAAGTCCATGCCCTCAGCCTGGAACACCTCTCCCATGAGGTCCAGGGCCAAGCGGGTGTTGCCCGCAGCATGGGGGCTGCCGTTGATGCCGATCACTTTCATACCATATCTCCTATCTCTATTGTAAACCGGAGGCGAGGGCCTGCGGTGTTCTATCCAAAGGTGAGAAAATCAACCGTTGTAGCAGGCCGCCAGGGCGGCGCCAATGGCCGGGGATGCCGGTTCTGGGCTGAGGGTGATGTGTAAGCCCAGAACATCCCGTGTGAATCTTTGTAACTGTTCTTCCAACATGGTCCGAAGACGGGGGGACTGGAAGGCTTCCCCCCACACGCCCACGCAGGCAGGTTGGTCTCCGTCTCGCCCGGCCCCCACAAAGGAGAGGACGGCGGAGAGGTTGGCGCACACCAACCGGGCGGCCCGCTCCAGCACGGCCTGGGACACCGCCAGCCCCACTTCCCGGTCCTGGGGTTCCCGGCAGAAGTGGGCCAGGGTCCCGCCCTGGATGGGGTCGTCTAAAAAGTCTAGCACAGCGTCCAAGCCCAGATAGGTCAGGGAGAGGACATCCCGGCTACATCCAAAGGAGAGGAGCTTGCGCTCCGCCGCCTTGATCATCGTCAGGCGGGTGATGTCTCCCAGGTAGTCGGTAGAAACCATCTTCCAATAGAGGTCCTGGCCGGGGCCGTAGCAGTCCCGGTCCTTGCTATAGTCCACCATGCCAAAGGGGACGCATTGGGCGCTGGAAAAGCCCCCGTCAAAGAGCATCAGTTTCCCGTCGATTCCCGGCCAGCGCAGGACGATGCTGCCGGGGGCAGTAAAGCCCAGGTCGATGTTGCTGCCCCAACTGAGCCCCAGGCAGCGGGTCCCGGTGGGCTGTTGGGCGCTGGCGGCTAAGAGCACCGCGTCGGGCTCACTCACCAGCACCATGGGCAGGTCACAACAGCCGCGGCTTTGCAGTTCCGCCCGCAGCAGGGCCAGCACAGGCCGTCCGGTGAAGTCGCTGACGGTCATAGAACCGGGGAAGCGGCGAATGCACCCATCCCCCTTGCCGTCGTAGTCCACAGGGAAGGGGAGGCACAGGGCGAAGCGGCTGGCCTGAGCCAGCAGAGGTTCCGCCAATTCCGCCACGGCGTACAACAAATCCTCCAGGGGTGCGGGATACTCCCGGCCGGGGATGGGAAAGCTGTTCTCCTCCCGGCAGACAGGCGCGTCCCCGGAAAAATCCACCAGGCAGACCCGGACCTCCCGGTCATCCAACACCGCCACGGCTACCACCGCGCCCTGGGGCGGGGAGCCGAAGGGGGCCAGAAAGGTGGGCAGCATGGGAATGGAGGAGACACCACCGTAGAGAGAGACCCGCATTTGCGCCAGGAAGAGCTGGGTCAGGGTGCGCAGGTCCAGGGTGTCTGCCGTCATACTGCTTTGCCGGAGCAGGTCGGTGAGGGCTGGGGATTCATACATAGAGGGTGC
>CAJTQP010000017.1 GCA_910578575.1 uncultured Oscillospiraceae bacterium
TCCACAAAGAGGCCCAACAGGTGGCCCTGGGTGGTGGAGACCTCCACCCCAGGGATGAGCAGTACCCCGTTGCACTGGGCAGGGCCGGTGTAGGGCTGGTCGTGGTCACAGATGGCCACGGCGGCCAGGCCCCGCTCCCTGGCGATTTGGGTGATCTCCTCCACCCCCATCCGCCCGTCAGGGGAGCGGCTGGAGTGGATATGCAAATCGAGACTACAGTTCATTCAATGGTTCCTCAGACTGTTTTTCAAATAAGCCCGATAGGCCCCCATATCGCCCTTCCACTTCAGGGCCTCCGGGACCAGGATAAGATCCAACAGACCTGCCATAGCCTGCGTGACCTTCCCATGGCGCAGATAGGAGAGGGTGGCCAGGCCATCATTGAAGAGGTAGCGCATTTTGATCCCCAGCTTATAATCCATGGGGGTATACGCACAGGGCTCCCCGGCAGCCGCCTGGGCATAGAGGCTGGCAAAGGGGCTGCCGCAGCAGGCGGTCAGGGGGAAGCTCCCCCACACCCGTGGGTTCACCTCTAGGACACGGCCGTCCTTGAACTCCACCATAGCCATCCCCACAAAGCCGAAGCTGGCCAGGAGGCGGTGGGCTTGGTCAACCTTTTTTTCGTTGAAGAAGGTCATGCAGCAGGTGGAGGGGCCCCCGGTGATGGGATACTCCCGCATCCGCCGGTGGCACATGGCGCACAGAAGCTGACTGTCCTTCCCCAGCAGGAGGTTGATGCCCTCCCCACTCCCCTCCAGCTTTTCCTGGACGATGGGGGTATCATAGCTGGACATGGCCTGGTAATTCTCCAAATACTCTTCTTCATTCTGGGCAATCACATAGCGGTCCGCGGCCTTCAGGCCGAATTTCTCCCCACAGTGGGGCTTGAGGACCACCGGATATTCCTCCGGCACCCCTTGGTATTCCTTGGGCACAGGGATATCCAGCGCCAGAGCCCGTTGGTGGACGATGGCCTTGTCGTTGAGCTCGTCCAGCACCTGGGGTGGGGCGATGAGAAAATCCGCCACCTGGGCAAAGCGCTCCCGCTGGCGGCTGACCATATTTAAGGTATCTGCCCCCACACAGAAGAGGATGGGGTGGTCAAGTTCCTGGAGGAAGGACAGCAGCCGGGGGGCATAGTCGGCATCCTTACAACTTCCTGGGATCCATCTCAACTTGGCGGCATAGCGGGAGTGAAAGGCGGCGGGGGTCACCGGGCTGTCCGCCTGGGTCTGGGTCACCACCACCCGGTAGCCCGCCTCCCCCAGGCTGCGCACAGCAGCCAGGGCGGCGCGATACCGTCCGTCTGTTACCACCACGGTTTTCTTGTTCAAAATTTGTTCTCCCCTCTTTCGGGTCAAGCCCGCCGGTTCAGCGGGTATATTTGTCAAAGGTTCCGCGCAATAAGCTCTCATACTGGGCCGCCTGGTCTCCCCGGCGGTCGATGACCCCTTGCAAGGGGGTCTCCCGAACGGAAACGGTCAGCAACAAGTCCAACAGCTCCTCGAAAAACTCCCCCTCGCACAGGTGGATCACCCCGCAGCTCACGTTCTCCAACCAAAACAGGTCGATGACGTCCAGCCCGGTCTGGTCCTCAAAGCGGCTGAGGAGATACACCCCCCGGCGCAGCCCCTTCCCTGGGGAGCGGCGGAAGACGGTGTAATATACCTCCCCCTGCCAGCGGTGGAACACGTCCCAGCATCGTCGGGAGTCACTGAGGGCATACAAGCCCCGGAGGAAGCGCCGGCCCGACCGCTTGCTCAGGCGAAACCAGCGAATCCCCCCGGCCTGGGTCCACTCCATCAGGGCATTGCCCAGCTCTCGCTCCAGCATAGGGGCCCGGAAGGGTTCCGGCTGGAAGGCCTCCGACAGGCGCTGGAAGCGCTCCGCCAGTTCCGGCAGGCGGCGGACATCCATCACGGCGGTGATGCCGTTGAGGATGTCCACCAGGTCCCTGGTGTGCAGGTGGGTGGCATGTCCCCCTCCGTCGTTGACCACGATGTGATAGATGATCTCCTCAATGGCCTGGATGCCCTGGAAGTAGGCGGAGAGGGTGGCGCATTGCAGGGCCTTTTCTCCGTCGCTGCGGCCATCCAGCCAGCGGTCCAGGGTCTCCAGCTCCCGGCCGGGATTCTCCTCCAGCAGGCTCAGGATGCGGCGGATGGGGCCGGAGCCATAGTCGCTCTCCCCAAAGAAGTCGCTGGCATTGTCGCTGACCCTCCCCCACAGGCTGGCGTAGCGCTCCTGCTCCTCTTGAGGCAGGGCAGCTTGGAAGTCCATGTTCAGGAAGCGGGCCCGGATCTCCCCCTCGGCGTCCTGCTCCCGTTCCACGAAATACAGGTCGCCTCGCTGGGGGGGACCGTAGAAGTCCTCATACCATTTGAAATGGATATAGAAGCTATTTTCCTGCTGGGCCGCCGCCACCCAGGCCATAGTTGTCCATGCTTCGCGTATGGGTGCCCCTTTTCCGGCATACTGGCCGAACATCCGGGCGATGTTCGGGTCCGAGAGTATGTCGTGGTACATCCAACAGATTCTGTGCTGATCGGTATCTCCTATGAGCTCGTCTACGGCATCACGGTCTAAATAGATGGGGTCATCAAAGCACATGTATCAGCGGCAGCCTCCGATTCCTTCAAAGTGGTTACAAATTAGTTACCAATTTGTATTATAGCAGGTGTTCCCGCTCTCTTCAATCGAAAAGCCACGCTTTCCATAAAAAAAGACAAATTTCTTTGAAAAGAGAGAGGGCCCTCCCGTTTTGCCGGGGGGGCCCATGGTCTCAATCCTTTGATTTGTAGTAGAGCATACAGTGACAATAACCCTCAAACTCCGGGTCCTTGATCTGGGCCTTGAACTCCTCGCACATGCACTTGTTCTCCTCGGTCCGCTCCAGACGGCAGGGGCAATAGCCCCCGGTCTGTTTCAGTCCCTCCCGGATCATGTTGGCGATCTCCTGATTGGGATTCACTTTGATCTTCAAGCTGTCCGCGCCTCCTTTTGCGTATTTTGTTCCTGACTTTCATTCTATGCCGCTGAGAACAATTTATCCTCTGATGTTTCCACCAGAGGATAAATTATGTAGGCGGCGAAACGCCTCAGCTTTTGTTGTTTACGCCTTCCAGAGGTTGTGGAGGTTGCAATAGGCATACACAGCCTCCACCTCGTCCCCTTCGCACAGGGCGAAGCAGACCTTAGGCTCCTGGCCGGGCTTCAGGGCCTTGCGCTGGTTGCCGGACTTGGTCTGCAGGGACACCCACTCGATGTAGTGCTCCTCCGCCATGGGGTGTTCCACAGAGCCCACGGTCACGTGGACCTTGTTGCCCTCCACGGTGTACACGGGCACGTGCTTCTCCGCAGCGGCGTCGGTGGTACCGGGAACGATCTCCTTCATCTCCTTGCCACAGCATACGGTGGGTGCCTTGCTCCCCTTGACCATCGCAACGATTTTCCCGCAATGCTCACATTCATAAAACTTTTGTTCCATTTTGTTTGCCCTCCAATGTTTATTTTTTTAATGAGAACAACTGCTGTGACCGCAGTTGTGTGCTCCGTCCCCATGGCCGTGGCCGTGGTGGTCGCAGTGTACGTCGGGGTCATAGCCCAGCTTCCCGGCCAGCAGTGCCTCCACTGCCCCGTCGGCCTCCCCGGTGACCCCGCCGTAAAGCTGGATCCCCGCTTGGGCCAGGGCGTTCTGGGCACCGCCACCGATGCCGCCGCAGATCAGGGTGTCCACCTGGTTGAGGCGGAGGAATTCCGCCAGAGCCCCATGGCCATAGCCATTGGCATCCGCCACCTGGCTGGATTGGATGGCACCGTTATCCACGTCATAAAACTTAAAGGCCTCGGTGTGGCCGAAGTGTTGAAACACGTTTCCGTCTTCGTACGTCACTGCAATTCTCATAGCTTTGTTTCCTTTCTGCAGGGGCTGCTCTCCCCGCCGCCGGCACCGCTGGCGCAGGCAATGGACAGACCCGCCGGGGCACATCTGATAGCTGCCCCCGTCGATGGTGAGGCGCTTGCCGTTGAGGAGGCTGTCGGCCAGTTTATAGCGGGCCACCTCATAGATCTCCGTCACCGTGGCCCTGGCGATCCCCATTTGCCGGGCGGCTTGCTCATGGGTTTGCTTTTCATAGTCCACCAAGCGGATGACCTCATACTCATCCAGAGAGAGTATGACGGTTTCCGGCGGAGATATTCCATCCGGGTGGAAACTGACATACTCCGGCTTTTGGCAAATGGTCCGCACCCGTTTCGGCCTGGGCATCTCGTCACCCCGTTTCCGTTATATGCTGATTATATACCAACACCGCCCTACAGAAAAGGGACTTAGTCACATAAGCGCATCTTTTTTTGTATAGGAAACGGCGTCAGGTTCCTCCCCTGACGCCGTTTCCTCCCATTTTTATGGTTCAAAGCTCTGGGGCACCGCCTCAAAGCTGAGGATCTCCTCCTCCACCGGGGGCGGGGCCTCCTGGGCGGGTTCCTCCCCGCCGCCGTTCTTCATGCTCTCCCACTGCTCCTTGGTGATGAGGAGCTGCCGGGGCTTGGAGCCCTCAAAGGGGCCCACGATGCCCTCCTCCTCCATCTGGTCCACCAGCCGGGCGGCGCGGGCATAGCCCAGCTTCAGCCGCCGCTGGAGCATGGAGACGGAGGCCTGGCCCAGCTCCATAATCACGTCCACCGCCGCGGGGAAGAGCTCGTCGTGGCCGTCGCCGCCACTCTCCCCCGCAGGGAAGGCACCGGCCCCGCCGGAGGAAGAGGACTTGCTGCCCTTCTTTTCCGACTCGCTGACGTGCTGCTCGATCTGTTCCATCACGTCGTCGTCGTAAGCGGCGGTGCTGTTCTGCTTCACGCAGTCCACCACAGCGGCCACCTCCTCGTCGGAGATGAAGCAGCCCTGGACCCGGAGGGGCTTGCCAGAGCCCAGGGGGAACCAGAGCATGTCCCCCTTGCCCACCAGCTTTTCCGCACCGGTGTTGTCCAAGATGATCCGGGACTCCAGAGAGGAGGCCACGGCGAAGGCCACGCGGGAGGGGATGTTGGCCTTCATCAGGCCGGTGATCACGTCGGCGGAGGGCCGCTGGGTGGCGATCACCAGGTGCATCCCGGCGGCACGGCCCATCTGGGCCACCCGGCAGATGGATTCCTCCACCTCCTTGGCCGCCACCAGCATCAAGTCCGCCAGCTCGTCGATGACGATGACGATCTTGGGCATGGTCTCCACATTTTCCTGCTCTTTGGCCCAGTGGTTGTAGGAGTTCAGCTCCCGCACCCCGGCCTCGGAGAAGAGGCGGTAACGCTTCATCATCTCCGTCACCGCCCATTGCAGGGCACCGGCGGCCTTTTTCGGGTCCGTCACCACGGGGATGAGCAGGTGGGGAATGCCGTTGTAGCCCCCCAGCTCCACCATTTTCGGGTCCACCATGATGAGCCGCAGCTCCTCCGGAGTGGACTTATAGAGCATACTGACGATGAGGGAGTTGATACACACGGACTTACCGGAACCGGTGGTACCGGCGATGAGCATGTGGGGCAGCTTGGCGCAGTCCCCCACGATGTAGTTCCCCCCGATGTCCTTGCCCACGGAAAAGGCCGCGCTGGATTTATGCCGCTGGAAAGCCGGGGCACTGAGCACCTCCCGGATGTTCACGGGGATCACGTTCTTATTGGGCACCTCCACCCCTACCATGGAGATCTTATCTGGCACTGGGGCGATGCGGACACTGGCCACGCCTAGGGCCAGGGCCACGTCGTCGGAGAGGTTGGTGAGCTTGTTCAGCCGCACCCCCTGTTTCAGGGCGATCTCATAGCGGGTCACCGAGGGGCCCTGGACCGCCCCCACCACCTGGCCGTCGATGCCGAAGGATTTCAGCACCCCGGACAGACGTTCCATGGTCCCCTCCAGCTCCTCTTGGGCCGCTTGAGCCCCCTTGCCACTGGGGGCGGTGAGCAGGTCCAAGGGGGGATAGAGGTAGGTCTTGGGGGTGTCCTCCAGGTTCTGCTGGATGGCACCGGCCACCTCCGCCTCCGCCTGCCGCAGCTCCTCCTTCTTCTGGGCCTTGGTGGGCAGGGGCGGGGCCGCCGGGGGCGGCGGTGTCACAGGCTCCGGCGGAGGCGGGGCAGCGGTGATGGGCTGCCACTCCGGTTCCTCCACCACAGGGAGGGGTTCCGGAGGGGGGACTTCCGGCGATTTCTCTCCGCCCCGTTTGAATCGGCCGCCCCGCTCCTTTTTCGGGGGCTGCTCCTCTGGCGCCTCCTCCTGGAGGAACAGGTCGTCCGGGTCTGGGTCCTCCTGGGGCAGGGGGGGCAAATCGTCCAGGGGCAGGTCCGCCGCCTTTCTCCGCCGCTCCCGTCTCATCCGGGGAGGCGGAGGCGGGGCGGTTCTGGCCTGGACCAGGGGGAACTCCTCCTCGTCCTCCTCCCGGCCCTCATAGACATAGCTGTCGTCGTCATATTCCTCTTCATATTCCGCCTGGTAGACGGCCCGCTCCCGGCAGGTCTGGATGAAGTGCATCACCCGCGCCGGGGTGAGGTGGAAGGCTCCGGCCAGCAGCACCAGCAGCACCAGCACGAAGATCAGTCCCGCCCCCAGCTTGCTGAACCAGGCGGAGAAGGACACGCTCAAAGCGCCCCCCAGCATCCCGCCGCTGAGGAGGTTTCCCCCGTCCCGGCCCAGCTGGGAAAAGGCGGCCACGCCCATCTCATATTGGTAGGGAGACAGGCTCAGGTGGAGCAGTGCCCCAAAAAACAGCGGCAGCAGCCCAATGCACCACAGCCGCACCGTCAGGCGGCGCTGGCGCTGGAAGAGCAGCAGATACACCGCCATCACCAGGGCGAAGGGGGCCAGCCAGAAGCCATAGCCAATGAGGCCCTTGACAGCGACGCAGATAAAGTCCACCACCAAGGCGTTGATTCCGGCGATCCCCAGAATCAGCATCAGGGCCAGAAAGGCACAGATGGTCGCGGCAATGCCCCGGCTGAACATGTCGGGCTGATAGGCCGGGGCCTTGCGCTTGGCAGGGGCCTTGGGCCCCTTGCCGCCGGATTTCCCGCCACCGGACTTGTTGCCGCCGCTGCTGGATTTTGCAGCTTTACTTGTGGGTTTCTTTTGTGTGGATGCCATAGTTTCTCCTTGGGTTTACTTCCAGATCAGTGTCGTGATGATCGCTGCGGCGCCAACGCCCCAGCAGTAAAAGGCGAAGTTGCCGAACTTGCCCTTGTTGGCCAGGATATTCACCAGACGGATGGCAAAGTAGCCGGACACCGCCGCCACCAGCATCCCCACCAGGTAGATGGGCAGCATACTCACGTCGATCCCCTCCGCCACCGCATCCTTGATGCTGAGGATGTTGGCCCCCAGCACTGCGGGAATGGACATGAGGAAGGAAAAGCGCACCGCAAAGCTGCGCCGGAAGCCACGGGTGAGGCCCACGGAGATGGAGGTACCGGAACGGGAGAGGCCGGGGACCACCGCCACCGCCTGGCCCACCCCCACCAGCAGGGCATCCAGCATGGTGGCAGAGCGGGCGGCCTTGCGGCCCTTGCCCATCCGGTCGGAGTAGAAGAGCAGGAAGCCGGTGACCAGCAGGGCAGCGCCGATGAAAATGGTGTTGCCATAGAGACTCTCCACCTTGTCCTTGATGGGCAGCACCGCAAACAGGGGCAGGGTGGCAATGATAATCATCAAGACCATCCGCCCGGAGGGAGAGAGATGCTCCTGGTCCTGACGGCGGCGCTTGGAGAAGATGCAGCCCACCAGATTGAAGAAGCCCTTGATGAGGTCCAGGATATCCCTCCAATAGTAGACGAACACCGCAATCAGGGTGCCCAGGTGGAGCAACACGTCAAAAAACAGGGTCTCCTCCGGGTTGGCCAGGCCAAAGAAGTGTTGGAACAGGGACAGGTGGCCTGAGCTGGAGATGGGTAAAAATTCCGCCACGCCCTGGACCAGTCCCAATAGGATGGATGAAAAAATATGCAAAGGGCTTCCCTCCTTTAACTGTGATACAGGGCCGTCATGGCCTTGTAGGTCATGTAGCAGTCCAGCTTGGCCGTGGTCTCAAAGGGGGCGTGCATGGACAGCACGGGGACCCCGGCGTCAATGGTGTCGATGTTCCGGTTGGCCAGGTAGCAGGCCACAGTACCGCCGCCCCCCTGGTCCGTCTTTCCCAGCTCCGCCAGTTGCCAGAGGACGCCGTGTTGGGCAAAGAGCCGCCGCAGCCGCCCCACCAGCTCCGCCGAGGCGTCGGAGGCCCCGGACTTGCCACGGGCTCCAGTATACTTGCTGATACACACGCCGTAGTTGAAATAGGCGCTGTTGCGGCTCTCATAGGCGTCGGCAAAGTTGGGGTCGTAGGCAGCGGTAACGTCAGCGGAAAGACAGAGGGCGCTTTCATAGCAGGACTTCAAGGGGACCCCTTGGGCCTGGCACAGATCACTCATGAACACGTCAAAGGCCGCCGACTGCATTCCCGTCACCCCCAGGGAGCCCACCTCCTCCTTGTCCGCCAGAACGCACACTGCTGTGGTCTCCGGGGTACCCTCCAGGTCCAGGAGGGCTTGGAGGCAGGCGAAGGCGCAAACCCGGTCATCCTGGCCGTAGGCCCCGATGACAGAGCGGTCCAGGCCGATATCCACCGCCTTGGCGGCGGGAACGGCCATGAGCTCGGCGGAGAGGAAGTCCTCCTCCACCATGCCGTATTTCTCATGGAGCAGATCCAGCACCCCCAGCTTCACCCGGTCGCTCTCCCCCTTCTCTCCCAGGGGCACACTGCCCACGAAGAGGTTGAGCTGTTCCGCCTTCACGATGTCCCCCATGGTCTTTTTCCCCTGGTCTGCCGCCAGGTGGGGCAGCAGGTCCCCCACGGTGAACTGGGGGTCCCCCGGCTCCTCCCCGATGCGGATGGGCACCTGGGTACCGTCCCGAAGCACCACCAGGCCATGGAGGGCCAGGGGGATGGTGGTCCACTGGTACTTTTTGATCCCTCCATAGTAGTGGGTCTTGCAATAGGCCAGCTCCTTTTCCTCATAGAGCGGGTTTTGCTTCAAGTCCAGCCGGGGGGAATCGATGTGGGCGGCGGCGATGGCCGCCCCCTGCGAGAGGGGCTTGCTGCCGATGACCGCCAGCATCAGCCCCTTCCCCCGGTTGCTGCGGTAGACCTTGTCGCCAGGGTTCAAAACCGCCCCCCGCTCCAGGGGACGAAAGCCCGCCTGCTGGGCCAGGGCCACCGCATAGCTGACGCACTCCCGCTCGGTCTTACCCTCGTCTAGGAAGTGTTTATAGGCCGTGCAATAGCGCTCCATGGCCTCCCGGTCCTCCTGGGTCAGGACATCATAGCCGTTGGTCCGCTGGAGGAAAAGCTCCTCCTTCTTCTGCTGCGCCAGGGTAGGCGCTTTCGTCTCAGTCATGGTTCCCCCTCCTTTTCGTCATGGGTGCAGGGCCCCCGCCTTTGGTTTTCCGGCAGGCAGGGCAATGATCTCCCGGAACAGGGTCTGGGCCCGCTGGGCGAAGCCCTCCGGGGTATCCCCCTCGTTGTTCTCCAAACAGTAGTCGCAGCGGGCCTGGAACCATTCGCTGCTCTGCTGGGCCGACACCCGCATCCGGGCATATTCCTCCGAAATGCCCTCCCGCGCCATGATCCGCCGAATGCGCAAGTCCTCCGGGGCAGTGATGGCCACGGTGCAGTCACAAAAGTCCAGCAGGCCGCCCTCCAAGAGGGCAATGGCGTCGATGGCCGCCGCCGGGCGGCCCTGGGCGCGGGCCGCGTCCAGCCGAGCCCCCACCGCCTGGCTGATGTACTTGTGGGTGATGGCGTTCAAATCTTCCAAAGCAGCGGGGTCCTGAAAGACGATGGCCCCCAGCTTTTTCCGGGCCAGTTGGCCGTTTTCATACACCGGGCCGAAGCGCTGGGTCAGCTCCTGGCGCAGGGCATCGCTGCTGGCGGTGAGTTCGTGGTACACCGCGTCGGCGTCGATGATCTCCCCCCCCAGGGCCACCAAGGCCCCCAGGGCGGTGGTCTTGCCCGCCCCGGTGGGGCCGGTGATGCCGATCACCTTCATGCCTGGTGCTCCCGGATGAAGGCCAGCAGTTCTTCCGTGGGGATGCCCCCCTCCCGGAGGACTTTGGGCTCCTCCTGGGTAAGATCCACCACCGTGGAGGCCACCCCAAGGGCGCTGGAGCCGCCGTCTACGACCCCTTCGATCTCCCCGTCAAAGTAGGCAAACACCTCCTGGGCGTTCTTGGCCGGCTCTTTCCCAGAGGGGTTGGCGGAGGTGGCCGCCAGGGGGAAGTCCGCCTTTTTGATGATCTCCAACGCCAGGGGATGGTCCGGGCAGCGGACCCCCAGGGTGTCCGTCTCGGCGGTGACCATCAGGGGCACCACGCCCTTGTCCTCCAGCACCATGGTCAGGGGACCGGGCCAATACTTCTCCGCCAGGCGGTAGGCCACGGGGGGAATGTTCTGGCAGTACTGCTCCACCATCTCCATGCCGCTGACCAGGACGCCAATGGGCTTTTCATAGTCCCGATCCTTCAAGTCAAAAATCTTTTGCACTGCCACGCCGTCCTTGGCGTTGGTGGTGAGGCCGTACACCGTCTCTGTGGGAATGGCCACCAGGCCACCCTTCCAGAGCATGGTAGCCGCCTCTTGGGTCTCCTCTATGCTATACCGAATGGTCTCCATCAATGTCTTCATTTCTCATTCGCTCCTTTTTTGTTCCTGGTCCCAGAGCCGCAGGGCGTCGATGATCTCCTCCAGCTCTCCATCCATAATGCTGTCGATCTTATATAAGGTCAGGCCCACCCGGTGGTCCGTCACCCGCCCCTGGGGAAAGTTGTAGGTGCGGATGCGCTCGTTGCGCATCCCGCTGCCCACCTGGCTGCGGCGCTCCCCGGCGATGGCCGCCTCCTGCTCCTCCACCGCCCGCTCGTAAAGCCGGGAGCGGAGGATGGACAGGGCCCGGTCCTTGTTCTTATACTGGCTGCGCTGGTCCTGGCATTCCACCACCGTCCCTGTAGGCAGGTGGGTCACCCGGATGGCGGACTCCGTCTTGTTGACGTGCTGGCCGCCAGCCCCAGAGGAGCGGAAGGTGTCGATGCGCAGGTCGTTGGGGTCCAGTTGGAACTCCACCTCGTCCACCTGGGGCAGCACCGCCACAGTACAGGTGGAGGTGTGGATGCGCCCCCCGGACTCCGTCTCTGGCACCCGCTGGACCCGGTGGACGCCGCTCTCATGCTTCAAGCGGGCGTAGGCCCCCGCCCCCTCCACCAGGAAGGAGATCTCCTTGATTCCCCCCAGCTCCGTCTCGCTGACCCCGGCGGTCTCCAGCCGCCAGCCCTGCTTCTCCACATACATGGCGTACATCCGGTAGAGGCTGGCGGCGAACAGGGCGGCTTCCTCCCCGCCCACTCCGGCGCGGATCTCCATGACCACGTCCTTCTCGTCCATGGGGTCCTTGGGCAGGAGCTGCTGTCGCAGGGTCTCCTCCAGGCTAGCCACCTGCGCCTTCACCCCGTCGTATTCCAGACGGGCCAGCTCCCGGCACTCCGGGTCCCCCAGCAGGTCTTCCAAGCCCGCCAGCTCCCGGCACTTGGCCTGGTACTGGCAGAACTGCTCCACCAGGGGGGTGAGCTCCTTTTGCTCCCGGCTGAGCTTGGCCACCAGCTCCGGGTCGCTGTAGGTCTCGTTTTGGGCCAGTTGAGCTTCCACCTCTTCCAGGCGCAGGGCCAGCTTGCTTAGCTGCTGGTGCATTTACTGGTCCTTCTCCTTGGCCCCTTGCTCCGCCGCCTTTTCCTCCGCCTCCCGGCGCTGGTAGTCCTGGAGCATGGCTTCGTACTGGTTCATCATCATGGAGAACTCATAGGCCGCCTGCTCTGACTGGCTCATGGGGGTCATGGACTCCTCCATTTTTTCCCGGAAGCGGCTGTTCTCCACCTCGTCGGCTTCGTCGATCTCGTTGAGCTCCCCAGCCGCCGCCTTTTCCTCCAGCAGCTGGAAGAGCTCCTCCATCTTATCCTCTGTGGTCTGGGGCTTCTTTTCCTGTTGATCCATGTCCCTATCTCCTTTGTTGTTCCTCAATTTTCCCATGCCGCCGCATGGAAATGCGGGGCAAGTTTTACGGGTTTTCCTCCGCCTGGATGGCGGTGGAGAGGGTCTCCCAGGTCTCCATAAGGGCGTCGTACTCCTGGGTATAGGCCCCCTCCTGCTCCAGAAGCTCCTGGAGCTTTTGATAGTCGGAGGCTGCGGCCTCCTTCTGGCCCTCCAGCCCCTCCAGGAGCTGGTCCAGCTTTTCCATGCGCTTCTCCGCGGCGGCCAGCTCTTTTTTCAGCTGCTTGGTGCCGCCGCTGCGCTTGGGCTTTTCCTTCTTGGGCTTCTCCTCTTTCTTGGGAGGCGGAGCCAAGGTCTTTTGCCGCTCCCGCATGGCCTGGTAGGCGGTGTAGTCCCCCTTGAAGTCGGAGATCTTCCCGTTCTCCAGGGTCCAGATCCGGGTGGCAAAGCGGTCGATGAAGTAGCGGTCGTGGGAGACGAACAGCAGCGTCCCCCCATAGTCCTCCACCGCCCCCTCCATCCACTCCCTGGCATCCAGGTCCAAGTGGTTGGTGGGCTCGTCCAAAATCAATAAGTTGACCTGCTCATCCATGAGCATACACAGCCGCAGGCGGCTTTGCTCCCCGCCGGAGAGGACGGACACCGGCTTGAACACATCCTCCCCCTGGAAGAGGAAGCGGCCCAGGCGGTCCCTGGCCTGCTGGGGGGTGCAGTTGGCCTCATAGAGCATGGTGTCAAAGAGGCTGCGCTCTGGATGGGCAAAGTGGATCTGTTGGGGCAGGTAGCCGGTTTTCACCGTGAGCCCCTGCTTGACCTTCCCCCCATCCTGGGCTTCCTCCCCCAGGAGGATCTTCAAGAGGGTGGATTTCCCCGTGCCGTTGTCCCCCAACAGGGCGATGCGCTCCCCGTCGTCCACCCGGAGGGTGACGTCGGAGAAGAGGGTCCGCTGGCCAAAGGACTTTTCTAAGTCCGTGATGCTCAGCAGGTCGTCGGCCCGGAATTCCGCCTGGTTGAAGTGGGCCTTCATCTTCCGCTCCTGGGTGGGGCGGGCGGTCTGCTCCAGCTTGGCGATGCGCTTTTCAATGGAGAAGGCCCGCTTGTTCAGGTGTTCGGTGTTGTGTTCGTGCATCATCCGGGCGGTGTCGGAGAGGCGTTGGATCTCCGCCTGCTCCTTTTTGTAGCGGCGCAGCTGTTCCAGATACCGCCGCTCCTTTTCTATGGCATAGAAGGAGTAGTTGCCGCTGTAAAACTCCGCCCTCCCGTCCTTGAGTTCCACTACGCGGGCGATGGTCCTGTCCAGGAAATAGCGGTCGTGGGAAATCACCAGGACGGTACCCTTGTAGTGGCGGATATAGTCCTCCAGCCAGACAGTGGCGTTGAGGTCCAGGTGGTTGGTGGGCTCGTCCAGCAGGAGGATCTCCGTGTCCATGAGGATGAGCCGGGCCAGGTTCACCCGTGTCTTCTCTCCCCCGGAGAGGTCGGCAAAAAGCTGGTCCCGGAAGCTGCGCTCCAGCCCCAGGCCGGTGCAGACCTTTTCCAGGCGCATCTCCGTCTCATAGCCGCCGCCGGTCTCGAAGGCGGTTTGGAGCCGGTCGTAGCGGGCCAGAAGCTCCCGGTCCCCCTGGGCCAGCTTGTCGGAGAGGCTGTGGATCTCCGCCTCCATGGCCTTCAGCTCGTCGAAGGCCGTGCGTAGCACGTCCTCCACCCGGTAGCCCCCTGGGTACACGGGGATCTGGGAGATCAGCCCCAGGCGCTTTCCCGGCGCGATGGTCACGCTGCCGCTGTCCGCCTCCTCCTGGCCGGTGAGGATGCGAAACAGGGTGGTTTTCCCCGCGCCGTTGCGGCCCAGGATGCCCACCCGCTCCCCGGTGTCCACCTGGAAGCTCAGGCCATCCAGAACGGGCTGGCCCAGCTCATATTCCTTTGTGACGTCATGTACTGCAATGTCGATCATGGCGCTTCGTTCCTTTGTCTTGCATGATTGTGAATTGGGTGTGGCGCAGGGCGGTAAAGTGTGGTATGATACCAGTATCGTCATATCCCGCCCGATTGGGGCGGAATTTTACAAACTTAGGAGGCACACAGCGTATGATCGCACTTCAGTGGCAGGATAAAGTCCTGTCCCTTCTGGATCAGTCCAAGTATCCCCAGGAAGAATCCTGGATCACCTGCTCCACCGTGGAGGAGACCGCCGCGGCCCTCTCCTCCGGCGCCATTGTGGATGAGAAGATCGCCGCCATCGCCGGCGCCTATGCCTATTGCCTGGCCGCCCTGGCCAAGCAGGACGCCCAGCAGACCCCCACCTTTGACGAGGCTCTGGCCCAGGCCAAGGCCCTGCTGTTGGGCAGCCGCCCCGGCTCCCGCGATATGGCCGCCGCCCTAGACTTCATGGAGCATCCTCCAGAGGCCTATACCAAGAACGTGGACCGGCTGACCACCCTTCTGGCCACCGCTGTCACCTATGAGCGCCAGCAGGTGGTAGCGGATCGGAACATCTGCCGCAACGGCACGGACATCATGGGGGAGGGCAGCCGCGTCCTGGTTCGGGCGGACCGGGGGACCTTCCACTCCGCCTCCCCCTGCGGGGCCCTGGGCATTGTCCGCCGGGGGCACAAGCGGGAGATCTTGGAGCAGATCACCCTGTGCCAGGGAACGCCGGCACAGGCCGGGGAAGGGCTGCTGGCCCAGGAGCTTTTGAAAGACAAGGTCCCCTGCACCGTCCTCCCCGACAACGCCGCCGCCACCTTCCTGTCCCAGCAGGGGGCCCACATGGTCCTGTGCGACGGCATCCTGGCGGCGAAAAATGGGGACTTGAAGGCCCCTGTGGGAGCTTATGAACTGGCCATTGTCAGCTATTTCCACTCCATCCCCTTTTACGCGGTGCTCAACGCCGACGACGTGGACCTCTCCCTGGACAGCGGCGCAGCCTTTTTGGCAGACGCCAAGCCCATCGAGCCCTCCCCCGCCGGCATCCAGCACTGGTCACCGGACTATGACGTGATCCCCGCCTTCCTCATCACCGGGATGATCACCGACCGGGGCATCGTCAGCGCCCCCTATGAGGAGACCTTGGACGAGCTGGTAAAGCACGCCCCCCGGAAAATGATCCTCAACTTTGATGAGATGTGATCGAATGTATCCGAACGGAACGGGCCCGGAAGGGCCCGTTCGTTTTCTTTCTGCATCGGTGCCGGGGCGGTTAGCCCTCCGGGGCCAGGCGGCGGACCTCCCGGACCAGCTCCTCAAAGGCCATGCCGCGGGAGGCCTTGGCCAGCACCACCGCCCCCGGCTGGATGAGCTTGGGCAGGATGGCCTTGGCCTCCGCCTTGTCCTTGGCATAGAACACCGCCGGGACGCGGGCGGCTTTGGCCCCTTCATAGATGTTCCGGGCCAGCTCTCCCACCGCCAACAGGATGTCGATGTTCCCCACGTTGCCGGCGTATTCCCCCACGCCGTAGTGCAGCTCCGGGCCCAGGCTGCCCAGCTCGAACATATCCCCCAAAATGGCCACCCGCTTGGTCCCGCCGCTCTGGGACAGGACCTCCAGGGCCGCACCCATGGACTGGGGGTTGGCGTTGTAGGCGTCATCCAGGATGGTCACTTCCCCCTGGTGCAGCACGTTCATGCGCATCTTCGTGGGGACAAAGGCATGGATGCCCTGAATCAACTCCTCCTCATTTAAGCCAAAATGCTCTCCAATGGCGCAGGACATGAGCACGGGATAGATCATGTGGCTGCCCAGGGCGGGCACGGTCACGTCGAAGGTCCGTTTCGGGGTATGTACGGTACATTTCATCCCCTGGGCCCCCAGCTGCTGGATGGACTTGGCCTGGTACGGGGGGTGATTGTCCGCCCCGCAGAAGAGGACGGAGGGGGTGATCTTCCCCTCCAGGCCCCGGAGGAGGGGGTCGTCGCCGTTGAGCACCGCCAGGGAGCCGGGCTTCATGTAGTGGAAAATCTCCGACTTGGCCTTGAGGATGTTCTCCCGGCTGCCCAGGTTCTCGATGTGGGAGTCCCCGATGTTGGTCATCACCGCCACGTCGGGGCACACCAGGCTGGTGAGGTAGTCGATCTCCCCAAAGTGGTTCATGCCCATCTCCAGCACGCAGATCTCGTCCTTCCGGCTCAGGCGGAAGAGGGTCAGGGGCAGGCCCAGCTCGTTGTTGAAGTTCCCCTCGGTTTTCAGCACCCGGTATTTGCTCCCCAGCACCGAGGCCACCATATCCTTGGTGGTGGTCTTGCCCACGCTGCCGGTGATGCCCACCACTGGGATGGGGAAGCGGGCCTTATAGGCCCTGGCCACCTGTCCGATGGCCACCATGGTGTCCGGCACCTTGATATAGAACTTGTCGTTGTCCAGGGTTTCCGGGACTTCCTGCGTCAGGCAGCCAGCCGCACCGCTCTCCAGGGCGGTGGCGATGTAGCGGTGGCCGTCGGTGCGCTCCCCCCGCAGGGCCACGAACAGGGCGTCGGGATGGATGGCGCGGCTGTCGGTCTCCACAGAGGTGACGGTCTTTTCCCAATGGGAAAAACCGCCCAGGGAAACGCCGCCGGTGGCTTCCAGCAGCTCTCGAACTGTCATAGCTTCCATGGAATTTCTCCTCTATCCTCAAAAATCACCCAAAGGGGTGGGGCGGGCTGGCCCGCTTTTTTCCAAAACCTTGCCCCGCAGGCGCAGGGACTCCTCCACGATGGTCTGGCACAGGGCCGGGTAGTCCAGCCCCACCACCGCCGCCTCCTGGGGTACCAGGCTGGTGGGGGTCATGCCGGGGAGGGTGTTGATCTCCAGGAACCAGGGGGTGCCCGTCTCGTCCACGATGAAGTCGGCGCGGGAGTAGACCCCCAGACCCAGGGCCCGATATACCGTCAGGGCCGCCTGCTGCACCGCCGCCTCCCAGGCGGGGGGGATGGGGGCGGGGGTGACTTCCTCCGCCGCACCGGGCTGATACTTATTATTATAGTCATAAAACCCCGTCTTGGGGATGATCTCAATGGAGGGCAGGGCCCGGTCCTCCAACAGAGCCACCTGGATCTCCCGGCCGGTGATGTATTCCTCCACCACGCAGGCCCCTCCCAGGGCCAAGCTCTCCTCCAGGGCGGTGCGCAGCTCCTCCCGGCTGTGGGTAATGAACACCCCGATGGAGGAGCCGCTGGCCACGGGCTTCACCACGCAGGGCAGGGGCAACGTCTGGGTAAGGGGCTCGATCTGCTGTTGGGTGAGCTGCAAGCGCTGCCAGCGGGGGGTCTTTACGTCCAGGTGGGCGATGAGGCGCTTGGTGAGGTCCTTATCCATGGCAATGCCGGAGCCCAGGTAGCCGGAGCCGGTGTAGGGGATGCCCAATAGGTCAAAGGCCGCCTGGACCCGGCCGTCCTCCCCGCAGGTGCCGTGAAGGGCTAAGAACACGATGTCCGCCATCTGGCACAGCTCCAGCACCCCCTGGCCGAACTGGCTGGGGCTATCCAGCCGCCGGGCGGCCTTCACCGCCGCCAGGTCCGGGGCCACCGGGGCGATGTTGCGCCACCGGTCGGAGATGGGCTGGTCAAAATAGTCCCCCAGGGGGCCGGTGTAGTCCTCCAACCCTATGTACATATCCACCAGGGCCGCCTGGTGGCCTAAACTCTGTAAGGCGTGGGCGATCATGGTCCCGGAAGAGAGGGAGACGTTCCGCTCCGGGCTGAGACCGCCAGCCAGCACAACAATTTTCACTGTGGTGCCCTCCTTTTCTCAACTGAAGTTTGGGCTTATCCTATCGTATACCGCAGGGGCCGGTTGTGTGAAGCGCAGGCTCCTCCGCAGCCGCCTGGATGAGGGCACAGGTTCACAGTTTCTTTTTAATATAGCACATTCCCGCTGAAATCTCAACAAAAACAAAACGAGCGCACCCCATTTCTTTCGGTGCGCTCGTTTTCTTTTTTTATGCGGGGATCTTACTCCACATAGCCCAGGGCCTTGGGATCAGTCTCGCAGGCATCTTCGCAGGCGCCGCAGTCGATGCACTCGGAGTTGACGATGCAGACATCCTTGCCGTCAACGTTACCCTCAACGATGGCGTTGGTGGGACATTCATCGATGCACTTTTTGCAGAAGGTGCACAGTTCGGGGTTGATCACATACATGGTTTCACTACCTCCCAATAAAATTTCTTGGCACTGACCATTGTAACATAACTTTTGAAAAATGCAATTCAAAATTCACTGAAAAATGTTGGTTATTTTTCTGGTTTTCGGGCATGATTTTTATAGATTTTACACACAGAACCAAGTGAGAGAGGTGTTTCTCTATGCAAAACCGCATACCCATCCCAGACTTCCCCGCCAGCGCCACCCCCAATTTAGAGGGTGCGCCCCGCTCGGAAAGCCACGAAGTCCGAAACAAATCCGTCATTTCCCCCGCCGCAGGGCCGGAACTGGGCAAAAAGGAGGGGAAGCCATGAAAACTGCCGCCTTTTCCCCCTGCGCCAAGGGGAGCCTGGCCATTGCCGGGGCCATGGCCCAGCGGCTAGGGCACGATTACGTAGGCAGCGAACACCTGTTGTTGGGCTTTCTCCAGCAGCCCAAGTGTGGCGCCGCCAAGCTCCTGACCCAGGCTGGGGCGGAGCAGAAGAAAATCATGGAGGCTCTCACCCGCCGGCAGGGGATCGGGGCCCCCCTCCCCCATCACCGGCAGCTCACCAACCGCCTGGAAAAGATCGTGGAGCTGGCGGTGGAGGAGGCCGTCCGAATGAAGCACAGCCAGGTGGGCAGCCGCCATCTGCTCCTGGGGATGCTGCGCCAGGGGGACGGCAGCGCCGTGGCCCTGCTGGAGGAGGCGGGCATCCACCCCAACCAGCTCTATCGGGAGACCTTGGCCTCCCTGGGCAGTGGGGGGACCTACTCCTCCCGGTCCAGAGAGGAGCGGGAGTACACCCCCCCGCCTGCCGGGGCCGCCACCCGCCTGTTGGACCAGCACGCCCGCGACATGGTCCAGCAGGCCGCCCAGGGGGGCTTTGACCCGGTGGCCGGTCGGGAGGAAGAGGTGCGCCGGGTCATCCAAATCCTCCTGCGCCGGAGCAAGAACAACCCCCTGCTACTAGGGGACCCCGGCGTGGGCAAGACCGCCGTGGTGGAGGGGCTGGCCCAGCGGATGGCCCGCGGCCAGGTGCCCGACCAGCTTCGGAGCAAGCGCCTGATGGCCCTGGACCTGCCCTCCATTGTGGCGGGGACCAAGTACCGGGGGGAGTTTGAGGACCGGATGAAGAACATCCTGGGGGAGGTGGCCCGCGCGGGCAACGTGATCCTCTTCCTGGACGAGCTCCACACCATCGTGGGGGCGGGCAGCGCCGAGGGGGCCATCGACGCCGCCAACATCCTCAAACCAGCCCTGGCCCGGAGCCAGATCCAGCTCATCGGCGCCACCACGGTGGATGAGTTCCGGCGGATCATCGAGAAGGACGCCGCCCTGGAGCGGCGCTTCCAGAGCGTCCGGGTGGAGGAGCCCAGCCAGCAGGAGGCCCTGGCCATCCTACACTCCCTGGTGCCCCGGTACAGCCTCCACCATCAGATCAGCTTCCAGCGGGAGGCCTTGGAGGCCGCCGTCTCCCTGTCCGTGCGCTATCTGCCGGACCGGCGGCTGCCGGACAAGGCCATCGACCTCTTAGACGAGGCCGCCGCCCAGGCAAGGCTCCAGACCATGGGGCCCCCGTCGGAGCTGCAAGCCCTGGAGGGGCGCATCCAACAGGCGGCGCGGGAGCGCAACGAGGCCATCGCCAACCAGGACTATGAGACCGCCGCCCGCTGCCGGGACGCGGAGCTGGACTTCCGCCGGGAGTTGGAGGCCTCCGTCCGCCGCTGGCAGGCGGGGAAGCAGGAGCCTGCTGTCACCCCCCAGGAGGTGGCGGGGGTGGTGTCCCAGTGGACGGGCATCCCCCTCACCGCCCTGACCCAACCGGAGAAGGAACGGCTGCTACACCTGGAAGAGGCGCTGCACAAGCGGGTCATTGGCCAGGACGCGGCGGTGAATGCCGTGGCCCGTGCGGTCCGCCGGGGGCGGACGGGCTTGAAGGAGCCGGACCGGCCCGTGGGGGCCTTCCTCTTCCTTGGGCCCACGGGGGTGGGAAAAACGGAGCTGTGCAAGGCCCTGGCCCAGGTGCTCTTTGGCCAGGAGGAGGCCCTCCTGCGCTTCGATATGTCAGAATTTTCCGAAAAGCACACCACCAGCCGTCTCACCGGCTCCCCGCCGGGCTATGTGGGCCATGAGGAGGGGGGCCAGCTCACCGAGGCCGTCCGGCGGCACCCCTATTCCGTCCTGCTCTTCGACGAGCTGGAAAAGGCCCACTCGGACGTGTGGGGGCTGCTGCTGCAGATCATGGAGGACGGCGTCCTCACCGACGCCCACGGCAAGAGAACGGATTTCCGCAACACCGTGGTGGTGATGACCTCCAACGTCGGAGGCGAGCGGCTCTCCGCCGGGACCACCCTGGGCTTTTCCTCCCAGGAACAGGACCAGAAGGCCGGGGAGGCCGTGTTGCAGCGGGAGCTGCGGCAAGTGTTCCGCCCGGAATTTTTGAACCGCCTGGACGAGACCGTGGTGTTCCACCCCTTAGAGAGCCGGGAGCTCACCGCCATCGCCAAAAAGCTCCTGGACTCCGTGGGAAAGCGGATGGCGGAACAGGGGGTGCGCTTCCTCCCCACCCAGGCGGCAGTGGCCCATCTGGTCCAAGCCGGCACCGACAAGCGCTACGGCGCCCGGCCCCTGCGGCGGCTCATCCGCAGTGAGGTGGAAAACCCCGCCGCGGAGCTGTTGCTGCGGGAGGAGATCCGCGCCGGCAGTACCTTATACCTGGAGGAACAGGGGGGGAAGCTGGCGTTGGTGCCCCTGCAGTCCGGTTCTACACAGAGATGAAATTGCCCCCCAGTGGGACCTTTGGATGGTCCTGCTGGGGGGTAGTTTCTGTGATTGGCATCGCTCACTTTGCCTGCGCGATATTCGTTCTGACCGCCTTATTGTCCGTTTCACTCCCTGACGTGGCGGTGATGGTAACAATAGCATAGTAAAACACACCGGAGGTTCCCTTGTAAGTATAGCTGCCACTTTTTTGGTCCGTATTGAACGATATCAACCCATTGGCCGTAGTGCCCTTGATCGTTGTCACATAGCTTCCATCACTTTTATAAATCGCAATGGATGCTACCCCAATAGCCATCGACAGGCGGTTTGCCCCTGCCCGATACGTTATTTTCACTTCACCGGATTTGGTTCCTGTTGATGCAGACGCAGTATATACATTCAAGATATTTGCTACCCGTTCTCCGCTTTCCGTTGCCGCAAACGCACTTGTACAGCAGCTTAAAAGCACAGCACAAACCAAAATCGCAGAAAAAATACGTTTCACAGTGATTATCCTCCAATTGAATTTATGATTTCTTTTACTTCAGTCTTAGAAAGGTTTCCACCTATTACGATGAGCAGTTCTCCGTCTGACCAAGTTCCTGTATATCCAGGGTTATTTCGCATGATATAAAATGTTCTCTTATTGACAGTGTACGTTTCCACTTCGTCTTTATCGTTTTTTTCAACGATAAGGTTATTGAGAAGTTCTTTGTCATAATATCGGTCAATCGAAATGGTATAATGTTTATCTTCCGCTTCATTATCAAAACCGCAGCCGACTGAATCAAATCCATCTTCAACAGTCTCCGTGTAAAGTCTATTCATATCTGGCACAAAGCCTTCTGGATACCAAGTAGGAGCCAAATCCGCAGGAATCCCGATTTCATAAAGCCTGCCCCGGAATGCCTCTACGTAGGCTTCTTCCTCCGAAAGCAGCCTTGATGTCGGCGGTGTTCCCAGGTTAAAGCGAAAAGCATTGTCTGTCCATTCTCCTAAAGCACCGAACACGTTCACCCCCGCTGCCTGGGCGGCCACCATGGTAGCAAAGGTAAGGATGACGGTCAAAATGGCAACCCGGCCAACCGCCCACACGCGGGAAAAAGAGACCCTACGGCCTGTCTTTTTCTCCTGTTTCTCTCGTTTTTCTCTTTCTCTCGCCTCCTCTTCCTCCAATGCGGCTTCGTCGAAGTCATACTTCTCCTTCCCTTGCCGTTCCGGGCTATTGTAATAGAGCTGAAACTCCTCCCAAGCCTTTTGCACAATGGCGTCGTTTTCCCTTTGTTCCAACACCTCCAAAATACGAAGGAGTGCCTCCCTGTTCTCCTGGCTAGGCAGCCCCAAACCTAGGTCGATCATCTCCTCTAGCTGCTGGGTCGTGAGGGATGAAAAGTAGGCAGCGTCATAGGTCTCCTTCTTCATAAATTCCCCTCCAATCTATTTATCCTTTGAAACGACAAAAAAGTATACATATTTTTCAATCCTTTTCCTCTTTGTCCTTTTTGCTGTTTTTTCTTGAATATTCCGGGAATTTCTTGTTTAGCTTTTTGATGATGCGTTCCCGTTTCTTTTTGCTACCAATCTCCGTGATATGAAATTCCTCACCCAACTGCTTGTGGCTGACCTCATCCAGTACCAGACGGGTGAGGTAATGAAATTCTTCCGGCGTTAAGCTCTCCCGGATCTTTTCTAACATCTCGCCGCTTTCCTCTTCCAGCGCTTGGATGTTTGGGTCTAGCTCGCCGGGCTCCACATAGTCTTCCGCTTCTATAAACAGCCGTTTCTTTTGGGCCTGTTTTTCATAAAGATGCAGGATTTTATACTTTAACGCCAGGCTCAGCCACCCACCTGGGTTCTCATGCGTCATCAAGTAGTCGATCCGGTTCAACGCCGCGCAAAAGGTATCTTGTACCATATCTTGCGCCAGAACCGGGTCGCTCATTTTCTTCTTCGCCTCACAGAGAAGCGGCTGGTACTGCTCCCAATACAACTTCTCAAAGAAACGCTTCTGATCTGGCTGCATGGTTCCCCCTCCTTTTTATTTTGAGGGGATTATATCATATTCTTTTCATGTATTCATTCTTTTTTTCAGAAATTTTTACTTTTTTCCTGAAATGTGTATACTTTTCCTTTTCTGCCGGGATGTGTAGAGTAGAGGCATCCATCAACGGACCTGTTTCGACGGGATTAGAGAGGAGGTAGATGCCTATGCACAGTTAATCGGACAAACGCATAGACCGAAAACATCCTGGTATTTCGGTCTATGCACGCATTGCACTTACATAAACAGGAGGTATTTCCATGAAAAAAACTTTTATTGCTTTTTTGTTGGCCGCACTCATGGTCGTTCCTATGGCCAGCGCTGTCAATGTCGAGACCTATGTTGATCCTTCCGAAGAGTTGAGTGAAAGCACCAACCTCAACGACCCTTCTGAGGCAGTAGAAGATGATGGGATTGAACGAGCCGTCGCAAGGGTTGAGCCTACGGGCCTGAAACTGTACGCCATAGTTGCTGATGCAAACGGGAGAACATCCGTGTATCGGAACCACTATCTCTATTTTCCCCCTATTCCCGGAAATAGCTTTATGCGCTCTCAAATCGGCCCCACCAAGCTGCAAGAATACAAAGATAAACTCAGTGACTATGGGGTCACCCCTGTTGGTTGGTGCGTAAACGCTGGCTACAATATCCAAGCATACCGCGCTGTTCGTTGGGATCTTTATACCTGGACAGCCGCTGGTAAATCTGCCTTACTAGGATATCCCGCCTCTCTTGGCACCAAAAACTTTGAGACAACGAGTCTTATCAAAGATGAGAAAACTCCGTATTACAAAATCGGTGTTTCCGGGGAACTTATTTATTATCCCACGGTCTCGAATCAAGCAAGAATTCCTGTTGAACTGACGGCCGAGTTCATCAGCTATGATCCTGGCATTCAGTATGGTACATTCGTATGACTACATTTCATGTAAACCGTCCCTATGGTCAGACTACCTTTTTGAATCCAGATGTTAAACCTCTGACACCAGAGCAGCTGCAGGAAAGAAACAAATTTCAGGCTGAGATGAAGAAAAAATATGATAGTTTTTCTTCTGCGGATTCTAGTGATTTGAAAGCCATTCGCAAGCAGCTTTCCGCAAATTCACAGCGGGTATTGAATCAAATAAAAAACGGCTACGGCAACGTATCCCGTGACGAATGGTACTCTCTCACCCGCGAACTCAAAGATTTGAATGTGATTTCCGACAGTGATTTCTACAGTTTGAATCCGACCAGTTTTACTCCTCTGGGAGATTACGATGAGAATGGAAACTTCTTCTATTATCCTCCTCCCTCCGAAGAAATGGATCGCATGATTCACCCGGAGCTCTATCGGAACTCCATTTATGGGCAAAATGCCCCCGAAACTGACGAACGCTTCGGAGACCCTCTCAAATACCTTTATGCCTGGATAGCTGCCCAAGAAGACTGGATGAATGACATCGCACAAGAAAAAAATGCAGATGGCACAAAAAAATACCCAAATGTTTCTCCGATAAAGGCAAACATCGACTCCTGTAAAAAAGCTGCTTCTATCATAGAGAAACTTAGCACGCTTTGACATAGTGGAACGATATCGTTATTATTCTACCCCCGGTGATAAAGCCGGGGGTAGAATAGCTCTAATGTCTTCCATTTTACAAGCGCCCCTCTCCCATGTCCCATGCGCCGAAAAAGCGATTGTCTTTTTCGGCGCATTATTCTTCTCCTTAATCTCCCCGCCGCAAGGTCAATTCCACCTTAAATCATACGCCTATCCCCTCCATGAACGCAAGCTTTCAATCCTACTATCTCGCTGTCCTTTAGATTTTCTTTACTTTCTTTCCTCCCCTGGCACAAGTTTTTTGTTGTTTTTCGACACATTCTCTTGTATAATAGGTCTACCAAATCCGGCAGTCCCGTTTTTTTGTGGGACTGTCTCCCGTCTTGCTCTCATATCAATAGCCAAGAGCAAGCTGTTTTTCGAGGTGTACTATGCTGCGTATCGGAATCGACATTGGCTCCACCACGGTGAAGGTGGTGGTGCTGGATGAACAAAATAAGCTCCTGTTCCGCTCATACGAGCGGCACTATTCCAAAACACGGGAGCGCACCTGCGAGACCCTGCGGACCCTCCGGGGGCTGGGCGGGCAGGCCGTCCAGCTGATGGTCACCGGCTCCGCCGGGCTAGGGGTGGCCAAGGCCGCGGAACTGGACTTTGTCCAGGAGGTCTACGCCACCGCCGCCGCCGTGCGCACCCTGGACCCCGGCACCGACGCGGTGATCGAACTGGGGGGCGAGGACGCCAAGATCATCTTCTTCGGCAACACCCTGGAGGAGCGGATGAACGGCTCCTGCGCCGGGGGCACCGGCTCCTTCATTGACCAGATGGCCACCCTGCTGAACGTGACAGCGGACGAGCTGGACGAGTTGTCCTTGAAGCATGAAAAAATCTATCCCATCGCCTCCCGCTGCGGGGTGTTCGCCAAGAGCGACATCCAGCCCATCCTGAACCAGGGCGGGCGGAAGGAGGACATTGCCGCCTCCATCTTCCAGGCGGTGGTGGACCAGACGGTGGCGGGCCTCTCCCAGGGCCGGGAGCTCACGGGGAAGATCGTCTTTCTGGGGGGGCCCCTCCACTTCATGAAGGGCCTGCGGGAGCGCTTTGTGGAGACCCTGAACCTGGACCAGGACCACGCCATCTTCCCCAAGGACGGGGACTGTTACGCCGCCATCGGCGCGGCTCTGTGCGCCAACGACCAGCCCCCTCAGCCCTTTGAGGAATTGCTGAGCAGCTTGGAAAATTCCGCCAACATCACCCAAGCCGTGGACGTGATGCCCCCCCTCTTCACCAGCCAGGGGGAGTACGACAGCTTCTCCGCCCGGCACAACGCCATGTCCGTTCCCCTGGTGGACTTGGACAGCTACAGCGGAGACGCCTATCTGGGCATCGACGCCGGGTCCACCACCACCAAGCTGGTGCTCATTGACCCGGAGGGGAACATTCTCCACAGCTTCTACCACTCCAACCAGGGCAACCCGGTCAGCATCGTCCTGCCCCAGCTCCAGGAGATCTACCGTCTGTGCGGAGAGCGGGTGGCCATCAAGGGCGCCGCTGTCACCGGCTACGGGGAGGACTTGATTAAAAACGCCTTTTCCTGCGATCTGGGCCTGGTGGAAACCATGGCCCACCTGAAGGCCGCCCAGCACTTCAACCCCGACGTGGATTTCATCATCGACATCGGCGGCCAGGATATGAAGTGCTTTAAGATCCACCAAGGGGCGGTGGACTCCATTCTCTTGAACGAGGCCTGTTCCTCCGGCTGCGGTTCCTTTATCGAGACCTTCGCCAAGGCCCTGGAATATTCCATCGGGGACTTTTCCAAAATGGGGCTGTTCTCTAAGCATCCGGTGGACCTGGGGTCCCGCTGCACCGTGTTCATGAACTCCTCGGTGAAGCAGGCCCAGAAGGACGGGGCCAGTGTGGAGGATATCTCCGCGGGGCTGTCCATCTCCATTGTGAAGAACGCCATCTATAAGGTGATCCGGGCGGCCTCCGCCGACGACCTGGGCAAGCACATCGTGGTCCAGGGGGGCACCTTCCTCAATGACGCGGTGCTGCGCTCCTTTGAGCAGGAGATTGGCCGGAACGTCACCCGCCCCACCATCGCGGGCATGATGGGAGCCTACGGGGCCGCCTTGGCGGCGCTGGAAGCGGGGTTGACGGAATCCACCCTTCTGTCTCCCCAGGCCCTAGAGCACTTTACCCATGAGGCCAAGCCTGCCACCTGCAAGCTGTGCACCAACCACTGTTCTCTCACCGTCAACCGCTTCGACGGGGGGCGGCGCTTCATCTCCGGCAACCGCTGCTCCCGGCCCCTGGGCCAGGAAAAGGCGGAAATCCCCGACCTGATGAAGTTCAAATACGACTACCTGCGCGCCCTAGAGGGCAAGGGCAGCGGGGACGGCTCCCGTGGCCGTATCGGCATCCCCTTCGGCCTGAATATGTACGAGAACTTCCCCTTCTGGTTCACCCTGTTCACCGAGCTGAACTTTGAGGTGGTCCTCTCCCCTGCCTCCACCCGGAGCCTGTACATCAAGGGCCAGCGAACCATTCCCTCGGATACTGTCTGCTATCCCGCCAAGCTCCTCCACGGCCACATCATGGCCCTATTGGAGGAGGGGGTGGAGACCATCTTCTACCCCTGTATGTCCTACAACTTCGACGAGCACTTGTCGGACAACCACTACAACTGCCCCGTGGTGGCCTACTACCCAGACCTGTTGGGGGTGAACATCCCCGCCCTGGAAAAGGTCCGCTATCTCCACCCCAACCTGGGTATTCACCGGCCCAAGGACTTTGAAAAGAAGGGGGCCGCTTTGCTGGCGGAGACGTTTGGCATCCCCAAGCGGGAGAGCGTGAAGGCCATCCGCAAGGCGTACAGCGCCTACGACGGCTTCCGCACCCTGGTGCGGGAGAAGGGGGAGGAATACATCCACTGGGCCAGGGAGCAGGGGAAGAAAATCCTGGTGGTGGCCGGGCGGCCCTACCACATGGACCCGGAGATCAACCACGGCATCAATGACCTGATTACCTCCTTCGGCTTCGTGCTGATTACCGAGGACGCGGTGTTCCACCACATGGACAAACAGCCCCGGCGGGTGCTGAACCAGTGGACCTACCACGCCCGGATGTACAACGCCGCCCGCTATGTGTGTACTCAGCCGGACATGGCCTTTATCCAGTTGGTGTCCTTCGGCTGCGGGGTGGACGCCATCACCACCGATGAGCTCCGGGCCATCCTGGAGGAGGGCGGGGACCTGTACACCCAGCTAAAAATCGACGACATCTCCAACCTGGGGGCGGTGAAAATCCGCATCCGCAGTCTCATCGCCGCCCTGGACGAGCGGGATAAGAGAGGAGGGCAGTAACCATGGCAAAATTGGAATATGACAGCACCGGCCGTCTCCTCTTCACCGAGGAGATGCGCAAGGAATACACCATCCTGATCCCCCAAATGCTCCCGGTCCACTTTGGCTTTTTTGCTAAGCTCCTGGAGCGCACCGGGTACAAGGTGCGTATTTTGGACAACGACAGCCACGCCGTGGTGGAGTCCGGCCTGAAATACGTCCACAACGACGCCTGTTACCCCGCCCTGCTGGTGATTGGACAGATGATCGACGCCATCCAGAACGGGGGCTATGATCCCCACAAGGTGGCTCTGCTCATCACCCAGACTGGCGGCGGCTGCCGGGCCTCCAACTACATCCACATGCTCCGTAAGGCCCTGGAAAAGGCGGGGCTGGACTATATCCCCGTCCTCTCCCTCTCCTTCGGTATGGAGAAAAACCCCGGCTTCCACTGGACCATCGGGCTCATCCGCCGGCTGATTTACGGCATGATGTATGGCGACCTGATCATGAACGTGGCCAACCAGGTGCGGCCCTATGAGATCAACCCTGGGGACACCACCGCCAAGGTGGAGTTCTGGACCTCCGAGCTCCTGAACCGCTTTGACCAGGGCAAGGGGATGACTCGAAAGCAGATGCGCAGCATTTTGGACGAGATCTGCGCCGATTTCAAATCCATCCCCATAGAATGGGAGCCCAAGGTCCGGGTTGGCGTAGTGGGAGAAATCTACATTAAATTCTCCTCCCTGGGCAACAACCACCTGGAAGAGTTCCTTCTGGAAGAGGGGGCAGAGCCGGTGGTGCCGGGGCTGACGGACTTCCTCATCTTCAAAATCTACAACCGGGTGTCGGACATTGAGATGTTCGGCGGGAAGATGACCAAATATGCCCTGTGCAAGTTCTTCATGGGCTATGTGGAAAAATGCCAGCAGGACATGATCGCCGCCCTGCAACACAGGGGCTTCCGGGCCCCAGCCCCCTTTGCCGAGCTTCACAACTTCGTCCGGGGCTACCTCAACGACGGTTGTAAGATGGGCGAGGGCTGGTTGCTTACGGCGGAAATGCTGGAGCTCATCCACAGCGGTACCCCCAACATCGTCTGCGCACAGCCCTTCGGCTGTCTCCCCAACCACATTGTGGGCAAGGGGATGATCCGAGTGCTTAAGGACGATTTCCCCAACTCCAACATCGTGGCGGTGGACTACGACCCCGGCGCCACCAAGATCAACCAGGAGAACCGCATCAAGCTCATGCTGGCCAACGCCAAGGATATGGCCAGGGCTGGGGCAGTTGCCGAGGACCTGACGGAAAAAACGGCGGTCCCTGTGTGAGTATTTTAATCGATATCAGAAAACCCACTCGTCTATCGAGTGGGTTTTCTTTCAGATAGAAAGCCAGGACCCGTCAGGGCCCTGGCTTTTTCGTGTACGATAGGGGGGTCAGAGCAGGCCTTCCCGCTCTCTTTGCTTGCGGATCTCCTCCCGCTGGAGGGTGAAGATGGCGCTGAGAAGGCGGTCCTGCTCCCTGGGGGCGATGGACTCGAACTGGCATCCGTAGCGGATGGACCCGTCCTCTTCCTCCTCCTCGCCCACCCGGCGGACCAGGCAGCGGAAGGCAAAGGGGTCCTCCTTCTCCACCAGGTAGACGCCGGTGATGGAGAGGCGGTTGCCCTCCTGGTAGTCCTCCTGGGAGGCCAGGAGGATGCCTCCGGCGCTGATGTCCAGGATCTGGCAGGGGGCAGCCCGTTTGGCCTCCACCCCGGCGCTGGAACGCCGGGCGCAGAGGGCCGGGGTGTTGGGGCTGATGCGCTGGCGGAAGAAGGCCCGCTGCTCCTTGGAGAAGGCGCTTTCCAGGCGGTCCACCTTCCAGATATACTTGGTGCTGCCGCAGATCTTGCCGTTGAGGACCAAGTTTTTCTGGTTGAAGAAGAAGCGCAGCTTGATCTCCTTGTTGTACAGCACCATGGGCAGGGTGTCACCGTTGGCCTCGCGGATGATGACGGCGCCGTTTTTGTAGCTCTCCACCCGGCCCATGAAGGTCAGGCGGTTTTTCACGGTGAGGACTTCCACCGTCATACCGGGGCGCAGGCCGTAGTCGATCACGGGCTGATTGGTCACGTTGATTTCGATTTCTTCGCCTTGTTCTGTCTTTGGGGCCATTAGGGGGCCCAGGTCAACCGTTTTGGTCAATTCTGCTTGTAGGGTGGTCGGCTCCATATACCAGCTCTCCTTTTCCTAAAATTCAGGGGGTCCCCGTCACATGGTCATGATGTGGTGGAGGAGCACCGCCAGCTCCGCGCGGGTGATGGGGTCGTGGGGGCGCAGGCGGCCGTTGCTGTCGC
This sequence comes from uncultured Oscillospiraceae bacterium, assembly GCA_910578575.1. Taxonomy (GTDB): domain Bacteria; phylum Bacillota; class Clostridia; order Oscillospirales; family Oscillospiraceae; genus Evtepia. Next base: position 30,189 of record CAJTQP010000017.1, read on the forward strand.
CGGACACCACGCCCAGCTGCACCAGGGCGCTGACGGCGTTGCGGGCGTAGCTGGAGACGGTGCCGCCATCCTCAAAGCTGCCCAGGACGGCAGGGTCGCTGCTGATGCTCCACCCGGCGGTGGAGAGGGCGTTGCGGACCATGAGCATCCCATCCTGGCGGGTGAGCTGGCCGTTGGGGGTGAAGTTGTTCCCACCGGTGCCGGAGACGATGCCCAGGCGTTTGGCGGTGGCCACGGCCTGGCTATAGTAGCTGTCGGCGGGGACGTCGTCGAAGCCGGAATCGTTGCTGCCAGTGTTGAAGCCGAAGGCACGGCAGAGCATCACCACAAAGTCACAGCGGTGGATATTCAGGCCGGGGCCGTAATTGCCGTTGCCGATGCCGTTGACCACGCCGTTGCTGGCCAGGTAGTTCACGGAGGCGTTGGCCCAGCTGTGGTTGCCCATGTCGTTGAAGGAGCTGGTAAGGCCGCCGTTGCTGACGGTGATGTCGATGCGTCCGCTGACCTGCTCGCCGCTGGTGCTGTAGCCGGTGTAGCTGAGGCTGGCCACCCCCTGGAAGGTATTCCGGGGGACGAAAGTGAGCTGATCGATGCTGGGGTTACCGTTGACGTAATACTGGGTGCCGGTGGAGACCTGGGTGCCGGTGTTGAAGCCGTTGTAGTTGCGATAGAGGTGCCCGACGCTGCTGGCAGGCAGGCCGGTGAACTGGATATAGGACAGGTTCCCACTCATCACGCCGTTGCAGGCGCTGGCCAGGGTGGAGCCATTGAGACGGACGGTGCCGGCATTGGTGGTGGAGTAATAGGTCACGTTGGGGGTCCCGGCGCTGACCATGATTTCCACGGTGCCGGTGAATTTCTCGTCGCTGCCGCTACCGGTGTAGCCGGTGAAGCCGATGCGCACGGTGCCGGAATAGCCGCCGTTGGACACAAAGGTCAGGTCGCTGATGCGGGGGCTGGAATTGTAATAATAATTGGTCTTGCTCTTCACGGCGGTGCCCCGGCCGGTGCTGGTGTTGTAGTTGAGGTACAGAGTGCCCCGGCTGCTGCTGGGCAAGTCCTCAAACTGGATGCGGGTGATGGGCTTGTTGAGCACGCCCAGGCAGGCCTCGTTGAAGTCCGCCGCCACGAAGCGCACGCTGCGTCCGCTGCCCACCTCATAGCGCACGGTACGACCGCCGGTGGTCTCCCCCACCTCGATGGAGACCGTGCCGGAGAAGCGTTCGCCGCTGGTGTTGTAGGCGGTGAACTCCAGCTTTACCTGGCCCTCGAAGTCCGAGGCGGGGATAAAGCTCAGGTCGGCAATGAGGTTTTGGCTGCCGGTGCGGAAATAGCGCTGGCTGGTGGTCACCGCGGTGCCGGTGTTGCTGCTGTTGCGGTAGTCATAGCGTAGGCTGCCCTGGCTGCTGGTGGGCAGGGTATCGAAGCGAATGTAGTCCAGGGTGCCCCGCTCCAAAATGCCGGTGAAGTCCCGCGTGATGAAGGACAGGGCGGTGTCCTTGGGGGTGCGGTAGTTGATGTCGCCGCCCTCGGTGATGCTGCGGTCGCTGACGGTGATGGTCAGCTTGCCGTTGTAGGCCGCGCCGGAGGTGTCCACACCGCGATAGTCAATGGTCACGTCGCCGGTGAAGCCCTTGGCGGGGACGAAGCTGATCTGGTCAAGGTAGGGGGACCCGCTGCGCTTATAGTGGGTGGTACTGGTGACCTTGGTGGCGTATTCACTGGTGCCCCGGTAGTCGTAGTACAGGGTGCCGTCCTTGCTGTTGGGGAGGGTGAAGGTCACGTAGTTCAGGTCGCGGCCCATGCGGGTGCGGCAGACGTTGTTGAAGTCGTTGGACTCGAAGTTATAGGGAGTGTCCACACTGGCAGCGTAATGTACGTCGTCCATGGCGTTGACCATCACCCGGATGGTGCCGTTAAAGGTCTGCTTGTTTTTCGCCACGCCCATAAAGCTGATCTCGGCGGGGCCGCTGTAATCGCTCTTGGGGACAAAGTACAGCTTGGTCATGTCCGCCTGGCTGGTGTTGCTGGGGCTCAGGTAGAACTTATCCCCCATAGCTACCCCGGAGCCGGTGTCGCCTTCGAAGATATAGCCGTTGTGGACGATGCCCTGGGTGGGGGTGACGTTCAGGCTGGTGATGTAGTCAAGGCCCACGCCTGCTACTGTCTCTGTCTCAGTCTTTTTGATTGAAATTTCGTTTAGCTCTCTGCGAATTCTGTCCTGATTCAGGCTCAAAGGAGTGCCTGCATTGACGCTGCCAGCGTCAATCAGAGCAGAAATATCTTCTTCAACTGTAATAACACATTCAGCAGAATAATTGTCTTTGGTCACAGTGATTGTAGCCTTACCAGGAGCACGGGCCGTGAGTTTACCACCATTTACTGTAACCACAGATGGGTCACTGGTAGTCCATTCGGGAATAGCAGTAGATGGTACTGCGCCATAGCTTCCCGTAATGCTTAAATTATCCGTTTTCCCCTCAATTATTGTCATGGTCGTTCTGCTCAAAGTGATGCCTGAAACAACTACTTTACAAGAGGCCGTCTTATCATCAACTGTCGCTGTAATTGTGGTTTCTCCCGGAACCAAAGCTGTCAAGAGTGCCATTCGGCCATCACCCTTGCTGCTGTCTTTTTCAACTTTTGCAATATTGGTATCACCAATGCTCCATGATACCTCATCGTAGGTATAGGTGGCATCGTCAGGAGATGTACCAATCCATACTTCCCTTGTTCTGTCATCATTCCTATTGAATTGTATCAAATTCGTACTTGTTGTATTGGAAAAATATATATCTCGAACTTCAACCTCGGTTACAGTTACCTTACACGTTGACGAAAGGATTCCTTCTTCCTCTGTTTCTGTTCCATCCTCTCCTTCTACCTTCACCATACCTTTTACTGATGCTGTAATTGTAGCTTCACCTTTTGCAATTGCCGTGACAACGCCATCTGATACAGTAGCCACAGTTTCATCACTACTAGCCCAAGTAACCGTTTTATCTACAGCATCATCCGGCGTAACGGTAGCACTCAGTGTATCCGTTTTATGTCTAACTATCTCCGTTTCTGTTTTGTTCAATTTAATTCCCGTTGCAAGAATAGGTTTATCCGGCGGTGTCACTGGGTCTGTCTCACCTGTTGCTGCTGCCGGTATGACTGCCAACGACATAGCCATTGCCAAAGTCAAAATCAGTGCACCTACACGGCGCAAAAAATCTTGTTTCATAATCGTTGCTCCTTAGAAATAAGGAGCGGGCGGGTATCCGCCCGCTCCTTGCTGGGGGTTGGTGGGTTTATCTCCAAACTGCGCGGAACCCAGGCTGAGCCAAATCGCCTATAAAGCTGCCAGAGTAATCCTTATTTTTTAACGTGGGATCAAATGTTAAGTATAGTTTCTTTGTTGTATCAAATCCACTACTATTACAGATATTGCCGACTCCAAAGAATGTAATCCCCTCTGACATACGAATTTTGGTAAACTTAAACGTAAAGCTATCGCCCGGTTGCTTTTTCTCCGATTCTATCGAAAATTTAGACACATTGCCACCAAGTATATTCATAACTGAAATCGCATCCTTATCTACGGCTGTTGTCGAATTAACTTGCCACACTTCTTTTCGCTCTTCACCAGCCAATTGATGCACAGCCTTGGTAAATGTAACAGTCACCGTGCCACTATACGTATACAAGCTCGGATTAGTTGTCCACGTCGGTGGATTACCCACATCATATATATTTTCGTCTTTCGAGTTATACACACCATTTATAGCAGCTACAACTAACGTTTCACCATCTCCACCCGAAAATGCAGGTGGTACGGCATCTACCTTATACAAAGCACGAACTGCTTTGAACCCATAAGAATCACCGTCTGTTCCACCATAAACATGTCGCGCTGTCGCAAGTACGATATACTCTGAATTCGGGTTCATGAAGTCGTTAAATTGTCCCGTTTCTCTGTCACCATTTCTTAGTTCAATGTCTTTCTGTCTATTCGCAGGTTCAAACTGTGTGCCTTCTTGATAATCTCCTCGAATATAGCGCATTACACGATCTTTCAAGTCAGGTTTTGCACACATATCAAAATAAGATTTCCCATTTTGATTGATTACCTGTTGAATCATGGCATCTAGTACTGTCATCTTATCAGGAATACTAAGACCAGCAGGAGGTGTAGCATTGGGGGCAAATTCTTCTCTTAGCCAAGTAGGCAAATGGTTACGTTCCACTAGTGCATAAGATAAAAGCGAGTCTTGATCCGTACTCATAGAAGCATTGGGGCTTTCACTTTGTACTGTGACAATTGGAACTTCTACTTCGCCCATTTCAACGCGATAACATTCAACAAGAGAATAGTACGGCCCGCCACCTTGCAGCACAAAATAGATGTAATACACCGATGGCTTCAAATTCCCCTGGCTATCCCTAGTGCTTGGTTTTAGTCCTGATACATCAACATGTGCTGTTGCACCTGTATATTTGACTGATCCAGATTGCACATCAGTTCCACTATACGGCGGATTTACGATATTCAAATAGGTAGGACTTGTATATCCATCTGGGTTTTTCCCATCTGAGCCAGGTTTTTTATACGCAATGCAGTCTTTAAATTTTTCTCTTTCTGCACCATCTTGGGGGATAAACGTTAATCCATTTTTGTCCACCGGGAATTGGCTGGGCTCCGTAATTCCCCTACCATCAGTTACACTATTAACATACTTCAAATCTGCACCAGTTCCAACAGTAGTAGGTATTCCCTCCGCCGGTGCAACCACATAATAAATCGTACCTGCCTTGTCTAAGTTCAGATTCATTCGGATAGTACTAGAGCCCTTGTCAAATGTCGGATATCCCGGAACAAACGAAGGTTTAGATTGATCCGTAAACTGCTTACGCAAGGTAAGGATATCGGTCATGCCTCCTGTAGAATATGCCTGACCAATAGATGTAACTGTATTGCCCACATTATCATCATAGTTACCATCAACATTACCCGCCACAATGCCAACATCATTAGAGCCACCAGCAATTATGGCAAAACGCATAGTAACCAGTTCACTCCAAGACTCACTTTCATTCAGTGAGAAATTGTTAATCCGGGTAAAGCGAATCCCATATTGATACGTTTGACCTTCTTTCAGATTGATCAAACTGTCAATATTATTTTTATCTCCCATTATAATTCTTTGGAGACTGATTCCGCTAAATTCCAGTGTACTGGGAACCGTAATCTCTGCTGAACCAATCTTTTTCCATTCAGCATTTGCTGCTATTTCACCGGTAATTCCCTTACTATAAACATCAAACGCTACAGAAGTATCAGACCAAACAATCATCTCCCAGCGTTCGCTTTTGCCCACTTTGCTTGTGGAAATGGGAGAAACATTCAAGCTAATATCTATTGGAGTAGGTGTTGCCTCAGTTCCAACTGTAATTTGACTCAAATCGGCATTGCTCAGACTGACCTGCGCATACACAGTGCGGAACTCTTCCACTCGTGTAATGCCCATACTATTCGGTGTAAGCGCGTTATCATAAATGCCCTCTAGGCGGAAGAAATAAGTAACACCACTATCCAAGTTAAGCGCACTGGGATTCGCTCCGTTATACGGGTCCTTGGTAGTCGGGAAAGTAATCACCATCTTGCTGTCTTCCATAGACACTCGAGCATAGCGGTAATCAATCACCCATTCCAGGTTCGGGTCTTTCTCATTGGCCTGATTTCGCTCTGCAGCTTCTTCTTCTCTACCATTTTTCACAGTATACAGCCTAAAGTGATCTTTGATAGCGGTGCCGAATTTTTCCCGTGCCGCAATATTTTCCGCCCCATGGGTAGACCGAACATCCTCATAAAGTTGCATGAATTTTTTATCGCCGGTAGGCCCACCCTGGATGCTCTCACTAAACACCAGGCGAACATCTGTATCGGCTAGAGGATTCTTTGTCTTATCCTCACCATTATACTTAGTAAATTCCTGTGCTACCACTTCGGGTGCGTCAACATCCCTAGTACGTATTGTTCGTTTTTCTACTTTGGAGTAATTTCCCGCAGCATCTTTTGCAACAATATAAATATCATAAGCGTTAATGCCCAACGTTCCACTAGAAGCACTATTTAAATTCGTAATATTAAATTGTGTACTAGTGTTTGCTGCTCTGGTGTTACTGCTACCGCTTTTGGATGCACCCACACCGGACTCAACCTTAACCCTTGCTTCTACGGTATCCAACTCATAAATCATGAAGGAATCATTGCCTTCAGGTACAACTGCGTAGTAAAGGGTGCCCGCCTCACTCAGAGAGAACGATACACGGGCAGAAGTAGCCTGAGAATCAGTCTGCATAAAGTCCACAATTAGCGGCGGAGTCTCATCAGGAGTCTTGAAGGTGATCTTGCGGACAGTAGAGCTCTTGGCCCCGTCGTAGTCTGTCAGCCACAGGTAGAGGTCATAGTTGGTGAGCTCTTCCAGGGTGACGCTGTTGATGTTCACGGGCTGGGTGGAGTTCTTCACCAAGTCCACCACGCCGTAGCCCCAGTTGCCCTTGACCGCACCGGCCTTCAACTCCTGGGTGGTGGGCATTTGGCTGCCGCCGGAGAGGAGGGCATAGTACATCTGGCAGCTCTTGTTGGCCATCACTGTGACCTGGGAGCGCTCGGTGGTGTTCTTGGTCATCACCGGGTAGCCGGTGGTGAAGGCGGGGACGGTATCGTCGGGGGTGCTGAAGGCTGTGACCTTCAAGGGGCTGCGGTTGCCCCGGCCGTCCACCATAATAGAGGAGATGTAGTAGGAACCGTCGGAGGTCAGCTTGCTGAGCTCTGCGGTGTATTCCGTCTTAGACTTGGTTGCGCTGATGTTGCCGGACAGCAGGATCTTCCCGCCATAGACCGGAGGCTTGATCACGTCGTCCTCCCCCACGGAACCGTCAGCCAGGGCGGTGATGGCCCAATAGACGGTGCCGGCCTTGTTGGTGCTGGCCACCAGGGTGGCGGAGGTGGGGGCGATGTTCCGGGCGGAGGGGTAGCCTGCCAGGAGCCGCGGGTCAGCGGAGGATTCCGAGGCGGTGTTGTTATCCATGAGCACGCCGTTGATGGTGGCGGACAGGCCCGGACGGATGGTGATCTCGTCGGGCAGCATGGAAATGGTACAATCCGGCGCACCGATTTGCAGGTGGCCGATGTCGCCCTCGCCGCTGACGCTGGTGGAAACGTCCAGGTTCAGCTCGTCGATACGGGCCCCGGAGTAGATGTTCACGGTGGAGTTGGTGGCCTTCTCGTCGATGGTGACCTTCTTGGCGGAGCCCTGGACGATCTGCAAGCTGGACTCCGGGGTCAGGTTCACCACTTCCTTGGTGTTCCCCGCCAACTGGACGCGGATGCCGTTCTCACCGTCGATCTCGATGAGTTTTAGGCCGTAGCCGTCGGGGGTGGTGTCCTCCACATAGGCGTTGGTGCGGATGCTGGTCTGGGCAATGTCCGTGTCGCCCTCTGCCCGGACGGTGACGAACTGGTTGCTGATGTTGTCCACCACCAGCTTGTTGGAGGTGACGTTCCGCAAAATCACACTGCTGTGGCTGGCGTTACTCTCGCCGGCGCCGGCCACGATGATCTGGCCGTAAACCGCCACGTTTTCCAGCAAAACGTCCCCCAGGCCGATGCCGCCGGTGAGGTAGAGGTTGCCCACGATGACGGTGTTGCGCAGGTTCACGCCGGGCTGGTTGATGGTGACGTTGCCGTACACACTGCTGAGGCTGTGGTCGCCGCTGTCCTTGATGAGGGTGCCCAGGGAGCGGGCCACCATGGCGGCCACCTCGCCGCGGGTGATGCGGCCGTTGGGCCGGAAGGAGCCGTCAGAGTAACCGTTGATGACGCCGTTCTGGGCGGCGGCACCGATGAGGCCCCGGCTCCAAGAGGAGAGCTCCCGGCTGTCGGAGAAGCCCAAGGTCTCACCCACGGTGGGCTGGAGCATCAGGTTCCGGGCCAGCAGCACCGCAGCCTGTTCCCGCGTCAGGGTAGCGTTGGGGGAAGCTGTGGTGGGAGAGGTGCCGTTGAAGTAACCCACGGTGTGGGCAATGTCGATGTCATCGGCATACCAGGCACTCTCCGGCACGTCGGTGAAGGGGGTGCCCTTCATATCCTTGTAGCCGTAGGCCCGGTTGATGATGGCCACGAACTCCGCGCGGGTGATGTTCCGGTCGGGGTCCAAGCCATTCTGGATGTCTCCGCGCATGACGCCCCAGCCGGAGAGGGTGTCCAGATATCCCTGGGCCCAACCGGCAGCCTGGGCCGTGGGGGTCACTGCGGGAATCAGTCCACACAGCAACACCAGGGCCAGCAGCACGGCTGTCCCCCGGCGTGAAATGTCATGTAGTCGTTGTTTGAGCTGTTGTACCATGGTTCGCATTCCTTTCTGCCTGGGCCTTGGTCCTGCCCTAGGCGTTCGATGGGATGTGTTCTTTATTTATATGGAAGCCTAGTCCTCATCAAAGAGGTGTTTTGGGCGATTTTCCAGTTGGATACTAAAGGTAGCCTCCCGCACCATCGACTCCTCATCGTCGCACATGTCCACGAATTGGAGGGCATACAGGTGGGTGTCCTCCTGGTCCGAGGGCCGCCGCCGCAGGACCTCACACTGGAGGATCACCGGCTGGCTGGTCACGGGGACCACCAACTCCAAGCGCTCATGGTCCTGGAGCTCCCCTTCATAGAAGAAGGCCACACCGCCACAGCTGATGTCGTTGGCTTTGATCCGCCGGCGGCCTTGCCAGCTGTCGTCCAGGGGGTAGATGAAGCTGCGGAACTGAGTGGGGACCCGCAGGTTCTTGCGTTTGTCAGTGTAGAGCTTTTCCAGCACCACCATGTCGTTGCGGCAGCGGGCCACCTTGGTCACCACCGCCGGGGTGTTGCCCTTCAAGGACACCAGCCGGATCTGCTCATGGCGCATGACATCGGAAATCTTGTCGTCCAACACCTTCACTTGCAGCGCCGGATCATCCTCCGGACTGCGCAACATCCCCCTGGCCACCGTCTGGTTGTTGCTGTCCAGCAGGAAATACATGCCGCCGCCCGTTCTCTCTTCTCTCGCCATACTCAACGTGCCTCCTCTCCACTTTCAACCGCCGGAAGGATCTCCTCCTCCGGCTTCGGTGCTGTCTGCTCCTGGGCCCCCTTGTCCGGGTCGAAGTGCAGGAAGTAGACATAGATTTCCACAATGGCTTTATAGAGTTCCTCTGGAATCTCCTGCCCCAATTTCAACTGGGTGAGGATGGTTGCCAGAGAGTTGTCTTCGTAAATGGGTACGCCGCTGTCCGCGGCCACCTCCACAATTTTTTCCGCCAGATAGCCCATGCCGGAGGCAACGATGATGGGCGCGCCCTCTCCCGGCTCATATTGTAGGGCCACCGCTTTCTTGGGCGGGTTGCGTCTGCCGTCAGACCTTAACATTGATGCTGTTCTTCCCTTCAAAGATTTTGGGGAACACCTCAGTCAAAGTGACCGGGCGGTCCATCTTCCGCACGCTGACCCCGGCGGGTACCAGATCGTTTCGGGTCAATATCTGGGCCAAAGTGGTCTCGATCTCCCTGGAGAAGTTGGACACCTTCTCCGGGCAGGCCACCATCAGCTCCACCTCCCGATCCCGGCTGGTCAAAATAATATCAAACAGGCCCAGGGACTGCACATCTATCTTAAAGAGGAAGCGCATACACTTCTCTCCCGTGCCCTTGCCGTTTTTCTTTTCCTCCGCATCGGCATCCACCCACAGCTCGGAGAACAAGCGTTTCCCGTCGATCTCCATGGGGATCAGCATGTGGTTCACGGGCATGTATACGCTCTCGTTCACCAGCATCGCCGCCACCAACTGGCGGAAAATCTGCTGCACCTCCGCGTTCCCCTCTCCCCGCAGGGCGCGGGCGGCGGCGGCGGCCAGGTGGTCGGCAAACTGCGCCGCGGCGGTGTTCTGGGCAAACTGGCTGTTTTGCAGCAGCTTCAGCAGGGATTGGTCGTCGATGCTCCCCAGCAGCTCCCGCAAGGTACCGTAGCCGCTGAGCTGGTGGAAGTCCTCCAGCAGCTTCCCCTGGGCGCCGTTTTCATAACGGGCCACATCCAGGGTCAGCAGACTCAACAGGCCACGGGAGGTGCCCAGGTCGTGGGTCTGCCCCACATACTCAGACATAAAGGGAAACACCTGCTGGCGCAGCAGATCCAGGCTCCCCTTCCGGTCCCCGGCGGCGATGCTGTTTTGCAGCTGCGCCAACAGCTCCCGGAGCTGGTCGCCCCAACTGGCGGGCATGGCGTTGGCCATCCCGGCCATGTTGCGCATCAAATTCCCCTCCAAATGGGCGGAGGAGGCGAAGTCGCAATAGCTCCTGAGAAATTGTAGGATATCCCCCCGCACCCCCTCGGAGCCCGCGCGGGCGTAGGCGTTCCGGAGCAAGGCAAACAGGGCCCCGTTGAAGCGGGTCCCCGCCTCCATCTGGGATTTGAGGAAATTCAAAAGCTGGCTCTGGTCCATTTTCAGCAGTTCCATGGCCTTTGCCATTTCCTCCGCGATGCCCTCGCTCATTCCGGAGGACACCACCGTGGCCTCCTTGCTCATCAGGCGGGCCAAACTCTGGGCCAGGTCCTGGCTCTCCCGAAGCTGTTGCAAGAAGGTCTGGAAGTTGGAGTCGTAGCGGATCTGCCGCGATTCCCCAAACTGGCCGGTGTCCTGCCGCTCTGTGCGGCCATCCGCCCCCACCACGCGGTTGGGGTCGGGGATGTTTTGCAGTTGGGTGTTATCTGGGGATGCGGGAATATTTCGGTTGGTTAGTGAGTTATCATATCCTGGGACTGGATTGGTCGCCCCCAAAAGATCGGCCATTGTCTACACCTCTGAGATCAAACTTAGAACGCCCGCCGCATCCTCATGGGTCCGCGTTCTCTCTATGAGAAATATTTTATACCATCTGCGGCCAGAAAGCAAATGATATCTTTGCATTCCAGCCGCCTTTGAAAAATTTTACAGGCTCTTCCCCCTGCCGCCCCCTCTGGGGCAGCCCTCCGGCGGCCGCATTTCCCCTGCGCCGCCGCCCTCCTCCAGTAAATTTTTCTCTTTTAATGGAAAGCGGCTTAATTTTCACACAGAGTCTGCCGATAATAGTAAAAGATAAAAGATATTTACCAAGGTGGTGCTTTATAATATGAGCAGCGGAAATGAAATCCTGGATATGTACATCTATGAGACCAATACCTTGCTGGAACAATTGGAAACGATCGTCCTGGATGCCGAGAAGGCAGATACCTTTTCCCAGGAGAACGTCA
>CAJTQP010000018.1 GCA_910578575.1 uncultured Oscillospiraceae bacterium
GCAAGGAATTTATGCGTCAGAAACAGCAAATCGTGAACACTCTTTTTGAGCAAGGAAACGCTTAGTTTTGTTACCCCCCCCCCGCCGAAAAACTACAAAATTTCTTCGGCGTTTTCTTACAATTTCAAATTGGCGTTGACAGTGGCCAATGCCGTCAGGTCGTCGTTTCTCACGCACACGGCGTCCCAAGCGTTGGCTATCCGCCGGGATTCCTTGTGGAGGAAGTCGCGCCGTTGGTTGGCGATGTGCTCATGGAGCAGGCGGTATTTTTGCACCGCTTCCCTGTAGTTCTTAGAGCCGGGCTGCATCCGGGATAGTTTCCGCTGGAGCTTGGCCAGCTTTTCTTGGGCCTGTTTCAGCCAGTGGGGCGGGTCTGCCCTGCTGCCGTCGTCGGCCACGTAAAAGTGGGGGACGGAGTATTTCAGGCCCACGGTGGTCTCCGGGGTGGGGTGCACTGGCTTTGGTATCTGGGTACCGCAGTCGTACAGGATGGCACAGAAATACTTCCCGGTGCGGGTACGCTCCACGGTGACCCGTTTCAGCTTCCAGCCGTTTTGTGGGCGGCGGTGGAATACCGCCTTGACGATCCCCGCCTTGGTGAGGCGGATGCCGTCCCTGGTAGTGTAAATGGTAGGGCCGGAGGGAAACACGTGGTTGCAAGCGCTGAAGGAGTCCCGGTCATCCTTCTTCCGTTTGAACTTGGGCGGTCGGAAGGTTTCTGGGTGTTTGAAAAAGACCTGGAACGCCTGGGAGAGCTTGTTGTGCTCCTGGATCAGCGCTTGGCTGTCCACCTCCTTCAAGAAGGGGGCCTCCCTCTTGTACTTCGCCGGGGTGGGGATGAAATGCGCCCCTGTCTCCAGGTAAAAGCGCTGCTGGTCGGCCAGCATTTGGTTCCAGATATACCGGCAGCAGCCGAAAGTGTTTTCAAACAGCTTCGCTTGGGCCTCATCTGGGTAGAGACGGACTTTGAGGACGGTATATTGGGTCGTGTTCCTCGCCGCCATCTCCGCAATACCCCCGTTCTGAGTTTGAAAACCTATACTTTTTCAAACTCAGAAAATCACGTATATTTATTTGAAAAACCCCCTTAATTTTCATTCTAAGCAGCCGATATTATGAATGTCGGCAAGAGAAACGCCAGTTTGAAAAAGTATACCTTTTCAAACTGGCGTATTTTTTTATCCATGACCCTTTTCCATCTCACGCTTTTGGGATAAAATGTTCCCGCAGGCAGTCCGCAAATCCCACCGATATTCTGCCGCTCCCCTCACATACTAGGGAAAAAGGAGGGCATCCCTATGAACCACTTGCAGGGTCAGAGCAGCCCCTATCTGCTCCAGCACGCGGACAATCCCATCGACTGGTACCCCTGGTGCCCGGAGGCCTTTGCCCTGGCTAGGGCCCAGGACAAGCCCATTTTCCTGAGCATCGGCTACAGCAGCTGCCACTGGTGCCATGTGATGGCCCAGGAGTCTTTCCAGGATGAAACCATCGCGGCGCTGCTCAACGAGAGCTTCGTCTCCATCAAGGTGGACCGGGAGGAGCGGCCGGACATCGACAGCATCTACATGGCCGTCTGCCAGGCCTTCACTGGCGGGGGCGGCTGGCCTACCACGGTCTTTCTCACCCCGGACCAAAAGCCCCTCTTCGCCGGGACCTATTTCCCCAAAGAGGGCCGGCCGGGGCAGTTAGGCTTAGACCAACTGTTGGTGGCGGTCCGGGATGCCTGGGCCCACGACCGGGAGGGCCTGCTGGCCCCGGCGGAACAGGTGACGGCCCTTTTACAACGCACTGCCCCGCCCCCCAGAAGGGACAGCGCCGGGAAGGACATCCTCTCCGCCGCCCTGGCAGACTGGAAGGCCAGCTATGACCCCAAGTTCGGTGGCTTTGGTCCTGCCCCCAAGTTTCCCATGGGCCACAGCCTCCTGGCCCTTCTCTCCCTCTATGAGAAAACCCAGGACCAAGGGGCCCTGGCTATGGTGGAACACACCCTGGAGCAGCTGTTCCGTGGGGGGATTTTCGACCACGTGGGGGGCGGCTTCTCCCGCTACTCCACCGACCGGCAGTTCCTGGTCCCCCACTTTGAAAAAATGCTCTACGACAACGCCCTGCTGATGCTGGCCTACTGCAAGGCCTACTCCCTCACCAAAAAGGAGCTCTACCGGGAGGTGGCCCTGCGGGTGGCAGCCTATGTTCTCAAGGAGATGCGCCTGTCCGCCGGGGGCTTTGCTGCCTCCCAGGATGCCGACGGCCCCAGGGGCGAGGGGAGCTTTTATGTCTTTCATCCCCAGGAGGTCCTGCGGGTCCTGGGGCCCCAGGCCGGGGAGAAGTTCTGCCAGTGCTACCACATCACCCAGCAGGGGAACTTTCACGGCGCCAGCATCCCCAACCTGTTGGGGGGCGAGTTGCCCCCGGACCGTATGTCCCAAAGCCTGGCCAAGCTCTATGCCCACCGGCTCACCAGGGAACAGCTCAGCCGGGACGACAAGCTCCTGACAAGCTGGAACGGCCTGATGATCGCCGCCATGGCCTGGCTCTACCGCATCACCGGGGAGGGTCTCTATCTCCAGGCGGCGGAGGGAGCCTGGCAGTGTCTGGAAGAAAATAACCGGGAGGGGAGCTTGCTCCTGGCCTCCAGCCGGGAGGGCGTGAAAGGGGCCCAAGGCTTCCTGGAGGACTACGCCAACGCCGCCTTCGGCCTGCTGGCCCTCCATGAGGCCACCGGGCAAAGCGGCTATCTGGACCAGGCCAAGGCCCTGTGCCAGACGGTGTTTGCCTCCTTTTCTGACGAGGATCAGGGGGGCTTCTTCCTCACCGCCAAGGACAGTGAACCCCTGCTCATCCGTCCCAAGGAGGTGGCAGACGGCGCCCTGCCCAGTGGCAACAATATGATGGCATACGTGCTCCAACGCCTGGCCCAGCTCACCGGGGAACCCGCTTGGCAGCAGGCGGCGGAACAACAGCTACACTTCCTGGCTCCCTACGCCGCCCAGACTCCCACCGCCTTCCCCCTCTACCTCTGGGCCAAGCTCACGCAGCAGCATCCCCCGGCGGAGATCACTCTGGTGTTGGAGCCCGGCGAACAGCCTCCGGCCCACCCTTGGCCCTTTCCCCTGGACGCCGTGGTGCGTATCCTGCCCCACCCCACAGAGGGGTTCGGACTGGTGGATGGGAAAACCAGCTATTACGTCTGCGAAAACAACAGCTGCCGGCCGGGGCAGGTATTTCCCAGGGGTTGAGCGGGTGCAGAACACAGCCAAGCCTGCGCGAGGAAAGGTGCTGCCATTTCCTCGCGCAGGCTTGTTTTCAGCGTCTCTTATCCTTCTGGCGTCTGTATGGTAAACTCCAAACTTCCCGCCGCTCCATACGCCGCTTCATACTTTGGAACTACAATGACGACTTGGCCATCCTGGTTGAAATAAAAATCTGTATTTTCAGAAATCAGGTCAACAATGGAAAGGTCCTCCCACAAAATGCTGCGCTGCTCCGCACTCCAACCCGCAATCGTGGTTTCAATGCTATCTGCAATTATTTCCCTGTAATTCGTGCCGAAATAATCCTTTAGCGTAAGGATCTTGCCGCTTTCCAAGTCGATGTTGTAATAGAGGTCGCAGTTGTACGCGTCAAACCTGCTTTCATACTGTGATACAACAAACGATACCCGATCCTGACCGATATACTTCGTCTCATAGTCTATTGTGATCCCGACTGGTGTAAAGTCTTTGGGGTCTCCCCCGGTTTCAACGAACGCGTCGTAGTATTCCTTTGCCCTTGCCTCACTTTCCGCCAGACAATCATACATCTTCTTTTGAATTTCCTGGTTTACGCGGACTTCCAATTCCCCTTTCCCTGTATTGGCGATGTTGGGGAGCTTGACATCAACATATTTTATCTCATCCTCCATACGGTATTCCCGGAACAGGAAAACCCGGCAAAAACCCCCAACCGCCGGGAGTTCACAGGCTGCCGCTGCAAAGGTCGGTGACAGATTCAGCAGCGTAATCAGACAGAGCATAAACATCGCTGCTATAGACCCTGTTCTTTTCAGCAGACCTGCCACCCTGTTCCGGCGCCGCCTTGTCAGCCCCTCGGCAATCGCATCCTGGACAACCTCGTCCAAGTGCTCCGGTATCTCGATCCTATCATAATTTGTTCTATCGATCATACTCTAAACCCTCCATATCTACCTTCAAATACTTCAACGCCCGGTATAGTCTGGACTTTACTGTACTTAAATTGGTAGACGTGATCTCAGCCACTTCATCCAACTTCATATCCTCAAAAAAGCGGAGAATGATAATCGTTTTCATCTCCGGCGGCAGCTTATCAATCGCCGTATACAGGTCGATATATTCATCCTTGTGCAGCTCCGATCCACTTGTATCCGAACAGGATTGCAGGGACGGTATTTCCTCCAATGATAGGATTCGCTTCTTCTTGCGAAGAAAGGAAACACTTTCATTGATTAGAATCCTGTAAAACCACGTCTGCGCATAGTCCGGTTTTTTCAACCTGTGATAGGACTGCAATGCTTTTACGATCGCATTATGAACAATGTCCAGTGCGTCTTCTCTATTTTTCACATAGGTATACGCAACCTTATAAAATCGTTCTTGATTGTTTTCCACAAATATAACAAGTTCTTGTGCCGTCCCCATCGTTCAGCCTTCCCGTTCAAAATATTTTTCTATCCTCTCGTTTGTCTCGGTTCCATCCGAAATACAAACCACCAGGTAACGCCCATAGGTTTCGACAACGGCGTTGTCCAGTTTCTTCACCTCCGACGGCATGTAAATCTCACAGCTCTCCTTTTGACTTGCCACTCTGTCTTTTGCAAATTCCACGGCATTCTGTGCCCCTGCCGCATCCTCAAATTCAAACAGTGCAAGTTCATCCACCACTGCACCACTCCCAACATAGAGGGCCGCAGTTGTCGCGTCGGCAATGTGATACGTCTTCTCTGCGATCCCATTGTCAACCTGATTCAGTGTTTCTTCAAACAATCCACTGTTCAAAAGCTCCCCTGCCAACGCCTCCAGGTCAACCTCCATCGTTCCCTCGTCCGCAGGCGCAGAGCAGGCGGAGAGCACAAGAAGGGTTCCGGTCAAAAGCAGCGCTATCAGTTTTTTCCCCATGATCTATCTTCCTCCCATTGGGTTTTCAATTTTTGAAGCATCAACGTCTGTTTTCCAGTAGTCTGACTATATCGTATGTGTCTTCAAGTAGTCAAGCCATGTTTCACAGTAGGGTTTGGTCAGGTGGATGCCATCGACAGCCGCCTCCGCCGGAAGGCTTCCATCTCCAGATGCCACCGAATTTTCGCTGTCTACATAGTAGGCTTGCTTTTCCTGGGCGAGCTCCCGCAGCAAGGTATTATACGCATTGATTTTTTCATTGGTAACATAATCATGTGTGGTAGACACCTTGTTGGAAACCGGCAGGATCCCTTGGATATATATCACCGCTTCGGGGTTGATCTCCCGTATACCATCAATCAACTCTCCATACTTTGTCTGAAAAATCTGACTGTAGGCCCAGCCCGTTTCATTGATCCCAAACATAATATACACTTTGGAAAATTGAGTCATTTTCAGCGCATCCATAACAGAACGCTTTTGACCATCCTGATTGACCACGGGCTTAGAAAAAACTGTATCAACCATCAGTCCTTTATACGCGTAAAAGGTCGCATTGCTCAAGCCAGTGTTGAGCATCAACCCCTCTGTTCTGGAATCCCCGATAAACACCGCATCGTCAAAATAGCTCTCATCGACTGCCGCGGAAACCGGCACTGGAAGCGAAAAATCGTATACCCCAACTTCCTCAACCGGAGGGCTAGCTGGTTCAGCGGCATTGGAATCGCCCGTGGCAATGAAGCTGGGCTGTGTGTCTTGTTCAAAAAGTTTGGGAAGTGCCGTGCTCAACACAAGCAGCAACACAACAATCGGTACGCAGAACACCACGGCGTAGAGAATTGGCGAGACCCGCCGGCGCCTTTTCCCACGTCTGCGCCTCCGGCGCGGCAGGTTTTCTACGTGTCTAGGCGTATAGCTGTATATTCTTTGCTCCATATCATAACCCCTCCAATTAAGTTGTTCATAAGATTAGATGCGCCAGTGTCCCAAAAAGTTGAAGCAAAGGAAAAAATTTTTTCGACTTCCATGCAAACAGGCAAAGGGCTTGCCATCTGCTTCTCACAGACGGCAAGCCCCTTGGCTTGTTTGCACTATAGTTCACTTGCTTTAGCTGCTTTTTCTTGGAATCAGCAGCATCTGCCCTGGGTAAAGCTCCCCGGAGGTCAGGCCTGTGGCCTCCATAATGGCCCCGTCGCTGCTGCGGTAGGCCTTGGCCACATCCCAGAGGCTCTCCCCGTTTCGCACGGCCCGCAACACCACCGAGGGCTGGTCCGCCGCTTCCTCCCAGGGTTCCCCCAGGGTAACGTGGCTGATGGCCTCCGTGCTCCCCTTTTCCAGGAGCATCCAGTAAAAGGCCAGGGGGAAGGAGACCTCCACCCCCTCCTCAGTGAGCACCGCCGTGGGCTCCCGGAGGAGTTCGGAGCGGTAGTGGCAGTGCATCGCCCCACCCTCCGGGATCCGATGGGCCACGGTGATGGTCTTTTTCACCCCGGCGGGGCCCTCTCCGGTCTCATAGAGCACCATCAGCTCTGCCTGCTGCTTCAGGGCCAAGTCCTTCCCCTCCTGGCTCTGGTCCAGGCGGCCCAGGCGGACTTGTACGTCTAAGATCCCCGTGGCCTCCTCCTGGAGGGGCAGGACCTCCCGTAAGGTCTCCTGGGCCTGGTCCTGCTGCACCAGGCGGAGGGTGGGGAGCACGCTGCGCTCTGCTTCCAGTGCGTAGCCTGTGCTATACAGGTCCGTGAGCACCGGCACCTCCACCTGTTCCCGCAGGACTGCCTGGGCTTGGAGGGCCAGGTCCACCTGGAAGGAGCGCTGTTCCCCCTCCACCAAGGCGCACTTCACGTCGCTGAAGAAGAGCTCCAGGGCACAGAGGCTATCCTCGCTGCACTCCCCCACCTCCATGATCTGGGAATAGGGCAGGTGGAAGTCCGCGGTGAATACCCCGCCCTCCTGGTCCTTACACAGCAGCTTCAAGACCGCCTCCCCCTTAAACACCAGCTTGCTGCCGATGACCTTGGCCTCGGAGCAGCCGCACTCTGTGCGGGTACGCAGCAGCTCCACGGCATCCGGCCGGCCGGCGGGGAGGGTGAGCACATCACTGTAAGTAAAATCCTTCTCCTGGGCGCAGACCGTCACCAGGCTCTGGAGGGTGCCGGGGCGTTGGCGGACACCGTAGCCCTCCGCATCCTCTACAAAGCTGGCGGGGCTGAGCACTTGGGGGGAGAACACCTCCAACTCCAGGCAGCAGCCCACCCGCACCAGGACCTTCCTGGGGTTGAGCAGGTGTACGTCGGTGGAGAGCACCCTGGGGGTCACCCGGAGCACCGAGCGCCGGGTGATACAGGACAGCTCCGGCGACGCGGAGAAGGGCAGCGTCACCTCCATAGTCTGTAGCCCCCCCTCCCCTTCCGGGCGGTAGAGGATGGTGGTTTTCAACAGTCCGGAAAACTCCGCCTTCCCCTCCTGGGGCTCCTTCCTCTGCAACAGCAGGCGGGTCTCGCCATCCACCACCTGGAAGATGTCCGGGCGGGCGTCTGGGACGATCATCTCCGCCGTCTCCTCCTGCTCAATGGTGGTGCGGCAGGCGGTCTCCCAACACTGCACAGTCTCTTGTTTCAGCTCCAATTCCATACCTGTGACCATTCCTTTCTCGCGGCGGTTTCTACGGCAGTTCGCTGCATCTACCAAAGCCTATGCCGCCCCGCGAGAAACTATGCTACTTCATGCCGAAAAGTTTTTTCAATAAGCCGGCCAGCGCCTTGGGCGCATTCACCACCACCATCTTCACTGCACTCGCCTCCCTTCCCTGGGCAAAAAAACGCCTATCTGTTCTCAGTTTATGCCAGAGACAGATAGGCGTTACAATATCCTTCGTTTTACCAGGGTTTCCGGGCCTTGCTCAGCTCGTACAGGCGGACATAGCTGCGGTGGCGGCTGGGGGAGATCTTCCCCTCCTCCAGGGCCTCCAAGAGGCTGCACCCCTTCTCCTTCACATGGGCGCAGTCCTGGAAGAAGCAGCCCTCCAGGTAGGGGCGAAACTCCCGAAAGGTCTCCGCCAAGGTCTCCGGCTCCCCCAGTTCACTGCCCTCGGTGTCGAAGGCGGAGAAGCCCGGTGTATCCGCCACCAGCCCCCCCGCCAGGGGGAAGAGCTCCACATGGCGGGTGGTGTGCCGGCCCCGGCCCAGCTTGGTGCTGATCTCCCCGGTGGCTAAGTCGAAGCCCGGCTCCAAAGCGTTCAGGATGCTGGACTTCCCCACCCCAGAGTTGCCAGTAAAGGCGGAGATTTTCCCGGCGATGAGGCCCCGAAGTTCCTCGATCCCCAGGCCTGTGGCGGCACTGAGGCGCAGGGTTGGGATCCCTGCCGCCTCATAGACTTGGACCAGCTCCTCCGGCGCGGCCAAGTCCCACTTGTTGAAGCAGAGGATGGGCGTGCAGCCCTTGGCCTCCGCCAGGGAAATGATCCGGTCCGCCAGGAAGGGGTCCGTCACCGGGATGGCCCCGGAGGCGATCACCACCAGTTGGTCGATGTTGGCCACAGCGGGACGCTGGAAGGCGTTGCGCCGGGGAAGGATGGCGTCCAGGGAGCCAGAGCCGTCGTTCTGGGGGGTGAACTGCACCCGGTCCCCCACCAGGGGGGATTGCTTCTGGTGGCGCAGCTTCCCTCTCGCCCGGCAGGTCACCAGGGTCTCTCCGCTCTGGACGTAATAAAAACCGCTGAGGGCTTTCAGGACGATGCCCTCCTGTTGTGTGTTGTGTTCCATCACTCTTGGGGCACCAGTGCGCCGTCCACGTAGACGCAGATCTCCTGACCTTCGGTATAGCTCACTGTGCGTCTCAGCTCCCCGGCAGAGGTGTTCACCGTCTCCTTATAGACCTCGGAACCGCCCACCGTGATGCGCACCTCCACAGTCTCCTTGTCCGCTGGCAACGAAACGGCGACTTCCTTCTCCTTGGTCACCGGCTCCGGTGGTTTTTGGGGGCCCTTGCTGACGTGGAGGGTAATGGAGGTCCCCTTCTCCACCTCTTTGCGGGGCGCAATGCTCTGGTAGACCACCTGGCCCTTGGGTTGGTCGCTCTCCTCCTCGCTGACGTGGGCAATGTTGAGGCCCAGTCCTTCCAGGGTAGACCGCGCCCGCTCAAGGCTCATCCCCGTCACCTGGGGGACTACCACAGGCTTGGGGCCTGAACTGACCACCAGGTGGACCGTATCCCCAGGCATGAGCTTGGCCCCTTGGGTGGGCTGGGAAGAGATGACCCGGCCCTTCTCCACGTCGTCGCTGGGCTGATACTCCGTGTTGCCGTCCAGTTCCAGGCCCAACTGTTGAAGGTCTCGAATCGCGTCTACCTCCTGGTAGTTGGTGACGTCGATCATCTCAATGGGCTCCGGCTCCTGCTTCCCGGTGCTCACCACCACGCGGATGATGGAGCCCTTTGGGGCCGTGATTCCAGGTCCGCCCTCCGGGTCCTGGTGAATGATCCGTCCCGCCTCGATCTCTTCGCTGCTCTGCTGCCCCTCAAGGACGATCTTGAAGTTTTCCAACAGCTCCTCGTTGGCCAGGACTTCGTTGTACACCTGGGTCACCAGGTTGGGCACTTCCAGCTCCTCCGCCCGGTTGAACAGGCCGCTGAAGAAGGCCAGCCACAGGAACAGGGCCACGCCCACCAGACATACTACGATAACAATAGGCACCACCAGCCGGCGGCGGCCATCGTCCTCCTCTTCCTCCTCATACTCGCTCTCCTGCACCCGCCGTCGCGGCTGGGCCGGGCGGGTGCGCACCCGCTGGCGGGCCATGTCCCCGGTGTCCCCCAATTTCTTGGTGGAATCCTCCGGCACAGGCTGGACGCCGTGGAAGCTCTGGAGGTCATAGTGGAACACCACCCGTGGGTCTTTCCGAAACGCCTCCAAATCCATGAGCATGGCCTCGGCGTTGAGATAGCGCTGGTCGATGCGGGAGGCCATGGCCTTCATGGTGATCTCCTCCAGGCCCACGGGGATCTCCGGGGCGATCTCTGTGGGAGAGAGGGGGGTGGCGTTGATGTGCTGGAGGGCCACGGCCACAGGGGTGTCCCCATCGAAGGGCAGGCGGCCGGTGATCATCTCATAGAGGACCACCCCGGCGGAGTAGATGTCCGCCCTGGCGTCGATATGGCTGCCACGGGCCTGCTCCGGGGAAATATAGTGGACAGAGCCTAGGGCCTCCTGGGTCATGGTCTTTTGGGCTGCGGTCATGATGCGGGCAATGCCGAAGTCGGCCACCTTCACCGTGCCGTCCCGAAGGACCATGATGTTCTGGGGCTTGATGTCCCGGTGGATGATCCCCCGGCTGTGGGCGTGACCCAGGGCCCGGACGATCTGGGTGATGAAGTAGAGGGATTCCTTCCAGTTGATGACCCCCTCTTTCTTCTCCATATACTGTTTGAGGGTGATGCCCTCGATGAGCTCCATGACGATATAGTCGATCTCGTCGCCCCGGCTGATGTCATACACCGCCACGATGTTGGGGTGGGAGAGCATGGCGACGGCCTGGGCCTCGTCATGGAAGCGGCGGCGAAACTCCGCGTCGGCAGCCAACTCCCGTTTGAGTATCTTGATGGCCACAAAGCGTTTCAGCCGGTGGCAGTAAGCCCGGTAGACCACCGCCATCCCGCCCACGCCAATGGTTTCGAGGATTTCATATCGGTTGTCGAGCATTTTACCGATGTATTGATCCATGGTAACACACTCCTTTACACTTCAGCCAGAACGATGGTCACGTTATCTGCCGCGCCGCAGCGCAGGGTCCGGTCCAAAAGCCGGGTGCAGATCTCCTGGGGGGTACCGCCCTTCTGGTACTCCGCAAAGATCTCCTGGTCTGTGACCTCATTCACCAACCCATCGGAGCAGAGAAGGATGGCCTCCCCCTCCTCCACGCTCTCCCGGAACAGATCGGTTTCGATGGTCCGGGAGGTACCCAAGGCACGGGTGATGAGATTTTTTTGGGGATGGTGCCGGGCTTCCTCCTCCGTCAGGTCCCCCCGCTGGACCATTTCCTCCACAATGGAGTGGTCGCGGGTGATGCGGCGGATGCCCTCTGGGGTGAGGTGATAGCAGCGGCTGTCCCCCACATTCACCACCCACAGGTTCTTGCCCCGCAGGAGCAAGCCCACCAGGGTGGTGCCCATGCCGGCGTATTGCGGCTCCTCCTGGGCCAGTTCAAACACGGCCTGGTTGGCCTCTTCCACGGCCTGGATTAGCACATCCCCCTCCTTTTGAAAGAAGCGGGGCTTCCCGGCGGCCAACAGGTGGTCCCGAAAGTGCTCCACGGCCATGGTGCTGGCAATGTCGCCAGCTCTTGCGCCTCCCATGCCGTCGCACACCACGCCCCAGGTACTCCCAGCCTCTGTGGTGTCATAGGCGTATGAGTCCTGGTTCTCTTTTCGGACGATTCCCTTGTCCGTCAGTCCCCATATCGAAACCATACTCGGTTCCTCTCCTTTCATATCTGCATCGCCTTCCTGCGCAGTTGGCCGCAGGAGGCATCTATATCACTGCCCAAGCGCCGCCGGACGGTGGCGTTCAGTCCCCCCTCCAACAGCTGCTTTTGGAAGGCAGCCACCCGGCGGCTGGGCTTCAAAGGGCTCTCCGCCACGTCGTTGAGGGGGATCAGATTCACGTGGGCACCGCTCCCCGCCAGCCGCTCCCCCAGGAGCTTTGCGTGGCGTGGGGTGTCGTTGACCCCGTCGATGAGGGCATATTCATAGGAAATGCGCCGCCCGGTTTGTGCAAAATAGGCCTGGCAGGCCTCCAACAGCGCCGCCACAGGGTAGACCCGGTTCACAGGCATCAGGGCGCTGCGGGTCTCGTCGTCCGGCGCGTGGAGGGACACCGACAGGGTGAGCTGCAAGCCCTCCTGGGCCAAGCGCTGGATGCCTGGAATCAGGCCGCAGGTGGACAAGGAAATGTGACGCATCCCGATATTGATCCCCTCCGGGTGATTCACCAGGGTCAGGAAGCGCCGGACGTTGTCATAGTTGTCCAAGGGCTCCCCGATGCCCATGAGAACGATGTTGGAGATGGGCTGGCCGGAATCCTTTTGGGTAAACACCACCTGGTCCAGCAGTTCCCCCGCCGTCAGGTTCCGCACCCGCCCCCCTACCGTAGAGGCACAGAAGCTGCAACCCATGGCGCAGCCCACTTGGGAGGAGATACACACGGAGTTTCCGTGGTGATAGCCCATCAAAACCGTTTCGATACAGTTCCCGTCGGACAGCCGCCAGAGATATTTTATGGTCCCATCCTGTTTTGAGACCTGTTTTCTTTCCACCACCGGGGCGGAAATCCCGCCGCTGGCGGCGATCTGCGCCCGGAAGGCCTTGGGCAGGTCCGTCATCTCCTCCAAGGAGGCGGCCCCCCGGTGGAACCACTGGAAGAGCTGTTTGCCCCGAAAGGCAGGCTGTCCCTGGTCCTTGCACCAGGCGGAAAGCTCCTGGGGCGTCATGGATTTCAGGTCCGTCATCCCACCGCCCCCTCCTTTCGGAGCTTGCACAGGTAGAAGCCGTCGGTCCCCAGGCGCTGGGGCCAGAGGGTGGTCTCTCCCGCCGTCACCTCACCCATGGGACCAGGGATGGGGAAGCCCGCCCGGCGAAACTCCGGGTGCGCGGAGAGAAAGCGGTCTATAACAGCCTCGTTCTCCTCCTCACGCAGGGTACAGGTGGAGTAGATCAGCGTTCCCCCAGGGCAGAGGTAGCGCGACACGTTTTCTAAAATATCGAACTGGAGCTCTGGCAGGCCCGCCCAATCCTGGGGGTCCTTGTAGCGGATCTCCGGTTTTTTCTGCAAGACACCCAGACCGGAGCAGGGCACGTCTGCCAGGACGGCGTCGAAGCTGCCCTCCCACGCCGGCCGGAACACCCGCCCGTCCGCCGTCTGGGCGGTAACGGAGCGTATGCCCAGTCTCTGGACCCCCGCTTCGATGAGGGTTTTCTTGTGGGGATGGAGGTCACAGGCTATGACCTCCCCCTCATCCTCCATGTTAATGGCCGCGGCAAAGGACTTGCCTCCAGGGGCAGCGCAGGCGTCCAACACGCGCATCCCCGGCCGAAGGCGGGCGGCCAGGACGGTGAGCCGGGCGGCGGGATCCTGGACGTAAAACTGTCCGTCCCGATACGCCTGGAGGCGGCTCAGATCCCCCGTCCCCGTCAAAAGCAGGCAGTCCGGCATCCAGAGGTGGGGGGTCACGGTGACGCCCTCCGCCTCCAAGGCGGCAGTGGTCTCCTCTGCGGTGGTGCGGCAGGTATTCACCTGCACCGCCACCGGGGGCTCCCCATTGTCCCAGCGCAGCAGGTCCTCCAGCTCCTGGATCGGGAGCCGTTGGGCCAAGGCCTCCACCAACCACTTGGGGTGGCTATAGAGCAGGGACAGGTATTCCATGGGGTCACTGCGGTCTAGGGTGGGCAAGTCGTCCAGGTGCCGGGCCAGATTGCGCAGGATGCCGTTGGCCATCCCCGCGGCCCGTGGGTTTTTGCAATGCCGTTTCACCAGCTCCACCGACTGACTGACGGCGGCTCTGGTGGGTATTTTGTTCAGGAAGAGCAGCTGATATAGGCCGATACGCAGGGCGCAGCGCAGCTTGCTCTCCATTTTTTTCAGCTTCATGGTGGAGTAGTGCTGGAGGTAATGGTCCAACAGCAGTTGGTTTTGCAGCACGCCGAAGCACAAGCGGGTGGCCAGGGCGGCGTCTCGCCGGTCCAGGCCCTTGTCCCGGATGAGCTTTTGCAGTTGTCCGCTGCTCCAGGCCCCCCGGCGCTCCATGGCTGTGAGTGTCAATAGGGCCGCTTCTCTGGCCGGCATGTTCCGCCCCTCCTTTCCCCTGCTATGCAGCTTATCCTATCGGGATAGGATGGCCCCGGAGATAGTCGGCGCTTTTCATCCGCTTGCCGCCGTCTGCCTGGAGCTCGTTGATCTGTAAGACCGTCCCATCCCCACAGGCGATGGTCAGGCCGTGCTTGTCCGCGGTGAGCACCGTTCCCGGCGCTTTCTCCGTGGTCTCCTTCCCCACCGTGGTTGCGAATATCTTGCAGCGCACCCCGTTGAGCTCCGCCACCGCTGCCGGCCAGGGGATCAGGCCCCGGACCTGGTCGTGGAGGGCCCGCGCCGGTCGCGTCCAATCCATGGGGGACAGAGCCCGGCTGAGCATGGGGGCCAGGGTCACCTGGCTCTCCTCCTGGGGGGTACGCTGGGCGGTGCCCTGGGCCAGGGCCTCCACCGTCTGCGTCAGCAGGGCCGCGCCCATTTGGGCCAAGCGGTCGTGGAGGCTCTCCACCGTCTCGTCCGGGTCAATGGGGGTGGCACGCTGGGCGATGATGTCCCCGGCGTCCAAAGCCAAGGCCATGTGCATGATAGTCACGCCGCTCTCCGCGTCCCCGTTCAAAATCGCCCAGTTGATGGGGGCTGCCCCCCGGTACTTGGGCAGCAGGGAGGAGTGGACGTTGATGCAGCCCAGGGGGGGGGCGTCCAAAATCTCCTGGGGCAGGATGCGCCCATAGGCCGCCACCACGATGAGTTCCGGCCCAAGGCTCTGGATCAGCGCCAGCGCACTGCCGTCCCGGAGCTTGGTGGGCTGGTATACCGGGATATCGTGGGCCAAGGCGCACTGCTTCACCGGCGGCGCCTGGAGCTTCATCCCCCGGTTTTTGGGCTTGTCCGGCTGGGTGAACACCCCCACCAGGGTATGGCCCGCCGCCAGGAGGGCTTCTAAGGATGGCACCGCAAAGTCTGGGGTGCCCATAAATAGGATCTTCAATATGCTCGCCTCCCGGCCTCTCGCTGGGCAGGGGTCACTCCCCCTGCTGCTCCATGATCTTCTCCACCTCTTCCTCGGTGAGGAGGGGGCCTTCTACCTTTTCGTAGTACATGTGTCCGTCCAGATGCTCGATCTCATGACAGAAGCAGCGGGCGGTCATGCCAGTGCGGTGGTACTCCACAGGATTCCCCTTGCGGTCCTGGGCCTTCACCGTAACCTCCATGGGGCGGTTCACCATGCCATACATCCCGCTAAAGCTCAGGCAGCCTTCAAAGCCCTCCTGCTCCCCGGACTGGCTGACGATCTCCGGATTCACCAGCTCGATGTAGCTCTCATCCTCATCCATCACGATGCAGGCCCGGCGGAGGATGCCCACCTGCGGGGCCGCCAGGCCCAGGCCGCCGGCGTTTTTCAGGGTCTCTGTCAAATCGCTGAGCAGGGCCGCCAGCTTGTTGTCAAACTTGGTCACGGGATGGCACACTTTATGCAGTGCCGGGTCATCCTTTTGGAGAATCTGTCTGTTCATATTGGCTCGTTCCTTCCTTGCTGTCAATTTCAAGTCATTTTTATCTTAGAAAATGGACGGCACCCAAGCGGGTCAGTCCATAGGGTTTACGTCGATAAACAGGGAGAGGCCGCGATTTACCTTATCCTGCTGGGCCAGGCGTAGGAGCTGGGCCAGGGTGGCCCGCGCGTCCTTGTCGTTTTGGCACTTCACCATCAGGCAGTAGCGGTAGCGGTTGTTCACCTTCAGCACCCCTGCCGGGGCGGGGCCCAGCACCTCGGTCTCCCTCCCCTGCTGCCGCCGCCGGTCCGCCCAGGGCTCCAGGCTCCGGCGAAGCACAGCGCACAGGCGCAGGACTTGGCTCTCCTCCCCGCCGGAAGCGGTGATACGGAAGAGGTCCGTGAAGGGGGGGAAGCGAAGCAGGGCCCGCATCCGCTGTTCTCCCTGGTAAAAGCTGTCGTAGTCCTGGCGGGCAGCCAGGGTAATCACGTCGTTGTCCGGTGTCCAGGTCTGGAGCACCGCCCGGCCGGGCTTCTTCCCCCGCCCTGCCCGGCCCACCACTTGGGTGAGCAGGGAGAAGGTCCGCTCTGCGGCCCGGTAGTTGTCGCTATACAGTGACAGGTCCGCGTCCACCACCCCCACCAAGGTCACATTGGGAAAATCTAAGCCCTTGGCCACCATCTGGGTGCCCAGGAGGATGGGGATGTTTTTCTTGCGAAAACGGTCCAGCAACACCTCATGGGACTGGGTGGCGGAGACGGTGTCTGCGTCCATGCGCATGAGCTCCGTATCCGGGTAAAGGCTTTGCAGCGCCTCCTGGAGCTTTTGGGTCCCCATCCCCACAAATTCATAGCGTCCACTGCACTGGGGGCAGATCAGGGGCAGGGGTTGCGAATAGCCACAGTAGTGGCACATCAGCCGTCCGTTGGCGCTGTGATAGGTCAGGTGGACGGAACAGTGGGGGCAGCTTGGAGCCTCCCCACACTGGGTACACACCGCCATGCGGCTGTTGCCCCGGCGGTTCAAAAACAGGATACTCTGTTCCCCCCGGCGCAGATTCTCCTCCAACTCCTTCCGAAGTAGCTGGGAGAGCCCGGTGTTCCCCTGGCGCAGCTCTTGTTTCATATCCGCCAGCAGCACGGTGGGGAGCTGGTGGGCATTGAAGCGCTGGGGTAGGGTAAAGAGATGGTACTGCCCCTCCTGGGCGGCGTAACGGCTCTCCACCGCCGGGGTGGCGGAGCCCAGAAGCAGCAGCGCCTTATGCTGGGTGCAGCGGAGCTTGGCCACCTCCCTGGCATGGTAGCGCACCATACTCTCAGACTGGTAACTGCTCTCCTGCTCCTCATCCAGCACGATGAGGCCGATGTCCTCCATGGGGGCGAACACCGCAGAGCGGGTGCCGATGACCACCTGGGCCTTACCGTCCCGGATGCGCTTCCACTCATCGTACCGGGCTCCGGTGGACAGGCAGCTATGGAGCACTGCCACCTTCCGGCCAAAGTGGGCGATGAACAGCCGCAGTAGGCTGGGGGTCAAGCCGATCTCCGGCACCAGCACCATGGCCCCCCGCCCCGCCTCCAGCACCTGCTGGATCAAGTGAAGGTACACCTGGGTCTTCCCGCTGCCGGTGACACCGTAGAGCAGGGCCGCCTGGGGCGTCCCCTCTGCCAACAGGGCAGAGAGGCCCTGATAGGCCGCCTGTTGGGCCTGGTTCAGGGGGGAGAGGGGCTGTAGCTCCCCCACCTCCGGCAGTTCATAGCGAAAGGCCTCCTGCTCCTCCAGGTTCAAGATGCCGCTCTTTTCCAGGCTCTTGATGGTCTGCATGGAGGCACCGGTGAAGTAACACAGCTCCTTCACGCTGGCACTGCCCAAGCCGCACAGCAGTTCCGTCACCTGGCAGCGCATGGGGGCGGAGCGCCGGCGGGGTTCCACCAGGGCCATAGCGCTGGCGGGCTCCATGGCCAGCACCGCTACCTTTTCCGTCTTGTCCCCCACCTTCCGCTTGGCCTGGGTCTGGCGCAGCACCAGGCCGGCCTGGATCAGCCGGCCCAACACCCGGCGGGGGTCCGTCATCTGGGGCAGGGCGGCGATTTGGGACAGTTCCGCCTGGCCGCCGCAGGCGTAGAGCAGCTGGATCACCTGCCGGCCCTTGGGGTCCTGGGCCACCGCCTGCTCCACCGTCTCTCGGTCCAGGCCGGGGGCCAGAGCGCAGCTCTCTTTCAGCCCGTACCACAGGCCTGTGGGCAGCATGGTCATGGCTGCGGCGTAGACGGTGCAGAAAAACCGCTCCCGCATCCACAGGGCCAGCCGCAGGCCCTCGCCGTTGAGCACCGGCCGCTGGTCCAGGAGAACAGCGATGGGTTTCAGCTTCTCCCCCGCCTCCCCCTGGGACAGGGAGAGGACAAGGCCCTCAGTGCTGCGGTTGCCCCGGCCAAAGGGGGCCAGCACCCGCATTCCCGGCTGCAAGCGCTCCTCCAGCTCCGGGGGGACCCGGTAGGTATAGGGCCGGTCGATGGCAAAGGTGGCGGCGGATAGGGCGAGTTTTGCAGTCAGCATGGCGGTTGCGCACTTTCTATCCCGCCCTCAAAGGGGCGCTTCATTCCTCAGTTTCGTCGTAGCTTTCTTCGTATTCTTCAAGCAGCTCCACTTCCTCCTCCAGGACAGGCTCCTCCGGTTCCGAGGGCTCCCCCTTGGCGATCTCCTGGATGGCAATGCTGACAGGCTTATCCTCCAGCATGATGTCCTCCCGTTCCGCCTGAGAGGCAATCTTCCGGGCTCTGGCCGCCACTACGTTCACCAACTGGTAGCGGCTGGGCACCTTTTCCAACAGTTCATTCATGGCAGGATACAGCATCATAGCGCATTACACTCCTTCAATTTCATGGATGCGTCTTTCCGTCCGGCAACCCTGGGCGGTGAGGATGGCCAAGACCTCCTGGGCCGCGTGGTCCACCGTGTCATTGACGACGATATAGTCGTAGTTCTTGATCTCCTTGGCCTCCCGGCGGGCGGTCTCCAGACGCTTTTGGATCTTCTCCTCGCTGTCCGTCCCCCGGCCCCGAAGGCGCTGGGCCAGTTCTTCAAAGGAAGGGGGAACAATGAACACAGAGACCGCCTCCGGCATCCGTTCCCGGACCTTGGCAGCCCCCTGGACCTCAATTTCCAGAAGAACATCCACGCCCTTTTCCAGCTTTTCCCGGATGACGGTCATGGAGGTGCCGTAGTAGTTGCCCACGTATTCGGCATACTCCAAAAATTCTCCCCGTTCAATCCGCGTTTGAAACTCCTCCCGGCTGATGAAGTAGTAATTTACCCCATCCACCTCCCCCGGTCTGGGGGCACGGGTGGTGCAGGAGACGGACAAGTACAGCTCCGGCCGTTTCTCCAACACCTGGGCAATGATCGTGCCCTTTCCTACCCCGGAGGACCCGGAGAGCACCAGCAATGTTCCTTTGTTCATTCTTCTTCCTCCCCCGCTTCTTCCTCGCGTCCATTCAGCCGCCCGGCCACGGTCTCCGGCTGGAGAGCTGAAAGGATGATGTGGTCGCTGTCTGTAATCAGCACCGCCCGTGTCCGCCGGCCGTAGGTGGCGTCGATGAGGATGCCCCGGTCGCGGGCCTCCTGCACCATACGCTTGATGGGGGCGGACTCCGGGCTGACGATGGCGATGAGCCGCCCGGCGGAAACCATGTTGCCAAAGCCGATGTTGATGAGCTTCATCGCCCTTCCTCCTA
The DNA here is from genome assembly GCA_910578575.1 of uncultured Oscillospiraceae bacterium. GTDB lineage: Bacteria > Bacillota > Clostridia > Oscillospirales > Oscillospiraceae > Evtepia. The sequence continues at coordinate 19,160 of CAJTQP010000018.1, forward strand.
CTCGATGTTCTGCACCTGCTCCCGGATCTTCTCGATCTCACCCTTGAGCTCCACCACCACGCGGGCCAGGGCCACGTCGCTGCACTTGGAGCCGATGGTGTTGGCCTCCCGGTTGAACTCCTGGATGAGGAAGTCCAGCTTCCGACCGATGGCCCCGCCCTGGCTGAGCATCTCCTCCAACTGGGAGAGATGGCTGCGCAGGCGGACGGTCTCCTCATCCACGGAGACCTTGTCGGCAAAGATAGCGGCCTCGGTGAGGATCCGGCTCTCGTCCAGTTGGGTGTTGCCCAGGACTTCCTCCATACGTTGGAGGAGCTTTTGCCGGTATTCCGCCACGGTCTCCGGGGAGCGTGCCTCCACCTGACCCACCAGGGCGGCGATGTTGGCGGCCTTGGTGCGCAGGTCGGCGCAGAGCTTCTCCCCCTCCCGCTCCCGCATGGCGTTGAAGCCCTCCAGGGCCTGGGAGAGCACTTGGTTGATGTCCTGGGCGATCAAGTCCGTGTCCGCCTCCTCCTTTTCCACCAACAGCACGTCGGGGAAGCGGGAGAGGAGGGAGACCGAGAGGTCATCCTTCAGGCTATAGGTATGGGCCAGCTCCTTCAAGGCCGCGTAGTAGCCGTCGGCCACCGGGCGGTTGACCTTGACGTTGATCTGGTCGGCGGCAGAGCTGTCGATGCTCACGAACACATCCAGCTTCCCCCGGCCCACGTTCTTTTGCACCAGGGCCTTGATGCCCTCCTCGGCAAAGACATAGAGCCGTGGGATCTTCACGGCGCAGTCCAGGTAACGGTTGTTCACGGCGCGCACTTCCACCGTGATGCTGCGCCCGTGGAGCACAGCCTCCCCCCGGCCGTAGCCGGTCATGCTTCGGATCACGGAAACCACCTCATTTTTTCTCTTTCGTTTTATCCGCCCAAGCTCAGTTGGCGCAAGAGTTGCACAGGCAGTTCAGGCAACACATGGTGGTGCACAGGGTGGCCATATCGTTGCCGGCATAGGCCCCCCGGTTCATCTGCATCCCCATATTGTTCATGGCCTGGCGGTACTCAATGTTACCGGGGTCCATGTTGCAGGCGGTCATGAAGTTCTGCCGGGCGTCATCCAGCCAGCCCCGGCGGTAAGAGACCACACCCATCAGGTAATACCACTCGGCGGAGTTGGTGCGGGAGGTGCGCAGGATGCGCTCCGCCTCCATGATGTTGCCCTGGTTCAGGAGTTGGCGGACCTGGGCAAAGGCGGGGCTGCCGCTGCTATAATGGGCACCCCCCGTCCCGCCGGGGTTTCCATAGTTCCCAGAAGCCTGATAGCCCCCCTGGGTGCGCATTTTCACGATGGCGTCATAAGCCTCGTTGATCTCTTTCATCTTGGCTTCTGCCAGGTCGGCCAGGGGATTGTTGTTGTAATTGTCCGGGTGATACTTTTTCACCAGTTCCCGATAGGCCCGTTTGATCTCTTCGTCGCTGGCCGAGGCACTGACGCCCAATACGGTATAGGGATCGTTCATAGGAATCGTCTCCTTATTCTTCCCCCGCCCCGGCGGTTCCGGGGGGCAGGGGCTTGGTTTTTCTTTTTCCCATTTTCTTTCTCTCTTTCCACTGGCCTGTGAACACGGCCTCCTCCACCACAGGCAGTCCCGTGTGGAGGATGTGCCCCAACAGGCTCTCCCACACGCCCCAATCCAACAGGGCGTAGGCGGTATCGGCCAGACCCAGGGAGGCGTGCATAGTCTCCCGCAGGGATTGCTGCTGCGCCTGCGCCTGGGGGCCGTAGCGGGCCAAGAGGGGGTTGTAGTTCCCCTGGGCCCGGTCCTCCTCCAGGTCGTCGTAGGCATCCGCCAAGTAGATCCACCGCCCCACGTGGTAGAGGATCTGCCCAACGCCACTGCGGCGGGCGGCGGGCTCCAGGTCCGTGGCCGCCCCCTGTAAGATCCGGGCGAAGGTATCCGCGGGGCGGTCCAGAGACGGAATCTGTTCCGCCTCCAACTGATGTAACTCCTCTAGGCATCCCTGAACCAGGCGGTCAAAGGCCTGGCGGTGGGCCGCCGCTTTCCGGTAATGCCGGCCCAGGGCCAGACAGGCCAGACGGCTGCCCAGGCGCACCCAGATACCGCCATCCCGCAGGCTGTCCTGGAGCTTCCACCAGGTCAAAATCACGCTGGCGTCCGCTGCGGCATCCAACGCCGGGTCTCCCTGCCAGCAGGCCTTTTTCGTCCAGGGCTTGGCCGGACAGGCGTAACAGGGGAACGCCCCCGCCGCCTCCGGCCGGGCCAAGAGGATGGCCAGAAAGACGAAGTCATAGTTCAAAATCAGGCGGGCGCTCCAGCCAAAGCGCTTGCCCAGGGTGCGGCATAAACCGCAATAGACCCCCTCATAGCGCTGGGCGTCCTCCGGGCTGAGCACTGCGGGCAGGGCTTTTACATACCCGAACATGCCCGCTTGATCTCCACGATATGGAAGCGCAGCCCGTTGACCTTTTTCATGTGCCGGTCCCAGAGGACGGCCAATAGGATGCCCAAGACAAAGCCCAGGGCCCCGATGAGAAGCTGCGTCCCCTCCCCTCCCAGGGAGGCGGCAGCGGCGATGCAGTAAAACACCAAAAGCAGGGCCAGGGGCAGGAGGTAGACGATGGCCGCCGTTTTGAAAAACGCGGCGTTCTCACTGCGCACTTTTACCAGGTCGCCGGGACCTGCCTGGGCGTCGTTGTAGGCGGTGACCACGTTTTGGGTCCGGGTCATCATCTTCTCGCAGCCGGCGCATTCCGAACAGCTATGGGCTGCGCCGCAGGCGGTCTCCCGCTCCACGGCGATCTCCGCCATGCCGTTGTTCAGCACGGTTTTTACCACTGCGATCTGTTCCATAAAAAGCTCCTCCCCTCAGGTTATGGCAATGGTTGCTTCCTGTATCATGTTATTTTGGGGTCAGGCGCAGGGCCACGGTATAGTGGCTTCCCAAGACCTCCACCCCGTCGGCGCCCTCTACCCATACTGTCACGGGGAAGCGCTGGATGCCCGGCGCGGCCTCCGCGCTGGATAAGTCCACCGAAGCGGCAAGCTGCTCCCCCTTCAGGTCCGTCAGCTGGCGGGTCCGCCCCCAGCCCCAGACAAAGAGGGTCCCGGTGACCCGCTCTACCTCCAGCCCCTCCGGGACATGCTCCAAACGGATGTCCTGCACCAGCACCATCCGGCTGGAGTAGCGGTCCACGGTCAGGTCCACGGTGGTATAGTCGGGGAGATTCCAGCCCACACTTCCCTCCGGCAGTTGGATGGGCATGTGAAACTCCGTATTGTCATACACGCCGTTCAGGTCAATGGTCCCCAGGTTCAAAACCTCCGGCAGCTCCTGGCCCTCCTCCTTCACCACGTTCACATAGGACGGGGACAGGCTCCAGCTCACGTCTGCCTCTTTCAGCTCGTCGCTCTCCTGGATGTCCACTCTCAGAGGAATGGAGACCACTTCCTCCACCGGCACTGTCACGTGGGTGGACGTCTCACTGAGGGTCAGGAGCTTGGAGTCCACCGGGGTGCCGTCGCTCCCCAGCAGGCGTAGATCCACTTCCGTCTCGATGGTGTCAGACACGGACTCTCCCCCCACCTGGGCTTGGGCATGGTCGATCTGGTCTAATATCTGTACCGGACCGGTGACCTCCACGCTTTTCAGCTGGGTTTCGATCTTCCCGGTCATAAAGCCCGTCACGGTCACGCCGGAAAAGCTGCCACGGACAGGGACTTGCTTGGTCTCCACTTCCTCCACCGTCACCGACAGCCGCAGGTCGTCCCAGTTGGCCACGGTCAGGCTGTCGCTGCTCACATTGGAGGGGAACACCGTCCGGCAGCTCAGGGGCCACTCCCCCTTCTCCTCAATGGAGGACACGTCCAGATAGAGGGAGACGTTCTTGGAGCTCAGCTTCATCAGGGTCTTTTTCCTGCCGTTGACCTTTAAGTCGATTTGGTCCTGGCTGATGCTGGTGACCATCAAGCCCTGCTCCGCCAGCTCTCTGGTGCCCTGGAGCTCCACTTCCAAATCCCGCAGCTTGGTGGCCCCGGAGGGATTCTCCACATTGACCACATACAACCACAGGGCCACCGCCAAGCCCACAGCCAGGATGGCGTTGAGGACCCGGCGGCTCTTTTTTTTATTTTCCACGGTGCTGTGCCCTCCCTTGCCAGAATGCCAGGGCCCGGCTGGCTCTTCCGCCCTGGGTCTCCTCCTGACGGGGGAGCAGTTCGTTGCGCAGCACCCGGTCCAACGTCACCAGGGAGAGATGCCGCCGTAGAGTCCCCCGGAGCATAATGGAGATGGCCCCGGTCTCCTCAGAGACCACCGCCACCACCGCGTCGGAGCGTTCGCTCATCCCCAGGCCCGCCCGGTGGCGCATTCCCAGGTCCTTGCTCAGGCTCATGCTGTCGGACATGGGGAGCATGCAACCCGCCGCCACGATCTTGCCCCGGCGGACGATCACCGCGCCGTCGTGGAGGGGGGCTTTATTATAAAAGAGGTTTTTCAAGAGTTCACTGTTCACCGTGGACTGAAAGGCTGTCCCCGATGAGATCACATTGTCCAGCTTCACGTCCCGCTCAAAGACCATGAGGGCGCCCACCTTATTGTCGGCCATCTCCCGATAGGCCTCCACGGTCTCAGCAATGGCCCGCTCCACCTCGTTGCCGGGGGTGTCGTCCCGGAAAAAGCGCCGGATCAGAGATGGCCTGCCGCTGCTGCCCACCTGTTCAAAGAAGCGGCGGATCTCCGGCTGGAAGAGGATCACCAAGGCCAGTAAGCCCAGCTCCATGGCCTTGCTCAGCAGGAAGTTGATGGCATCCAGGCTCAGCTGATAGGAGACCCACATGCAGGCCACCATGATCAGCAGCACCTTGGCCACCTTGGCGGCGTTGGTCCACTGGAGCAGGTTGATACACTTATAGAGGATAAAGGACAGGATCACGATGTCGACCAGGTCGGAGAGGGTGATCAGGCGCAGGTATTCCGCCACCACCACGCAGTAGTTCAAAAACGTCGTCACCGTGTACTCCTTTCCCCGCGCCCCCGGTCCAGCCCTTGGCCCAGGTTTGCAGATTCCAATTCAGTTTATTATATAATATTTCTCCGGCATTTACAAGAGCGGATTTGCGGGAAAGCCGCCCTTGCCTGCACCTGCCCCATCACAGGGAAAGAGACTGCCTCACCAGCGCACTGGTCAGGCAGTCTCTCTGGTTCACACCAGCCTCCCCATGATCTGGAGGAAGCGCTCCACCTCCTGGTGGGTGTTGAAGGCGGAAAAGCTCAAGCGGACGGTACCGCTGGTGGCAGTCCCCGCCGTACCGTGGGCCAAGGGGGCACAGTGGAGGCCGGAGCGCACGGCGATGCCCTGGCTGCCCAGGCACTCCGCCACCTGCCCCACGTCCATCCGGGGCACCCGGAAGGAGAGCACGCCACTCTGGCAGTCCCCCTTTGTGGAGAACACCTCCACCCCCCGCAGGCGTTTCAGCCCCGCCGCCGCCTGCTCCCGCAGGGCGCATTCGTGGCGGAAGATCACGCCGGGCTTCTTGCTGCCTACGAAGTGCATCCCCTCCAGCAGCCCCGCCACGCCGGGGATGTTGTGGGTCCCCGCCTCCAGGCGGTCCGGCAGGAAGGGGGGCATCTCCTGCAGGCGGGATGCGCTTCCTGTCCCCCCATAGAGCAGCGGTTCCCCGGTGGGATGCTGGCACAGCAGCAGCCCGGTGCCCTGGGGGCCGTAGAGGCCCTTGTGGCCGGGCATGGCCACATACTCCGCCCCCCAGTCCTCCAAACGCAGGGGAAGGATCCCGGCGCTCTGGGCGGCGTCCACGATCAGGGGCACCTGCCGCTGGCGGCATAGCTGCGCCACCTCCGCCACTGGCAGGATGTAGCCAAACACGTTGGATACATGGGTACACACCACCACGTCCACGTCCCCCGTCAGGTTCTGTTCCAGCTCCTCCAAAAAGCGGTCCGGAGCGAACAGGGGGGCCCGTACCGCCCGGATGCGCACGCCGGGAATGGCGGCCAGGGGCCGGGTGACGGCGTTGTGCTCCCAACCGGAGAGCAGCACGGTACTGTCCGGCTGGACCAGACTGCGGATGGCGATGTTCAGGCCGTGGGTGGCACTGGTGGTCACGATCACCCGCTCCGGCTCCCCCACCTGGAAGAGCCGGCCCGCCATCTCCCGGCAGGCCAAGAGGATGCGGGAGGCCCGCGCCGCCGGGCCATAGTCCCCCCGTCCAGGGCTGGCCATGGTGGCGGTGGCACGGGCCATAGCCCGCGCCACCATGGGGGGCTTTTGCAGGGTGGTGGCGGCGCTGTCGAAATAGATCAAAGCGTCACCTCCTGATAGCCGTAATCCGGGGAGTTTACATAGACCCCCAAGTAGGGCAGGCGCAACCGGTTCAGGACCGTCAAGGCCCGCGACAGGTTCCGGGCAGCAACCTTCACCGAGTAGCTGCACCCGGAGGGAGAAATCTCCGCCGGGGAGCGGAGGATCCGCGCGGGGATGCCCGCACGCTCCAGGCCGTTGGCTACCCGCTGCCCATAGGTCAGGGATCGGCACATAATGAGATAATACATAAAACTAGCTCCTCCCACGCTCATCTTATGCGCGGGAGGAGGAACGGTGTCAAATTTCCCCGTCTGCGGGGTTTTTCAGGGTCTGGAGCAGGACCACCGCGTGGGCGGCGATGCCCTGCTCTGTCCCGGTAAAGCCCAGGCCCTCTTCCGTGGTGGCTTTCACGCTGATGCAGTCCACCGGCACCCCCATGACCCTGGCATAGTTTTGCCGCATCTGGGGGATGTGCCCTTTCAGCTTGGGCTGCTGGGCCAGGATGGTCATATCTGCGTTTTCCACCTGCCAGCCTGCCTGGCGCAGCAGCTCCATCACCCGCCCCAACAGGGTCAGGCTGGAGGCCCCGGCGTAGGCGGGGTCATTGTCGGGAAAGTGGGTGCCAATGTCCCCCAGGGCCGCCGCCCCTAAGAGGGCATCCATCAGGGCGTGGGTGACCACGTCTGCGTCGGAGTGGCCCAACAGCCCCAGGTAGTGGGGAATTTCCACCCCCCCTAAGATCAGCTTCCGGCTGGACACCAGCCGGTGTACATCATACCCATGGCCAATGCGCATGGTGCATCCTCTCCTCTCGTCACAGTCCCCGCCGTTCTGCCAGGATCAGTTCCCCCCGGAGCAGGTCCGCGGGGGTGGTGATCTTGATGTTCTCCTCCTGGCCCTTGGTGAGGTACACAGGGAAGCCCAAGCGCTCCACTGCCCCGCAGTCGTCGGTGAGGGCCACTTGGTCCTGCTGGGCCTTGGCGAGGGCCCCTTTGATGAGGTCCGCGTCAAAAATCTGGGGGGTCTGTACCGCCATCAGAGACTCACGCTCCAAGGTCTCCACCACCACCCCGTCCTGGACCCGCTTGATGGTGTCCTTCACCGGGATGGCGGGGGCGGCGGCCCCCCGCTGGGCTGCGGCCTGGATGGTCTCCTCCAGCACCTCCTGGGTGAGGAAGGGCCGGGCCCCGTCGTGGATGGCGATGAGGGTGGCGGCGGGGTCCGTCTCCTGTAAGCCTGCCTGGACAGAATCCATCCGCTCCTCCCCGCCCTTCACCAACCGGCGCACTTTGGAAAACCCCTGCTGACTGCACAGAGCACCCACGGTGACCATCAGGTCCTCCCGTGTGACGATGACGATCTCGTCCACCAGCTCTGAGGCCTGCAAGGGGGCCAGGGCGTGGAGCAGCAAGGGGGTCCCTCCCAGGGGACAGAGGACCTTATCCACCCCTTCCATCCGCGTGGCCCGTCCTGCCGCCACCACAATCACGGAGCAGAAGGCTTGCGGCTGCTTCTGCTTCCCAAACAGCATGTTGAATAAACCCATACGATCTCCTCTTTCCGGCGTCAGGCCGGGTCCAAAGGTTGGAAAAGGAGCCTGGCGGTGCTCCCGGCGGCTCCTTCTCTCTATCTCCTCACTATTTTATGCGTGGGTAGCCTGGTTTACCCGGCACTCCGCCTCTTGATAGCTGATGTGCTGGGCCAGGCCGATCTCCGAAGCCATGATCTGCTTGGCGGTGTGGAGCATCTTCCGCTCCCCGGTGGAGAGCCCCCGGCGGCTGTCCCGGCCAGAGAGCCCCTTCACCACCTTGGCCACCTCCAAGAGGTTGCCGCTTTTCAGCCGGAGCATATTGTCCCGATAGCGGTGGTTCCAGTTGGTATCCATCTGGACCTCCAGGTGGGAAATCTCCCCCAAGACCCGCTCGGTCTCATCCCCGGTGAGGATGGAGCGCACGCCGATGGCCTCACAGGTGTCTGTGGGAATCATCACCAGCATGTCGCCGCTGGGCAGTTTCAGGCTGTAATAGTCCCGGACGATGCCATTTACCTTCCGTTCTACGATCTCATCCACAATGCCGGCACCGTGCATGGGATGTACGATCTTATCTCCCACCCGGAACATGTTATTCCCTCCTGAAGTTCTCTATGTACTTGTGGCTTCTATTTCCTTCTCGTCATAGTCTTTGGCAATCTCTGCCCTTTTATTTTTATATTGTATACCTTTTCCCATTATTTTTCAAGGTTTTTTTGCAATCGGATAGGGCAACTCCGGATTTCTTTCCCCTTCCCTTCCCCGTGACAAACAGCGGGCGACATGATATGATAAAATTTATAATCACTCCCGCGAAAAAAACAAGGGCATTTATGAAGCAGGCAAACCAGGAGGTGAAGCCGTTGTGTCAGCGCCTGCTATTTCCGTGGGGTCCAATCCAGAGAAGGCCCCCGACAACAGAGAAAGGAACGTAATCTATGAAAGAGATTGACAAGAAGAGACCCATCCTCATCCTGGTAGCTGTAGCCATTGCGCTGCTCTCCTTCTTCGGCGCATCTAGGATTGCCACTTCAACAGACTTCCACGCCAGCAGCATTGCCACCTTAGACGAAAAGAAAACCACCGTCCTGGAATTGACCGCAGCCGCAGCGGCGGCCTCCGCAGCGATCACCTTGATGCCCGGAGACACCGCCACTCCCATTGCCGACAAACTAGCTGACTTGAGCACCCATTTCCTCATCGTCCTGTGCGCCATCTTTTTGGAGAAATTCCTCCTAACCCTCACAGGCTACGCCACCTTCAATCTTTTGATTCCCATTGCCTGTGCGCTCTACATTATCCACCTATTTTCCGGTATAGACATTCTCAAAACCCTCGGCCGGAAGCTATTTATCTTCGGCCTGGTGATTGTCCTGGTCATACCCGTCAGCGTCAAGCTGTCCAATCTAATTGAAGACACCTACCAGGCCTCTATCCAGTCCACCATTGATACCGCCAAGGATGCCACCCAGGAAGCAAAAGACAACGCAGGGGAAACAGAGGAAAACAGCTCCCTCTTCTCCAAAATCGGAAATGGAATCTCCAGTGTTACCTCTGGCATCACGGAAAAAGTTGGGGGCGTTATCAACAATTTCCTGGAGGCTCTGGCCGTCATGCTCATCACCTCCTGCGTCATCCCCATTCTGGTGCTGCTGTTCTTTATATGGTTGGTCAAAGTCACCTTCTCCATCAACCTACCTGTCAACTATAGCTCCGCCTTCCAACGTGCCAAAGACACCCGCAAAGGCCTATTCAAGGAAAAAGAATCTGAGAAAAAAGATCACATCAACCTTCCATAATAAAGCCTCTAGGTTACGATGGTAAGTTAAAACAGAGGCTATCGTTCCATATTGGTACGATAGCCTCTGTCTCTTTTTATATAGGAAGAACCAAGACAAACCACTGCCCCAACAAATAAATGGTTGCAGAGTTCGCTTGGCTCTTCTGTGGTGACCCAGCGGGGATTCGAACCCCGGACACCCTGCTTAAAAGGCAGGTGCTCTGCCGACTGAGCTACTGGGTCAAATGGCTGGGGTGGCCGGACTCGAACCAGCGAATGCGGGAGTCAAAGTCCCGTGCCTTACCACTTGGCTACACCCCATCGTCTCGTGGCATTCTCTACGAAAAGAGAGCCGGAACCGCCGCTCCGGCTCTCTCCCGTGAGATTTCTGGGGTGGGTAAAGGGACTCGAACCCTCGACACCCGGAACCACAATCCGGTGCTCTAACCAACTGAGCTATACCCACCAAATTTGCAAGCAGTTTGAAACATGGCACGCCTGAAGGGACTCGAACCCCTGACCCACTGCTTAGAAGGCAGTTGCTCTATCCAACTGAGCTACAGGCGCATATCGGCGTCTCTTCCGCGCTACCGTCCGGCTCCATCTGCAAAACCGACACCCACAGCTGCCAGCTTTGCAGATGGAGCGGGTGATGGGAATCGAACCCACGCGACCAGCTTGGAAGGCTGGGATTCTACCATTGAACTACACCCGCATAAGTCGTTATCCCGGAATCGTTAGCTTGATTAGAATACCACAGTTTATGCCTCTTGTCAATGTTTTTTCCGTGTTTTTTTGCGAAAAATTGGGGCTCCCGCCACTTTTTTCTCCACTGCCTTCCGCTGTGATTTTATGGGGGGGTTCCGTGCCACGGATAGAATGCGTACCGGCGGGTATGCTATCCTATGAGGTGTTGTCATGCTCTTTTATTTTTCCATTGTCCTAGTCTATAGCTTCGTGGGTTTTCTCCTGGAGGTGGTTTACGCCATTCTGCGCCGGCACCCCCAACGAGCCCGCAAGTGCTTTCTCTTCTTTCCCCTGTGTCCGGTGTACGGCCTCAGCGCGGCGGCGATCTTGGCCCTGCCAGACCGGGTCCACAGTCAGCCGGTCCTGCTCTTCGTCGCCGGTGCCCTGCTGGCCACTGTGGTGGAATATGCCGTGGCTCTATTTTATGAGCAGGGCGTTGGGGTACGCTTTTGGGACTACTCCCAGCAGCCGGGAAACCTGCGGGGGCGAATCTGTCCTTTTTACACCCTACTCTGGGGCAGTTTGACGCTGCTGATCTACTACGGCCTCCACCCCACCCTGCTGCTCCTGTTGGAGCGTCTGCCCCAGGAACTACTCCTGTTTCTCTTCCCCTGTCTGGCAGCGGACGGCCTGCTGTCCCTTTGGCTGCTCCACAGGACGGGTTCCGTAAACTGCCTTGCCTGGTATCAGCCCGAACGAAAAACAGCTATGTAAGGGCCGGAAAACCGGCCCTATGCCCTTGCGCGTTTTTGTCTACACCTGCTTGAGCTCCTGCAAGGTCTCCTGGATGACCTTTTTCGGTACGTAAGCTGAGCCCAGCTTGATGACCCGCTCCAGGGTCATGGGGCGGGAGTTGGCCACGATGGGCCGGTTGATCACCAGGGGGAAGCGGCGGGCCAGAATCTTCTTGGCAGGGGGATAGTCCAGCAGCTCGCCTAGAGTGATTTGGTTGTTGCGTAAATCCATGGTTTCACCTCCAGTACAGTTTATGCGTGGAGGTGGGCAGATGATTCTTTTTTTGTGGTATAAAGCGCCGTCCCTCGGACCATACTACCGTCAGACTCTGAAAGGAGGGTCCTTTTTCATGAATCAGAGCAACTTAAAGGCCAACAACAGCATCAAATGCAGCGTTTCCAGCTGCGCCCACCACAACGGTGCCCAGAGCGTCTGCTCCCTCTCCGCCATCCAGGTAGGCACCTGTGGTCCCACCTCCAAGGACTGCGCCTGCACCGAGTGTGCCTCCTTCGAGCTGTCCAAGGGTTGCAACTGCGGCGGCTAATTCTTCCCTACAAAGCACAAAAAAACCGGGATGGATCACTTCCATCCCGGCTTTTTCTTGCTTGATGTGGATGTTACAAAGAGCGCTTACTCCGCTTTGTTCTCCTCAGCAGCGGGAGCCTCAGCAGCAGGGGCGGCCTCAGGGGCCTTCTCCTCTGTCTTGGCGGTCTCCGGTGCGGGAGTCTCCTTGGCGGGTTCAGCAGTGGGAGCCGCAGGGGCGGCTTCCTTCTTCTCCCCACCAGTAGCGGCAGGTGCAGCTGCGTCCTTCTTGGGGGCATCCTTCTTGGGCTTGGGCGGCAGGACCTTGCCGTCCACGGTGATCAACTGGCGGGGGCAAGCGCGGGAGCACATGCCGCAGCCGATGCAGATATCGTAGTTGATCTTCGCCAGGAAGTTGTCCACTTCGATGGCGCCCTCCTTGGGGCAGGCCTTCACGCAGAGCTTACAGCCGATACAGCCGTTGTCGCAAGCCTTACGGGTGATGGGGCCCTTATCGTGGGAGGAGCAGCGCAGCTCGGTGTACTTCTTGGAGTTGCGGGGGATGATCTGGATGATGTTTCTGGGACAAGCGGTGACGCAAGCGCCGCAGGCCACGCACTTATCCAGGTCCACTTCCGCCACACCGTTGATGATGTGAATGGCGTCGAACACGCAGGCGTCCACGCAGTCGCCGCCGCCCAGGCAGCCATAAGCACACTGGAGGGGGCCGGAGGAGACACGGCTGACAGCCAGGCAGCTTTCCAGGCCCACGTAGTCATAGCGGGTCTTATCCTTGCCGCCACCGGTACACATGACCTGGGCTACCTTCTTGACGCCTTCCTCCACCTCGACGCCCATGATGGCGCCGATGTTCTTGGCCAGCTCCGCACCGCCGGGGGCGCAGGCATTCACCGGGGCGATCCCCTTCACCACAGCGTTGGCATAGCCGCCGCAGCCAGGATAGCCGCAGCCGCCGCAGTTGGCGCCGGGGAGGATCTCACCGATGGCCTCTTCGCGGGGGTCTTTCTCCACTGCGAAGACCTTGGAGGCGATGGCCAGAATGATACCAAAGATGATACCTAATACTGTCAGTACGATTGGGGCTAAAATTGTAGTACTCATATTCTCTCCTCGCCTCCCTTACCAAACCTTCAGGCCAGAGAAGCCCATGAATGCCAAGGAGATCAAGCTGGCCGCCACCAGGGCGATGGGGAAACCCTCAAAGCTCTTGGGGCACTTGGCAAACTCCATGCGCTCACGCACGCTGGCAAACAGAACGATAGCGATCAGGAAGCCCACGCCGCCAGTGATACCATAGGTCAGAGCTTCCGGGAAGGTGTAGCCCTTCTGGGCGTTCTGGAGCACCACGCCCAGCACGGCGCAGTTGGTGGTGATCAGAGGCAGGTATACACCCAGGGCCTCATAGAGGGAGGGCATAGCCTTTTGCAGGAACATTTCCACGAACTGGACCAGCGAGGCAATGACCAGGATGAAGGTCACCGTCTGCAAGAATCCGTCCAGCCCGAAGCGCTTGAGAATGAACTCATTGATGGGCCAGTTGACCGCAGAGGCCACGCCCATAACAAAGATAACTGCCATGCCCATGCCCAGCGCGGTCTCGACCTTCTTGGACACGCCCATGAAGGGGCAGATGCCTAAGAACTGGGACAGGACGAAGTTATTGATCAAAACCGCGCCCAAGGCGATCGAAAGCAGGCTAGTGATACTTTCCATTACTTCGCCACCTCCTTATTCTTCTTGGGCTTATTCATGAAATACTGCACTGCGGCAATGAAGATACCCAGGGTCAGGAAGCCGCCCACAGGCAGGATCATACCCAGCGCTGCAGCGTCCGGGGGCAGGATCTGGATGCCCTTGCCGCCGTTGAGGATGCCGCCGCCAAAGGTGCCAGCGCCAAAGAACTCACGGATGATGCACATGATGGTCAGGGCCACCATGTTGCCGAAGCCCTGGAAGATACCGTCCAGGGCGGCAGCGCCGATGCCATTCTTGGAGGCAAAGCCCTCGGCACGGCCCAGGATGATACAGTTGACCACGATCAGGGGGATGAACAGGCCCAAGCTCTTGGACAGGGCCGGAACGAAAGCCTTCAGCAGCAGGTCAACCATGGTCACGAAGCCGGCAATGACAACGATGTAGCAGGCGATACGGACCTTGTTGGGAATGATCTTCCGCAGGGCGGAGATAACCACGTTGGAGCAGGTCAGGATGATCATAACCGACAGACCCATGCCCAAGCCGTTGAACATGGAGGTGGTGATAGCCAGGATGGGACACATGCCCAGCAGCTGCACCAGAACGGGGTTTTGGGTAATCAGACCTTCAAAAAATTGCTTCTTAACGTTCATTGTCTTCCTCCCTCCTTAACCCAGCGATTCCACGACAGAGAACGCAGTGTTCACGCCGTCACACACCGCGCGGGAGGTGATGGTGGAGCCGGTGATGGCCACGATGGTGCCGCCGTCCTTCTCCACGCTCACGCTGCCGTTGGCACCCACGAACTGGGCCTGCCACTCAGGGTCGGTGGCCTTGGAGCCCAGACCGGAGGTCTCGGCGTGGGAGATGACGGCGATGCCGGTGACGTTGCCCTCGGCGTCCACACCGGTCATCATGTCGATGGCGCCGCCGAAGCCGTTGGGGGAGAGGACTTCCACCACGTAGCCGGCGTCCCCAGCCTTGTACACAGCCTTGACGGTGGCATCGCTGCCATCGTAGGGCACTTCCTCATAGGAGTCCGCAGGCATAACCACTTTGAGGGAATCCTGCACGGTCTTTTCCGTGTTTGCCTTGATGGGTTCTTCTGTGATGCTGTTGACCAGGCCCAGCAGGGTGGCCATGACCAGGCAGATCACTGCCAGCACGATGACGAGGCTGGCCAAGCTTTCGGTTTTCTTTTCAGCACTCATGCCTCAGCGCCCTCCTTTCCAGCCTTTTTGGCGGCTTTGGCCGCTGCCTTCTCCGCCTGGCGCATCTCTTTGGTGACGCCGAAACGGGCGGGCATGGTGGCCTTGTCAATGAGCCACACGCAGATGTTCATGACCAGGATAGAGTAGCACACGCCTTCGGGATAACCGCCGAAGTAGCGGATGAACACCACCAGCAGGCCCGCGCCAATGCCGAAGATCACTTCGCCCTTGGGGGTGTTGGGGCTGGTCACATAGTCGGTAGCCATGAAGAAGGCACCCAGGAACAGGCCGCCGCCGAAGATCTCAAAGAGCATCCACTGGAAGGCATTGCCTTCGCCACGGCTGAAGATCAGGGTCAAAACGGCCACAGTGGCGATGTAAGCCACGGGGATACGAATGCGGATGACTCCGCGGGCGATCAGGTAGATGCCGCCGATGAGCAGGGCGATGGCGGAAACCTCACCGATACAGCCGCCCACGTTGCCGATGAACATATCTGCCAGGGTAGCGGGCTCATAGCCCAGGTCAGCGTTGCCGATCTGGGGCAGCAGGCCGCCCTTCATGAAGTCCACGGACAGGGGGGTGGCGCCGGTGACGGCGTCAGCAGCGGAGCCCACGGAGGCCCAGTGCTCCTTGCCCGGCAGCACCCAGGTGGTCATAGGCACCGGGTAGCAGAGCATCATGAACGCACGGCCAGCCAGGGCGGGGTTGAGGAAGTTGGTCCCCAAGCCACCGAAGAGCTGCTTGACGATGACGATGGCGAAGAAGTCGCCGATGATCAGGATCCCGTAAGACAGGGTCACGGGACACACAAAGGCCAGCAGCACGCCGGTGATGGCGGCAGACAGGTCATTGATGGGGTTGGGCTTGTGGAGCAGCTTGCAATAGCCCCACTCAAAGATCTCGCAGGCCACCACGGAAATCAGGGTCATAACCAAGGCGCGGGGGCCAAAGACATAGATTGCCATAACCATGGCGGGGATCAGGGCGATGAGCACATCCCGCATCAGGTTCTGGGTCCCAACAGGGGACGAAGCGTGGGGCGAGGAGGCTACGCTCAGTTTATATTCTTCCATTGCTGTCTCCCCTCCTTATTTCTTTGCCGCCTGCTGGCGGATGGCGAATTTCGCGGTACGGAACTGCTGGACCAGAGGGATCCTGGCCGGGCAAATGTACTGGCAGCTCCCGCACTCCATGCAGTCCATGAGGCGCAGCTCCTCGGTCTCGCTCCAACGGCGGGCCTTGGCGTACATGTTCATGAACAGCGGCGTCAGGTGCATGGGACATACGTTGACGCAGCGGGCGCAGCGGATGCAGGTGGGATTGGGGCTGGTCTTGGGCATCTCATCCTTGCTCAGGCAGAGGATGCAGTTGCTGGCCTTCCCCATGGTCACGGAGAGGTCATACTGGGCAAAGCCCATCATGGGGCCGCCGGAGATGACCCGCGCGGGGGTACCGTCGAAGCCGCCGGCTTCTTCGATCAAGTGGGAGAAGGGGGTACCCACCGGAGCGATCAGGTTCACGGGGTTCTTGACCGCGCCACCGGTGATGGTAATGGCCCGCTGGTAAACAGGCAGGCCCAGAGCCACCGCGTCGTAGATGGCCGCCGTGGTGGCGGCGTTGAACACGCAGCAGCCCACATCTGCGGGGAGCTTGCCGGGAGGAACCTCGCGGCCGGTGATCGCCTGGATGAGCTGCTTCTCAGCACCCTGGGGGTACCGGGTGTGCAGGGCCTCCACGGTGATATCCTTGGCGTCTCCTACCAATTCTTTCAGGTGGTTGACCGCATCCATCTTGTTGTCCTCGATGCCGATGGTGGCATGGGGAAGCTGGAGGGCCTTCATGATGAAGCGAGCGCCGCCGATGATCTTCTCGCCCTGCTCAAGCATCAGGCGATGGTCTGCGGTGATATAGGGCTCGCATTCTGCACCATTGATAATAATGGTGTCTGCTTTGCCAACTGCGGAGCTGATCTTGACGTGGGTGGGGAAGCCCGCGCCGCCCATACCGGTACAGCCAGCGTCGCGGATGATGTCGATGATCTCCTGAGCACTCAGGCTATCAACGTTATCCCGCGGCTTGCAGTCCGGGCTAAGGGTGTTTTTGAAATCGTTTTCGATCACGACAGAAAGCGTAGGCACACCGCCGGTGCCGGGACGGGGCTCCACTGCCACAACCTTACCAGACACGCTGGCGTGGATGGGCGCGCCGAGGCCCGCTGTTTCACCGATCATTTGGCCGATCATCACCTCGTCGCCTTTTTGCACCACGGGCTTACAGGGCGCGCCGATGTGCATGGACATCGGGATCACGACCTGGGCCGGGGCATTGGCGAGCAGCTGGATCGGTTTATGCTCAGTAGCTTCCTTGTGTTCGGCGGGGTGGACGCCGCCGTAGAACTTTTGCTTCATAGCATCACCTCTGTTTTTCCTTGCCAAATTCTCTTTTTCCCCAAAGATCGTATCAGCCTGCAGTCAGACTAAAACAGTATAATAATAAATCGAAAGTGCGCAATTGTCCAGTAGTTTTATTCACAAATTTGTCATAAGTTCGGAAATTTTAGCGCCGGCCCCCTTCCCGCCTTTTCTTTTTCTGAAAAACTTGCTATACTGACTTCAACATTCTATGCTTGGAGGCAATGGGTTATGGCGGTAAAATTGATTTCTGTCCTGGGGGACTCCATCAGCACCTTCCAGGACTACACACCCCCCAGCGGGGTTTATTACGCCCCCACCTTCGGTTCCGTCACCGGAGTGGGGTCTGCGGCGGACTGTTGGTGGATGCAGGTGATCCAGGCCCTGGGGGGCCAACTGTTGTGCAACGACTCCTGGTCCGGGAGCACTGTCAGCATCCAGGGCGGTGCCATGCCGGCGTGCAGTCCCAGCCGCATCCGGCGCTTATGCCGGGACGGCTTAGTGCCAGATCTGGTCCTCATTTACACAGGTCTGAATGACGTGGAGCGCCATGTCCCTCCTGAGGTCTTTGGGGCGGATTATCACAGTATGCTGCGGCGCATTCAGGAAAGCTATCCCGAAGCTCAGGTCACCTGCGGCACCCTGCTGGCAGGCTATCTTGGGGACTCCCCTTTTCGTCAATTTGCCTATTTCCGGGCCCGGTTGGAAGAATACAACCAGGCCATCCGGGCGGCCGCGGCGGCCCATGGCTACCAGGTGGCAGATATGGCAGCTCTGGGCAAGGAATACGCCTCTATGGACGGCCTCCACCCCAACGGCCAGGGCATGGCTCAGTTGGCGGCCCTCTGGCTGGAGAGCCTGGAATTGGCCCGCTAATTGGATTCTAGCAGGATTTTGTGCAAAACGCAAAGGGAACTGTTGGGACGATAGGAAAAGAAGCTGCGGCCACCTGATTACGGGCAGGTGCCACAGCTTCTCATTTCTACTATTCAAAATAAATCGTGACGGCATATACATAGGGATAGTCCCGCACAGCTAGATTTTCCGGCGCGAAGAAGTCCGACAAATCACAGTCATTTTCCGACGCGCCCATGCCGTAGCACTCTACTACCAGGGGGATTTCCTTCCCAGGAACGATATCCATCCGGCTCCTGGCAATGAGACTACAACCCTCCATGTCCGAGATATCCTCCGAAAGCTCCGGCTTGTAGGTATTCCCAAATCCATTCGTGGATACATAAATCCCGGCGGGAAGCCTGTCGAAAGCCATGGAAAAACGGTGGCTGCCGGGTTTCAAATCCTCCACCCTGCCCAGCTCGGCCCGCTTGTCCCATTGTCCGTCCTGAAGTGCATAGACGCGAAGCACCATATCATCCACGCTGTCGTCTGTTGAAACTTGGTAGCTGTATTGTTCACAACCTTCTCCAAGGCTTTCCTGCCAAGACGCTTGATCGCCCAATTCTTCTTTTGTAGCGCCTGTTCCCTGGATGTACATGGTCCCCTTGCCGCAGGCGCATAACAACATAAGCATCACCGCAATTAGGACGGCTGCAACGTTTCGTTTCCCCATAAAACTGCCTCCCCTAAAAATTTTAGCGAACGTAAATGGTAACAGCATAAAGCCGTTCATAGTTTCGCTCCGCCAGCACTGCTGGGCAACAAAACTCATCCAGGCTAAACGTTGTCACAGTATCGCCCTCCATAAAGCCCTGCATTACCAAAGGTTTCTCATCCCCCGCTTGAACATCCGTCGTGATTTTTTCCAGAACCGCCGTAAAGCAGCCCAGCCCAGCAATGGCTTCCCCGTCTGATGGAGTATGACACTCCAACTCCTCCGGATAGGAAGTATACAAATCAATTTCCCTGGGGATTTCATCAAACATCAGCGCCAATTGAACATTGCTACGTGTTAAATCACAAGGGGTATACAAGTGCTGCCACTGACCGTCTGTTAGTCTATAAATACGGACCTCCATCTCCGGGGTTGATCCTGTAAAATTGATAGAAAAAAAGTGGCGTTCTTCCTTCCCCTGCCCATCGCTCGCAATCCGATCGAACAGCTCCTCCGCTTTCTTCATGAACAGCTGTTCTGTATTCTCCCCGTTTCCCTCTTTCGCCACAATTTGCTCAATGCAGATTTCCGCCCTTTGCATTTTCCCGCAGGCGCATAGCAACAGGAGAAGCATCGTAAGCAAGCTGACTAAGATGATCCCAGTTTTCTCCTTCATCAATCAACGCCCTCCGTTACACCATTCATTTGTACTCTTGTGAATTTCATTCTAACAAATTTTAATACAAAACACAAGCGCTGAAAAAAACAGAGCAACCCGCAGGTTACTCTGTTTTTATGTTGGCGTTACCTATTTTCCCGGTTCGTCTCCAAACAAGTATTTTCGGCGCGAGTGAGCTTAACTTCCGTGTTCGGGATGGGAACGGGTGGACCCTCACCGCAATCAACACCAACTTATGAAATTGTCCGTCAAGGGACGCTGGTGACCCGTACGGGAATCGAACCCATGTTTGCGGCGTGAGAGGCCGCCGTCTTAACCGCTTGACCAACGGGCCAGATGACACCACTGCATTTGCAATGGTGTGGTACACCTTCAGGGACTCGAACCCTGGACACCCTGATTAAGAGTCAGGTGCTCTACCAGCTGAGCTAAAGGTGCTTACTTTTTCTTGAAAGAAAAAGTAAGCAAAAAGAACTTTAATGGAGGCTGGGGGCGCAA
>CAJTQP010000019.1 GCA_910578575.1 uncultured Oscillospiraceae bacterium
TAGGGACAGCCGCTGCCACCGGTGCGGGTGTATACCGCAGCTTGCCAGCTGTGGCCTCGGACACAGCGCCACCAGAGGAGTTGGTGGCTGCCGTGGGAGAGGGTAGAAGGGGTTACGTTGGGGTTTTTCTCGGTGTCGAACTCTTGGAGCAAGGATTCTTTCCCTTGGGTTATGCAATACTCATAAAAACTTTGTCTCACCTGCACCACCTTCCCATGCAAAAGCGGCGGGCCGCAGAGGGTTCTGCGGCCCGCCGGTGCGGTTTAGTATGGGTTTAGACTTAATTGCTTAGGAATTAGCGATGTTGAAAGTCCAGGTTGTCACTTGACCATCATTAGCTCCGCCAAGAGCTTTGATAGTATAGGTCACACTTTTCACATTATCACCCATGGTCGCAAACATGTACATACCTGTCTTATCTCCATCAGGATAGTCCAAGTTTGCGGTGGTGATTGTTGTGGAGGTGGTATCACCAGAGAAGATACCAGCAACAGGAGGCTTGCCATCCTTCAGAGTCATCACGCTAGTTAGTGTGCCGCCATTGTCCCCCAATGCAGCTTTAACTCCATCCAAGGAAAGCTTACAAGGAGTCACGGTAGTACTTCCGGTCAGGTTTGCAAGCTCATTAAATGTCTTGCTGCCGCTGAAGCTGGTGATCTTGCCGCTACCAGACAACTCCAGGCCGCGAGATACGGTACCGGGATTGGTGCTAGTGGCAGCAGTAGATGCGTTTACATCAATACCACCGAAACCGCCGGTAGCAGCATCAAAGGTGCCTGCAACAGTAGCATCGACGACAACATTACCGTTACCAGTAATGGTAGGGATAGTAGTTGTTGTGCCGGAGAGGGTCACTGTACCAGTGCTTCCTACATTAAAACTACTGCCAGAACCGGGATCACCAGTCACGACCACGTTGCCATTCACAGTGGTGTTAACAGTCTTAGCGCCATTAGGCACAGTCATTGTTTTACCGTCAGGAACCGTGACACCGGTCACATCCGTACTACTGTCCAGAGTGACATCAGCACTCGTCAGGGCCTGATTGATCTCGTCAACAGTTGCGCTGTTGGGCAGTGTTACGTTCCCATCGTACTCATAATCGTTGTTCACGTCGACCACAATCAGAGCAAACTCATTGCCGCCCTCGATGTAGCAAACGTTGTTGATGAACTTACCATTTGCGGGTTCGTCAGCGATAGCAATGGTACCACCGGACACGCCCTCGGTCTTTTCGGTGTTGACATATAGGATAACAGTATCGTCGCCGATCTTAGAAGATGTAGTTGCACCTGCAATCGTTACCTTCTTATCGCCGTCATAACCAGTGACATAGCTGGGAACGAGGTTCATATTGGTAACATTCTCAACCACGCCGTCGTCCTTCGTGTCATAGCTGACAACGGTGCCAGCGGGGAAGTCAGCCAGAATCTGGTTTTTCTTCTCCTTGACAGTGATGGAGCCATCCTTGGTCCAAATGGTGTAGTTGGTATAAGTGTCAGAACCGTCCTTGGTGTGGAAGGCATCAGCAGTCAGATAACCGTAGTTAGCACCAGTGGTGATACCCATCCAGTCGGTACTATGGCCAAGTGCGCCAACCATGGTGTAGGTAAAGCCGTTCACCTTTTCATACAGGCTGTTTGCAAACGTGGAAGTGTAAGAAATAGTACCATTGCCAGTGTTCTTCAACTGCTTACCAGTGTAGATTTTAGCATCGTTTGTAGTAGCATCGCTGTCGTGAGCTGTACCCTTCAGGTAGAAAATCACTGCATCATCCGCAACTTCATTGGTACCAAATTTATCGGAAGTTCCAACGAAGGATGTAGCTTTACCTTCGGTACCATCATAACCCAGAATCTCCTTTTCGCTATAAGCGGCTTCGGGCAGGGTTTTGACTTCGTACTCGTTATCACTATTAATCTCGAAGTAAACAATCTCGCCAATCAGGTCTTCTGCGGTCACGCTGGCTACAGTCTGACCGACATAGTTCGTACTACTTGTAACAGCGCCGTCCACTGTTGTGACATCCTTCTCATTGATTTTTGCCAGAATGCCAGTAGACTTGGTGCCGTCCGATGTAATCAGCTTGATTTCTACGGAATCTCCAGATGTGCCTGTTGCGTCCTTAGTGCCAGCACGATAAATCATGGCGAGGTTTTCAACGCCTGTAGCGTTTTCAACAACCTTTGCAACATAAATGACATCGCCAAAAGCAACATACTCAACCTTGTCGTTGAGGTTGACGGTGGTGCCGCTGACGTTGGTGTACCAGGTGCCGTCAATCAGCCACTCGCCATTGTTCTTTCTCTCGCCGGAGATGGTCGCACTCACATACTCGACCTTCTCATAGACATCCTTGTTGCCGGTGGTCTGAGCCGCAGCAGTTTTTACGGCTACGTCGTCCTTGGCAGCGCCGTCGTACAGGACCACTTTGTCCTTATCAACAGAATCAGTAGTACCGCCGCTGGTGAAGGAGAAGCTGCTGTTGCCAACATAGCTGATCTTACCAACGGTGAAGGGCTTCAGGACCACGGCGTCAACTTCTCCGTCACCATCGTTGTCCACCAGGTAAGCAACCTGGGAACCAGTGTTGATGTCAGACAGGACTTTCACGGGAGTAGTGCCAGTCACATTGTAGAGCCGCCACACGAAATTATCTCCATCATCCAGGTCATAGGTGGTGCCATCCATCTTGATGGTGTCTTTGCCAAGATCGAGGGCGGTGATGTCGGTGGCATAGGCGGTGGCAATGATGGACCCATCGTCAACGCAGATGCCGTAATCGTTCTTGCCGCTGTTGTTGTTCTTCACGCCAACAACAGTAAGGCCAATCAGGTCAGAGTAGTCCTGGGAAGTTACAACAGTGCCGGTAACACCACTGATGGTATTGGTGTAGTTGTCCTTCACTGCGTTGTAGCTAACATTCTCCAGAACACCAGGATCGGTGACAGTTGCGTTGTACTTGTCGTTCAGCAGAGTGATCTTCTTGTTCAGTCCACTGTCCCATCTGTCCTTAACGTCCACTTGAGAGGTCAGGGTACCGTTGGGGCCGGGAACCAGGGTAGTAACATACTCAACTTCGTTGGCCTGGAGGGCGTTCCAAATCATCTGGGCAGCCTGGTCGCGGGTCAGAGCAGCGCTGGCGTCGATGTTAGCGAGCTCATCATACAGACCTTTCTGGGCAGCGTCGACATTGATCTTGGTTTCCCAGAAATCGTTGCCAATGTAGCCCTGGATGGCTGCGTCATAGCCCAGGATGCACAGGAGCATCTTAGCAGCCTGGGTGCCGGTGATGTTGCCAGTGGGGTTGAAGCGGCCACCGCCAACGCCGCCAACGATGCCCTGGCTGACGCAATACTCAATGTACGGTGCGGACCAGTCGCTGGTTGCTACGTCGTTGAATGTGCCAATCAGACCGCTGCCCATGGTGGGCTCCTTGCCGCCGTTCAAAGCGACACAGATCATCTTGCACATCTCAGCGCGGGTGACGTTGCCAGCGGGACGGAACGTTCCGTCCTCATAACCGCCGATGATATTCAGTGCCACGCACATATCAACGGCCTCATCGTTCGTGATCGATTCCTGATCCCCGAACGTCGCTGCCCCCGCCCCCACGACCATGACAGATAAGAGCATGGCAAGGGTGAGAACCAGGGTCAGCACCTTCTTCTCGTTGCAATCATAATTCCGGGCAAAATTTTAGGACGCACCTGACGGCACGCCCTAAAATCACTCCTCCCAGAAGAGGAAATATCTGGATTGCATAATCTTCCCAGAACATTCAAAAATCCTGCATATTTACCCACAAAAGAGGACCCCCAGCACCGCCAGGGGTCCTCCAACCATATTGCACAAAACTCACACAGCAACGCTCACGCGTCCACCTGCTCGTTCTCCCGAATCCGCAGGGCGCCGGTGGGGCAGGCGTTGGCGCATTCCAGACAGTCCACGCACTCCCGGATCACGTCGCTTTGCAGGAACTCCGGCCGGATGGTGGTGTCGAAGCCGCGGCCCACCAGGTCGATGATGCCCTTGCCCACCACCTCGTCACAGGTACGGGTACACTGGCCGCAGAGGATACACTTGCCCTGGTCCCGCTCGATGACCACCAGGCACTTCTCCTTAAAGCTCAGGTGCGTCTTGCCGTTGCCCTTGATCCGTGCGATCCGCTCCGGCTCCAGAGGATACAGGTTGGCGCAACGGATGAGCTTACACTCAGTGAAGTCGTGGCAGCCGCAGTCCAGGCAGCGGGCGGCCTCGGACCGGGCCTGGGCCTCGCTGAAGTCCAGGTTCACCGCCTGGAAGTCGTGCTTGCGCTCCTGGGCAGGACGGGTGGGCATCTTGGTCCGGGGCAGCTTGCTATACTCCTCAAACGCCTCCGGAGACACGTTCTTCACAGACAGGTAGGTCTTGTGGTAGGGCACCTGGAGCCCCTTCAGGAACAGGTCCACCACCTTGGCGCAGCGGCGGGCCTCCCCGATGGCCTCAATGGCGATCCCGGCCCCCTGGTTGGTGGCGTCACCCACGGCGAACACCCCGTCCACGGAGGTACGATAGCTGGTCTCGTCGGCGGCGATGATGCCCTTGCGGTTCAGCTCCACGGCGTCGAAACCGGTGACGTTGGCCTTCTGGCCGATGGCGGCGATGACGCAGGTGACGGGCAGGGTCTCATACTTGCCGGTGGGCATGGGACGGCGGCGGCCGCTCTCGTCGGGCTCGCCCAGCTCCATGATCTCCAGCTTCATCTCCTTGACCTTGCCGTTCTCCCCAATGATTTCAGCGGGGTTGGTGAGGAACTTGAAGGTCACGCCCTCTTCCCTGGCCTCGTCGATTTCCAGCTGCTCGGCGGGCATCTCCTTCTCGGTACGGCGATAGACCACGTACACCTCTTTGGCCCCCAGACGCACGGCGGTACGGCAGGCGTCCATGGCGGTGTTGCCGCCGCCCACGATGGCCACCTTGTCGCCAATGTCCGGCTTCTCCCCCAGGGCTACCTGGCGCAGGAAGTCGATGCCGCCCAGCACGCCATCGATCTCCTCGCCGGGACAGCCGATGGGCATACTCTTCCAGGCGCCGATGGCCAGGATCACCGCGTCGTACTTGCTCTTGAACTCCTCAAAGCTGGCGTCTTGGCCGATGCGGAAGTTGTTCTTCATCTCCACGCCCAGGGAGGCGATCTCATCCACCTCCGCGTCCAAGACCTTCTTGGGCAGGCGGTATTCCGGGATGCCGTAGCGGAGCATACCGCCCATCTGGGGCATGGCGTCCACCACCGTGACCCGGTGGCCCTGGAGGGAGAGGAAATAGGCTGCGGTGAGGCCGCCAGGGCCACCACCGATGATGCCCACCCGCTTGCCGCTGGCGGCGGCCTTGGCCGGGAGATAGCCACCGGCGGCAATGACCCGGTCGGCGGCGAAGTATTTCAAATAGGCGATGGAGATGGACTCCTCCACCATCTGACGGCGGCAGCCGTCCTCACAGGGATGGGGGCAGACCCGACCGATACAGGCGGGCATGGGCAGGCGCTCCTTGATGATGCGCACCGCCTCCTTGTCGTCTCCCCGTGCAATGGCCTGCACATAACCCTGGGCGTTGACGCTGCCGGGGCATTTCAGCACGCAGGGGCCGCGGCAGTCGCCGTCGTGGTCACTCATGAGCAGCTCGATGCTGGTCTTTCTGGTGCGCACCACCCGTTCCGACTCGGTGTAGATCACCTGGCCGTCCTGGGCCTCGGTGGAGCAGGCCCGCAGCAGCTTGGGGCTGCCCTCGGCCTCCACCACGCACAGGCTGCATCCGCCATAGTGCTTGAGCTGGTCGTTGTGGCAGAGGTTGGGGATCTCGATGCCGTTCTTTTCCGCGATCTCCAGGAGGGTCTGGCCGGCAAGGCCGGTGCAGCTTTTCCCATTGATGGTTACTTTGATCCGTTTTTTCATAGTCCTGCGCCCTCCTCTCTCACTGTACCAAAATTGCGTCGAACTTGCAGGAGCTGATGCACTGTTTGCACTTGATGCAAGCGTCTTGGTTGATCACATGGGGCTCCTTCCGGGTGCCGCTGATGCACTCCACCGGGCACTTCTTGGAGCAGACCGTACAGCCCGTACACTTCTCCGGGTCGATGGTAATGGTGATGAGGGCGGAGCACTCACAGGCGGGACATTTCTTATCCCGGATGTGGGCCTCGTACTCATCCCGGAAGTAGCGGATGGTGGTGAGCACCGGGTTGGGCGCCGTCTGGCCCAGGCCGCACAGAGCGCCGTCCCGGATGGCCAGGCACAGCTCCTCCAGCAGCTCGATGTCCCCTTCCTGGCCCTGACCTTCGCAGATGCGGTCCAGGATCTCCTTCATGCGGGTGGTACCGATGCGGCAGGGGACGCACTTGCCACAAGATTCCCTGGCGGTGAAGTCCAGGAAGAAGCGGGCCATGTTCACCATACAGGTGCTGTCGTCCATGACCACCATACCGCCGGAGCCCATGATGGCACCGGTGGCGGAGAGGGCCTTGTAATCGATGGGGGTGTCCGCCAGGGCGGCAGGGATGCAGCCACCGGAGGGGCCGCCCATCTGGACCGCCTTATACTGCCGGTCCTCTTTGATGCCCCCGGCGATGTCGAAGATGATATCCTTGAGGCTGTTGCCCATGGGCACCTCCACCAGGCCGCCCCGCTTGGCCTTACCGGTGAGGGCAAACACTTTGGTGCCCTTGGAGTTCTCGGTGCCCATGGCGGAGAAGGCCGCGCCGCCGTTCTGGATGATCCAGGGCACGTTGGCAAAGGTCTCCACGTTGTTGATGTTGGAGGGCTCGTTCAAATAACCCTTCTGGGCGGGGAAGGGGGGCTTCAGGCGGGGCATGCCACGCTTGCCCTCCATGGACTCAATGAGGGCCGTCTCCTCGCCGCAGACGAAGGCGCCGGCGCCGATTTTAATGGACAGGTCGCAGGAGAAGCCGCTGCCCAAGATGTTCTCCCCCAACAGGCCACGGCTGCGGGCCTGTTCGATGGCCTTGCCCAAGTGCTCCACGGCCAGGGGATACTCGGCACGGATGTACACAAACATGTCCGTGGCCCCGATGGCGTAGGCGGCGATGAGCATACCCTCGATGAGGTTGTGGGGGTCGGACTCGATGACGGCCCGGTCCATGAAGGCACCGGGGTCGCCCTCGTCGGCGTTGCAGATGAGGTGCTTTTCCTCCCCCTCTGCCTTCCGGGCAGCATCCCACTTGAACCAGGTGGGGAAGCCGGCGCCGCCGCGCCCGGCCAGGCCGGAGACCTTGATCTCCTCGATGATCTCCTCCGGCTCCTTTTGCAGGGCCTTGTCCAGGCCCTTATAGCCGTCGTTCTTGATATAATCGTCAATGCTGGTGGGATCGATGATGCCGCAGTGGCGCAGGGCCACCCGCTTTTGCTTTTTCAGGAAGCGGGCGTCGTCATCGCTGATGAACATGGGCTCCAGCTTTTTGAAGTCCTTCTTGCGCACCGCTTCCACGATGCCCAAGGCGTCGGTCTCCGTCACCCGCACCAGGCGGTGGAGGAGGGTGTCCCCCTCATAGATGTCCACGATGGGCTCTAAGTAACACATGCCGATGCAGCCGGTTTTCTGCACGGTAAAGTTGTCTGTGGCAGTCATGTGGCCAGAGAGGACCTTGGCCACACGGGCGGCACCTGCGGACACGCCGCAGCTTCCCTGACCCACCAAGAGACGGATCCCCTCGCCGGACTCCCGCTTGCGCAGGTCCCGGAGGATCTTGATGGTCTTTTCTGGGGTCAGGTTCCCGTAGGTCTCGCCGTTTATCATCATCACGGGGGCCAGGGAACAGCAGCCGATGCAGGCCACTTCGTTGAGGGTAAACATGCCGTCCTCGGTGGTCTCGCCGTTGTTGATGCCCAGCTCCTGGGTAATGGCCAGGCGGATACGGTCCGCGCCGTTGACGTGGCAGGCGGTCCCCTGGCAGAGCATGATCTGATAGGTGCCCATGGGAGACAGGCGGAAGTAGCTATAGAAAGTAGCTACGCCCATCACCTTGGCGGGGCTGTTTCCCGTGCGTTCCGCCACGTGGTAGATCACTTCCTGGGGCAGGTAGCCGTAGATGGACTGGGCCTGCTGGAGGATCATGATGAGGCTGGTGGAGTCATCCTGATACTGCCGCAGCACGCCCTCCATCATGGAGAGATCGACGCCTGACTTAAACTCGGTCATTTCCTTCACTCCTTTGATCGACTGGGAGGTCAATGTGATTTTGCAGCTTTTTTGTCCTGTCTTTCATTTTTCTCTCGTGACAAAAAGCGAGGTTTTGGTGCTAATCTCATTATAGTATGCGCTACTGGTCTATTGTAGTACAATCCCGGTCGCTTTTCAAGTCCATTTTTCGCCCGTATCGTTCAGTTTTTTCACTTTTTTCCAGGCCTACCCTGGGCCGGAGGGCGCCTCCTCCGCCCGCCCTTGGTTTTAACGGAAATCCTGCAAAGCCCAAGGTTTCCAGGGTAGAATGAAACCTTCCCTGCACCGATACAGAGGGCAAAACGGGAGCCGTCTCCCAAAAAATTTGGAACACGGCTCCCCGGATATCCCTTGCCTTTTCTCTTATTTCAGGGCGGTCCAATTCTCTACCAGATTCCCCTCGCTGCGGCGGGTGTAATCGTGGGAATTGGTGGCCTCCAGGACAGTAAAGTAGTACCAACTGTCCTTCTCATTGTCGGGCCACTGTCTGGCCTCGGCCAGAAGGCCCTCCTGGTCCACCAGGCGCTCCAGAATGTTGTTGACCATGGTCATGGCCTCGGCGCGGGTGATCTCATTCTGGGGCCGGAAGGTCCCGTCGGGATAGCCGCCCACCCACTTCTTCTCCGCCGCGAAGGCGATCACATCCTCGGCCCAGTGGCCGGCGGTGTCGGAGAAGGGATTTGTCAAGCCGCTGGTCACCTCATCGAAGCGGGTGACGATAGCAGTGAACTCTGCGCGGGTGATGGTCTGCCCCGGCTGGAAGCTGCCGTCGGCATAGCCGTTGACGTAGGCAAAGTGATCCTCCCGGTTCAGCTGGAGGTCACCGCCCAAGGGGGTGGGGTCGTCGGGGATGTCGACGCTCCCGCCTCCGCCGCCTCCACCACCGCCACCGGTGCCGCCGCCACCGCCGCCGCCGTTGTAGTTCCACTGGGCGACTAGGGTGATGTCGGAGGTTACGGGGGTGGTGAAATCATAGGCGGTATCGCCCAAATTCCAGCCAGTGAAGGTGTAGCCGCTGCGGGTGGGGCAATGGGGTGGGTAGCTGTTTTGCCATCCTCAATAGTCTGGCTTGTTACCTCACTTCCGCCGTTGCTGTTGAAAGTCACGGTGTGATAAACTACCTCGCGCACTTTCATTAGGGTACTTACACCGTCAGCGTAAACAAGTTTGGTCTCTGCTGCACCAGCCGAGATGGTCGCCACCGCACCGGTGACAATGCTCCCGCCAGCCTTGAAGTCAGTTCCCGCTAGGGTACCGGTCCAAGTGCCAGTCCAAGTACCTTGCTCATTCTTTGTCAGCGTCACGGTATCTTTATTCTCACCAGTCAGCGGGGAGATGATTTCCACTGTAACACTTGTCATCCCTTCAACTGCGCTAGTAGGCTCAAAGCTTAGATTATAAAGAATCTCATAAGAATCTTGTCCCTCTGTGAGCTCCTTCACGTCTGTGGTAATGGTCAGCGTACCATCGGCATTGTCCGGCTGAACCAACGCCATCGCACAACCGTTCACACCTGTGTCAGGCAGGTTGAAGGAAACGGTTCCAGTTTCAACTGTCGCAGGGTACAGGTTGAACTCAGCATCCGTCGCAGGCGCACCTTTATCGTCCGTGGCCTGAGTCAGGACGTAGACAGGCTTTTCTGTCAGTTCCACGCCAGATACCGTCGCAGCAACGCTGTTGTCGTTCTGTGCCCAGAAGGTGGCAACAGGAGTGGCGAAGCCACGTTTTGCAGCCTCCGTTGTCAGCAAAGCAACACTGCCAGTATTCTTTGTGGCATTCGCATTGCCTAGCTTAGTGCCGTCGGTGACGGTGACAGTTTTTTTGTTGATCGTCATGTAGACATTGCGGTCAACATTCATGGTGGGCGCAATCTGGAAATACTCGTTAACCGTACCGGTTCCGCCGTAAATTACAAAATTGTTGCCTGCACCGATACTGGTATAGTCGGTAACGGTGTGTGTCTGCGTGGCCTTATCAACAGTGAATTCAGCATTCATCCTATTGTCGGAAATGCTGCCACCATTCAAGTTGACATACATATCGGGATAGCTTGTTTCAGAAGCGTCATAGGCTACGCCGCCGCCTTCTTTTGCGGAGACATTATCCTTAATTTCTCCACCATTCATGATGAAAGCGCCGCCTCTGCGGATATTCACGCCGCCGCCCTGTGCACCGGCCATATTGCGGGCGATAAGGCCGCCTTCCATGGTGAATGTGCCTCTGCACACCATAACGCCGCCGCCGTGTTCAGTAGAGTAGTTGTCAGTGATTTCCGCGCCGGGGTGCATAACAAAGTCGCCCCAAGTATTGTTGTTCACTTCTACACCGCCGGATTTGTCATTGCTGTAGTTGTGATGAATTTTTCCGTACAAATCCAGCTTGCTTGTCTGGAAATAAATCGTTGTGCGACCCACATGGTTGTGGTGGATGTTACCGGTTCTGCCAATGGTACAGGTCGCGCCATTCTGCATCGAAATTGCCGTGGCACCGCTAGTTCCAACTTTGATGCCGGTAATTTCACCATTCATTTGCAGGTCGCCGCTGCTAACGCGAATTGCATCGCAAGTGAAGTCCTTAATGCAGGAGCCATCATCCATTATAAACTTAGAATCGGTGTTGTTTATTTGAATACCGGCAGCTCCTTGCTGATATCCACCGTCAATCAAACCTGTTTTTCCAAGCGTTACCTGTGCGCCATTACGTATGAATGCCGACTTCGCCGCCTGCATTCCATATTTTACCGTTATGTGCAATGTTGCTGATGGTGCCGTTGATGGTAGCCTTACCGCTGTCCACATAAACCGCACGGCCACTCATGTCCTTAATCTCAGAGCCTTCCTCCATCACCAGCTCGCCGCCCTGCATCCAGACAGCGCCAGCAGCACCAGTACCAGAGTCTTTCCCGTTTTTAGAGGTGTCTCCGCCGCCAGTAATCTGGCTTCCGGCTTTCATAGTCAGGGTGCCACCAGACAAACGCACAGCAGACATACCGCCAAAGTTGGCCAGAACAGCGCCACTGCCGAGTACGATGCTGCCGTCTCCATTGTAAATGGCCAGAATACCATCCTGAACAGTTTCACCATTGGTGACAGGGCCATAGTTTTGCTTATTATATTCCCAGGTAAGGCTAGACCCCTTATTCTGAGTATCTTCCTGAATGAAGTGGGTACCCTCTGCATGTTTGCAGTCATCCAGCGTAATATCTTCAAGGGTCAAGACAGCCTCGTTATGCACTTCGATCATTGCAGGATTATAATCGGTACGGGTAGAATCACTGGCCTTTGCAAATGACTCCACGCTACGAGAAATGGTAGCATTGCCACCTGTACCCTTGAGCGTAATGCTTTTCGTAAGATAAAGACTGCTGGTAAGTGTCGTGTTGCCTGTAACAACAATCGTGTCCCCATCCTGAGCCGCATTCACCGCTTCAGCCAGCGTGGCATAACTCTGCTCACCTACCTGGAACGGTGTTGCGGAAGTTGGCTGCTGTGTTTCTTCCTCCGGTTCTTTCTCTTCCTCTGTGGGCGGTGGCGGTATCTCTGAACCACTCCCCTCTGTGCTCTCATTCCCACCCTGCACCACGTCAGGGGTGTCAGTGGTCTCCGTCGCGAACGCCGGAACCACCACCAGACCAACCACCATAGCCGTCGTCAGGAGCAGGGACAAGAGCTTTTTCCCTGTTTGTACTATAGGTATTTACTTCCTTTCTTAAAAATTTGGCGCACGGACGCCTCCCTTTGCCTCGAAAAAGGTATCATTGTTGCAGCGCAACAATGACCAAATGGGGGCCCGTGCTGTGTTCTTTACTTACTATACCACACTTTTGGGTAAATTGCAGTTCTTTTTCCCCTGATTTCGTTTTTTATTTCATATAATCTCCCGCAAAAATTCCAGAATTTTTGCGTAAATTATTATATTCTCCGCCAAATCCTCAAAAAACGCCGGAAATCCCCGTTTCAACGGCAATTTCCAGCGTTTTATCTTAATATCTTTTATTATATATTACCTCACACACCATGCTTCACCCGGTCGTGCTCCTCCGCCCGCTTGGCATTGTTGAAGCGGTCCAGGGTCCCCACCAGGTAGCCGGTAATCCGGCGGATGCGCTCAAAGCCCACCCCGTCGTCCTCTCTCCGGCCGCAGCCGGGACACTGATCCCCGATGATGCCGGAGAAGCCGCACACCGGATCCCGGTCCACAGGATGGTTCACCGAGCCATAGCCGATGCCCTTCTCCTTCATGCAGCGGATGATCTTCTCAAAGGCGTCCAGGTTCTCCGTGGGGTCCCCGTCCATCTCGATGTAGCTGATGTGGCCCGCGTTGGTGAGGGCGTGGTAGGGGGCCTCAATGGCGATCTTGTCATACGCGGAGATGTTATAGTACACCGGCACATGGAAGGAGTTGGTATAGTAGTCCCGGTCGGTGATGCCCTCGATGCTACCGTACTTCTCCCGGTCGATTTTCACAAAACGACCGGACAGCCCCTCGGCGGGGGTGGCCAGCAGGGAGAAGTTCAGGTGGCGCTTCTCGCTCTCCTGGTCCATCCGGGCCCGCATGTGGCTGATGATCTCCCGGCCCAGGACCCGTGCCTTTTCGCTCTCGCCGTGGTGCTCCCCGATGAGGGCTTTCAAGGTCTCCGCCAGGCCGATGAAGCCCACGGAGAGGGTGCCATGCTTCAGCACCTCCCGGACCTCATCGTCCCACTCCAGCTGGTCGGAGTCGATCCACACCCCCTGGCCCATGAGGAAGGGGGCATTCTTCACCTTCTTGCGGCACTGGAACTCAAAGCGCTCCAGCAGCTGCTCCACGCACAGATCCAGCATGTGGTCCAGGCTCTCAAAGAAGAGGTTGATGTCCCCCTTGGCCTTGATGCCCAGCCGGGGCAGGTTGATGGTGGTGAAGGACAAGTTCCCCCGGCCGTTGCAGATCTGCCGCTCTGGGTCCACCACATTGCCGATGACCCTGGTGCGGCAGCCCATATAGGCGATTTCCGTCTCCGGATGGCCGGGCTTATAGTATTGCAGGTTAAAGGGAGCGTCCACAAAGGAGAAGTTGGGGAAGAGCCGCTTGGCCGAGCAGCGGATGGCCAGCTGGAACAGGTCATAGTTGGGCTCCCCAGGGTTATAGTTGACCCCTTCCTTCACCCGGAAAATCTGGATGGGAAAGATGGGAGTCTCCCCGTTCCCCAAGCCCGCCTCGGTGGAGAGCATGATGTTCTTCATCACCATCCGCCCCTCCGGGGAGGTATCCATGCCGTAGTTGATGGAGGAGAAGGGGGTCTGGGCCCCTGCCCGTGAGTGCATGGTGTTCAGGTTGTGAATGAGGGCCTCCATGGCCTGATAGGTGGCCCGGTCCGTCTCCTTCACCGCCCGATAGTGGGCGAACTCCTGGCACTTGCGCAGCTGTTCCACGTCCCCGCCGCAGCGTGTTTGCAAGAAGGGCAGCTCCGCCTGGAAGTAGTCCTCACAGCCCTCCAGCTTGGGGAACAACCCCGTCTCCTTCTCTATGCTCTGGATGTTGGCCTTGATCTCGCTCTCCAGGTCCTCCTGTGCGCACACCAGCATCAGGGCGCGGGCCAAATTCTGGCGGTACACCCGCTTAAAGGTCTTGCCCACCCCCACGGCCATGCCATAGTCGAAGTTCACAATGGACTGGCCGCCGTGCTGGTCGTTCTGGTTGGACTGGATGGCAATGCAGGCCAGGGCCGCATAGGAGGCGATGTCATTGGGCTCCCGCAGGGTGCCATGACCGGTGGAAAAGCCCCCGTGGAAGAGCTTAATCAGGTCGATCTGGGTACAAGTGGTGGTGCCCATGGGGGCAAAGTCCATGTCGTGGATATGGATATCCCCGCTGCTGTGGGCGTTGGCGTGCTCCGGCTTCATGACGAACATCTGGTAAAACTGCTTGGAGCCCTCGCTGCCATATTTCAGCATGGTACCCATGGCGGTATCCCCGTCGATGTTGGCATTTTCCCGCTTGATGTCGCTGTCCTTGGCGGAGGAGAAGGTGATGTCCTCATAGATCTTCATCAGCCGGGTGTTCATCTCCCTGGCCCGGTTGCGCTCAGAGCGGTAGAGGATGTAGGCCTTGGCCGTCTGAATGTACCCGTTGTCCATGAGCACCCGCTCCACGATATCCTGGATATGCTCCACGTCGGGGCACTGGTCCCCCTCCACCTCCAGGATGGAGCCCACCTCATGGGCCAGCTTGGCAGCAGTCTCATCGTGGTCCGGCTTATAGGTCGCCTGAAATGCCTTGTTGATGGCGTCCGCGATTTTATTCTCATGGAAGGGGACCACCCTGCCGTCCCGCTTACGAATCTGCTGTAATACTGTCATGGAGCGTCTCCCCTTCTTATCTGGTGTTGAAACGATTTGTAGTGGTAGTTCCTTCCATTCGACACAGCATCTTGTATGTCCTCCAGAAGCAACATCCCTATGATAGCACCCCGTCCCATCCCCGTCAAGAGCCAGTCTGAAAAAAATGTACCAAGTTTTAGTGGGCCGGGCAGAGGTGGGGCACAAGCTATAGTAACCTGAACCCCTTGTGTATTCTTATCTTACCACAGCCCGCCCCTGCCGGAGGGTGACGAAATCACCCAGAAAAAAATTTTCTTCTCCTACCCCAAATCTCTCCAGCGCACCCCCGCTGCCTCCAGGGCCGCCCAAGTGGGGTACATCGCCTCCATCCGCCCCCAGGTGACGAAACGGAAGCGGTAACTGATCTCCAAATGACAGGGCAAGATATCCTCGATCAGCCCCCGGATCAAGTCCCAGTTCTTGGGCGGCCCGTCGCTTTCGGGAAAATACACCGTCAGGCGCAGCGGATCCGGCCCCTCCTCCACCTGAGCGGGGATGCCGCAGCCCTGCAAGGCGTCGTTCACCGCCGCCAGGGTAAAGCAGCTCTCGTTCACCCGCAGCAGGGCCGTGAGGCAGTCCCGCAGCGCCTGGCTGTCCTTGTCCTCATACTCCCGGCTCAGCAGGCTGCTAAGGAGCTGCAACCCCTCCCCCTGGGCGGTGGCCGGGTTCATCTCCTGCCGGAGCAGGGCCAGGGTCTCCTCCACCCCATCCAGCACCGCCCCGGCGCTTTTCAGCTCCCCCCACTGATAGGAGCCCTCCCAGCGGTAGACCCCCAGGGGCTCCAACAGATCCCGCAACTGCCCTCCACTGCTCACGTCAGCACCTCCACCGTCAGATTCCGCAGCACCGGCAGCTCGTCCCTGCGCATGGTCACGTCGTTGGCCGGGGCCCCCAGGTTATAGTTGGCCACGCCCTCCACCTGAAAAATCAGCTGCCGCATCTGGGCCACCAGCAAGTCCTGCCCCAAGCGGCTCCCGTCGAACCAGGCGCTCACCGTCTGGCGCACCCGCTCCACCACCGGGGCCGCCAGCAGCCCCACCACCGGCTTCACCGCCACCACCACGTCCACAGGCACGGTGACAGGGGCCTTCACCTCCACGCTCACCGCCACCTCCCGCTTCTCCTCCAGCAGCTTCTGCACCGCCTGGACCAGGGCACTGTCCGGCACCCCACCGGCGGCGGCGATGACCACATCCACCGTCCCCAGCCCCCGGTTCTTGGGCAGCACACTCACCGCCGCCACGCCCTCCACCTCCATGGCCGCCTGGGCGTAGTAGGCGGCATTGGTCCCGTTGGGCAAGCCCCGGTAGGAGGCCAACACACGGGCCCGCAGCCCCCCGTCGTCCTCCTGCTCCCGTCCCCCGGAGAAGGCCACCGGGTTGGTGCAGGCGGCGATCCCCACCGGGGCCACCGCCATGGTCCGCACAGTCCCCGCGGCGGCATTCCCGCCGGGCCCCGCCTCCACCGCCTGGGCGGGCACGTCCACATACAGCTCCCCCGCCGCCAGCTCCGCCGCCTGGGTGGTGGCAAAGGCCGCCAGCCCCACGGTCATGCACACCGTCCCCTCCGGGATCGCCACCCCCTGGGCCAACGGCTCCCGGAGGGAAAAGCGCAGCTTCCCCGTGGCCTTGGCCGCCGGGATCCGATACAAGCCCCGGAGCTCCGCGTGCTTTTCCAAATCCTCCCCCGTGGCCGTCTGGGGAAAACACTGCCGTTTCGTCCACGCCGCCTCCTCATACAACCCATACACCTGGGCCGCCAGGGCATACAGCCGCACCGCCAGCTCCCCGGTCCCGGCCAGCTCCACCCCGGTCTCCTGGGCGAACAGCTCCACCATCTCCCGATAAATTTCCTCCACTGTTTTCATGGCTCCTCCTCTCTCTACACGCCCACCTGGGCCTCCAGGGCTTCCCCCTTCCACTGTAGGAACACCGTCAGCCTCTGCTGGCTCTCCTCCCACAGCGCCCCGGTCACCTGTAAGTCCTTCTCCCCCGCCAATGCCTCAGCGGCGTAACTGGCCCCCAGGGCCTGCCGGGCGGAGGCCTTCTCCCTGGGCAGCAGATACAAGCGGCTCCCCACCTCCGGCAGCAGAGGAAAACTCCCCCGCCGGGCGGTGAGCAAAAAGAGCACCCGCTCCAGCACCTCCTCCGCCCCCGCCGCCTGGCGGAAGCCCCCCACGCCATCGGGCACATAGTCCCCATCCCGCAGACAATTCACCGGCAAAGCTCACACCTCCTGTCCATTCACCGTCAACGTCCCCTCTATCTCCACCGTCCCCCGGAGCAAAATCCGCCCGTCAGGCTTCAAGTGGATGCCTGTCCCCTGCACCGTAGAGAGGACCACCTCCCCCGGCTCCAACGCCGCCTCATCCAGGGTCCCCACCAGGCAGGGGCTGCCCTCCGCCCCGCTCTTCACCACCAGCACAGGTTCCCCCCGCCGGGGGCTCCAATGGTACCCTCCGGGAAGCCACCGGCCCACCTGCCGCCGCTCCCCTGCCAGGGCCACCGCCAGTTCCGGGCCGTCCACCGTCACCTGGCCGCAGTCCGCGGTATGCTCCTGCAAAAACTCCTGTCCCTGTTGTCTCGCCATCCACATGGCCCTCGCTCCTTTCTCACAAAACCGCCTGGGGGTCCCCCAGCACCAGGGTGGTCCGCAGCCCCGCCTGGTCCCAGGTCACGCGGCTCTCCCGCACCCGGTAGACCCCGTTGCGCCCCCAGTCCCCGCGCTGTAGCTTCACCAGATCCCCCGGCCACGCCGCAAAGCCCAGGGCCACCGTCACCTCGACGGTCTCCCACTCCGCCGCCGACCGGTCCAACTGGAACTGGGCGTTATACCGCCGGGCCTGATACCCCGTGTTCTTGGGCAATAGCATCACCCGGCTGCACTGTCCCCCCTGGCGCCGGAAGTCCTCATTCACCACCGTCTGGGGATTCCACCCCGTCACATCCCGCACCGTCACCTGGGAAAGCACCCCATAGCGCTGGCAACGCCACAGCAGCGTTTCCACCGGCGCCGTCTCATCCAGCACCACCGGCGCCCCATCCTCCCAGCCGTGGAGTGCCAGCTTCCCCGTCCTGGTAAACCGGGGCGTCACCCCCCCGTGGTACCGGGCAAAGTCGTATAGCACCTTCCAGCAACTGCTTCCGGAGCCCACCGAAAACCCCCAAACCGGGGGCAAATACACCTCTTTCTCCAAGCTGATGCCGTAAGGGCTCACATAGCCCCGTAAAATCTCCCCCAGGCTGGCCTGCCCATAGTCCACAGCCCCCGCCTGGTTGTCCAGCAGCAGGGCCTGCATCCCCCGCCCGCTGAACTCCGCCACGCAGCCCTCCTGGGACCACTGGCACTGGCACTCGTCCAGCACCCCGGCAAACACCGTCTCGTCCCCCTGCGTCACCTGCATCCTGACCCCCGCCGCCAGTCTCTCCTCCTGCCCCGGCGTCCACAGGGTCTTGACCCAAAAGCTGTCACAGGGGGACCCCAAACCGTACTTCAGCGCCCAAGCCAAGGGCGTGGGGAGCTGGAACCGCTCCCCGTCATAACAGTGCAACGTCCACTGTGCCATCCACTCACCTCACTCTGATCCTCTGTCCCACATGGATCACATTGGGGTTCCGGATCTCCGGATTCAACGCCAACAGCGCCCCCAAGCTGATCCCCCTACGCCGGGAGATGCCCCACAAGGTATCCCCCCGCACCACCACATAGTACTCCGCTTCTCCCCCGCCACCGGGCTGTTCCGCCGCCGGAACACTCTCCCGGCGCAGCCCCTGGCTGTAGCGGTCATAGTCCTCCCAAAAGGTAAAGCGGTAGCGCACATAATCCTTCCTGGGCTCCTGGGCCAAGGACAGCTTGACAAAATACGCCTTGGCACTCTGCCACACCGGATGGATCAAGGTCCCCGGCCCGCCGCTATAAAACACCGAGGCCAGCTTTTTGAACTCCGTATACGCCCCCTCCCCGAAGAACTCCCCCTCCCCAGTCATCACCCGCCGGGTAAGCCCCAGATCCTGGGTGGCATAGTTCCCAAAGGGGATCTTATGCACCGCCACCTGCCGCTCGTAGTAGATGTGATAGCTCCTAGGGTTATGGGGCCACACATACTCCTTATACTGCATCGGCGTCAATTCCACAGCTTCCGTCCTCCTTCCTCACCGCAATCGCCTCAAAACAGGGCAAACCCTCCGTCATACCGCCGGGCATCCCGCTGCACCGCCCGGTCCAGCGCCTCCAACGCCAGCCCGCTGTCCACAGCCGTTTCCTCCTGGGGCACGCTCAGCCGCACCCCACTCCCGCCGGTACCCGTCCCGTACCCCGCCACCTGCCTGGCCCGCTCCAAGCGCTCCAACAGCGCCGCAGCCGCCACCTCCGGCCTGCTGGAGGCCATCTCCTCCCCCAGCGCCACCGGTGGCAGGCCCGTTTCGGGACCGTCTGTCCCTGTCTGCCCCCCCGCCATATCCCGAATCCAAATCTCCCGCCGCCCCTTCTTCTCCAAAGGGGCCCACAGACTATCCGTCTCCCTTCCCTCCTTCTCCACAACCACCGGCCCCGCATCCATCCCCCCAGGGGCAGGGCCCGTCTCCTGCCCTTCCCCCTCTACCTCCACCCGCCGCCGGGGCAGCTGCCCCCCCAGCTCCAAGGCCAATTCCTCCCCGTCCTCTTCCGGGAGCAATTCCTCCAAATAATCTATCATTCGCTCTCCCCCTCTCGCAGCCGCAAAAACCGCGCCATGTCAAAGCCGGGGTTCTCCTCCATCAGGACCTCCCCCGTCTCCTTCCCACACACCGGACAGCGCCGCCGCTCCGCCTCCGCCCGGCAACTGGGGCACAGCAGCGCGGCGGCCTCCTCCTCGTCCAGCAGCAGGTTCAGGGCACACCAGAGATAGTCCCTCTGGTGCATCGCCTTCACCCTTTCCTCCGTAGGCAACGCCTGGAACGTCCGGAGCACGCGCCACCGCAGCCGTTCCTCCGGCGCGTGCTCCAGGCTTTTTTTAACGCCTCTAACCGTCCTCTCTCCGTCCCCAGTCCGGGGTCCTCCTCCCGGCAAAAAGCCGCCCAGCGTTCTGACAAATCTTGTATCTGCTCCACCGTCAGCGCCTCCAGCACCGCCGCCCCGGAGACATACGCCTGCCGCCGCCCCTTCCTCAGGAAGCGGGCCACCAAACAGGCATTGGCGCACAGCGCCCGCTCCCTCCCTTCCTGGGCCAGCTCCAACGCCTCCCGCCGGGCCTCCAACACCTCCTGGGCCCGGAGCAGCCGCAAATGGTACCCCTTTCCCAAGGCCAACCGCCCCGGCGCCGTACACAGCTTCAGCCAGTCAAAGCCCCTCATGGCCCTGTCTCCAGCCGCTTCCCGGCCACCACCGTCACCTTCTCCAGCACCGAAGCCCCCAATGTCCCACTTTCGGAGAGCTTGCTCCACTGACAGTTGCTATAGATGACCCGCCGGTCCGGCTTACAGATCACCAGGCTGAAATCCTCCAACTCATAGAAATTCAACCCATCCGCCAAAGCCTCATCGGTGGCATAGATCCGGCTCAGCTCCAACAGGTGCTCCTTAGGCCCCGTAATGGTCGCCACCGGCTCTGTCTCCCCAAAGGCCTCCACCACCGTGCTGGCCCGCGTACTCTGGGCGCTATAGCTCTGCACCACCGCCACCTTCCGGCCGTTCACTTCTAAGTAAATATCGCTGCTGCTAGGGATTCCCCGCGCGATCATACTCCTTCCCCCTCTCTATCAAATCGTGATCTGGGCACTCAGCCAGATCTGATTCAGCCCATGGGCCACCGTGAAGGCAAAGCGCACCAGACACACCGACGGGTCCTCCTCCAAGGCCTCCACCGTCACGTTGTCATACCCGGTAATGATCTCCGCCCCCAGCTTCTGCTCCAAAAGGATCACCACCTGAGAGCGGATGGCCCCCCGCACCTGCCGGGTGTTCTTACTCCTGGAAAACCGGCTCTGCAAGGCCCGCCGGATCTCCGGGATCACGTTGTCGATGACCAAAATGGTCCCCAGCTCCCGCCAACTGCTGTCCGCTGCCCCGTTGGTCTTGGTCCGGGTGGTCACCCCCCGTACCACCGTGCAGCGTCCCGCCGCCAGCTCCACCGGGGTCACGCCCCCACGGATGAGGGTATCCAGCTCCTCCTCCGTATACTGGGCCGCCAAGCCATTCACGCCCTGCAACGCCGCCCCGCCCAGGGGCACCGCCGGGTCGCTCTGGCCGCAGATGGCCCCGGCCACCGCCGCCGCCACCCAAGGCTCCGGTGTCGTTGTCCCGTCCCCGGCGGGAGACACCAGCACCATACGCTCGCTGTTCATCTCCCCAGCCGCCGCCGTCAATTCCCCTACCGTGGCCGCCGCCCCGCAGCCCACCACGCCGATGCGCTCCCGCCGCCGCTCACTGGCACGCTCCACGCTCTCCCGCAACGCCGTATGCACCGCCGCGTCCGGGCTATCACAGCAGAGCACCTTCACTTCCTCCTGCTTCTCCAGCAGCTGGAAGGCCTGGGCATACTCCGCCCCGTCCGCCTCCTTGGCCACCGGCACCGCCAGCACCTGGGCCGCACCGTTTTCCACCAACAAGCGAACCAGGGCCGTCAAGCCGTCCTCCGCCCCAAAGGCCGCCACCGCGTCGCTATAGCTGTTCAAACGGTACAGCTCCCCCGCGGTGCCCCCGTCGCTCTGGGCCACCAGCGCCGCCGTCCCCCGGCTCCCAGTACTGCGTACCACACCAGAGGCGCTATACACCGAATAGACCCCCGGCCGCTCATGTCTCGTGATTGCTGTCAATCAAAATCCCACCTTTCACTTCAAAGCCCAAGAAGGCTCCTGTCTCCTCTGCCTTGGCCAGCAGCACCCCACTGCACTGGAGCTGCAACTGCCCGCAAAACATCCCGCTCTCCGTCCGGAACCCGGTCTCCCCCATGGACCACTTCTCCACCGTCAACCCGGCGGGCCTCTCCCTCTGGATGGCCTCCACCACCCGGTCCAACAGCAGGCGGCAGCCCTCCTCCCCGGTCCTCTCCGGGCTATACAGCGCCAGGGAGAATCCCACCCCCACCCGCTGTCCATAAGCCTCCCGCCACCCCCGGTCCTCCGGGTCATAAATGTCACCCAAATACCCCCCGAACCCGGCGGCGCTTCCCTCCACCTGCTTCACCGCCACCACGGCCAGAGGCTCCTTCCAGCGCCCCCGCCCCTCCTTGGGCCAGGCGCTCAGGGCGCGGATCCCCTGCCCCTCCAAAAAGTCCACCATGGCCTCCTGCAAGGCCGCCAGCGTACTCACGTCACATCCTCCTCTCTCCGGGCCAACACCGCCCGCCAATACACCCGGTCCGCCCCCACCAGGACCTCCCGGACATTCACCACGTCATACCGCACCGCCCCTTGGGTGAGCACCGTGTCCCCCGCCTCCGGGGAGAAGGGCAAGCCCCTCTCCCCCAAGCACAGGAAGAACTCCCGCCGGTGCACCCCCAGGTCCGTGGGCAAAAACTGCCGTTCTCTCCCCACCAAGGGCTGCACCAACGCCAAGCCCTCCCCCAAGGGTACGCCGTCCCGCTCCAAGCCCACCCTGCGGCCATACCGCCGGGCAATGGCGGAAAACGCGCCGCCAAAACTCATCCCCTCACCTCCAAAAAGGCAAAGGCGCTGTCCTGCAAATAGGGCTCCAGCAACAGCCGGGCCTGTCTGGCCAAACTCCGGGCACAGGCGGAGCCCTCCGCCCCCGCCCGCACGCTGAGCTCTCCCGCGGTAAAGGCCAGTGGCACCG
Source organism: uncultured Oscillospiraceae bacterium (assembly GCA_910578575.1). GTDB lineage: Bacteria > Bacillota > Clostridia > Oscillospirales > Oscillospiraceae > Evtepia. Next base: position 22,343 of record CAJTQP010000019.1, read on the forward strand.
GCTGGCTGGCCTCCAAGGCCTCCGACATAGCCGCCAATGCCGTCCAGGCGCTGGCGGTGAGGAACACCCCCCGGCAGTCCTCCGGTTCCACCCCCTCCCGGAGCTGTTCCCGCCACTGCTTCGCCGCCTCAGCGCACAGATCTGCCAGCACCGCCAGCTCCTGTTCGTTGAACTCCCGCCCCGCAAAACACTGGGCCACCGTCACGATCTCCTGGGTCTCCATCCGCACCCCTCCGTTCTATCTTTACTGTCCAGCCTTGGCCGAACCCAGCTCCAACACCTTAGATGCCTCCTGGAAAATCTTCGAGAAGCCAGAGATAGACGTAATGGCCGCCCGCTCCAGCTGCCGGTCGATGAGCTTGTCATACTCCACCAGCACATCCCCAGTGCGCACCAGCTCCAGGGCATAGTTCTTATCCAAGCCAATGATGGTGTTGGCAGGCACCGCACTGCTGCGCAGCAGGGTGGCCCCCATAGGCGTCACCATCTTCCCAGTCCCCTGGAAGGTGAGCCCCGCCGCCGCGTCTCTCAGCTCCGGCAGCTTCAGCACCTGGGCCATGGCGTCCCCCACCAGGAGGGTATTCATGGTGTAGGGGTCAAACTGGCTCCAAAAGTCCACCAACGCCCCATAGTTCAGCTGCCCGGCGGTACCGGAGATCACCCCATCCCCAATGGTGAAGCGCTGGGCGGCATTGCTGTTGCCGTCCCCCTTGGTGATGACATCAATGGCGTCCGCCACATGCATCCGGTTGATGTAGGCCCCGATCTGCCGCAGGGTCACAGAAAACAGGTCCAGCCTCTGGAACTGGATGGCCTCATAGGAGGCCACCAGCATCCGCCCCCGCTTATGGAGCTTCACCAAGTTCTCCTGAGAGCTGATCTTGGTCTGAGGGATCTCCGCCCCCTCCGCCACCATCTTCAGACTCTTCCCCTCATCCGAGGGCTGGGAGGCAATGGAGCGGTAGTCCATCCCGGTGATGGTGGTGTCCGCCGCCGTCATCAGGGGCAGGATGTCACTCTCCTCCATCCCCTGGCGCACCGCCCTGGCCACATATTCCGGAAAGAGCACCGCGGACTCCCAGGTGGCAAAGAACTTCGCCACCACATCCGACGCCGGCCCATTGACCTTGATGTCAAAGCGCTTCAACTGCCGCTGGAAGGCGTCCAGCTTTTCCAGGGGGGTCCCCTGGTACTGCTCCGAGGGGTCGCACTTCTCCAGCACCTTGGTGAAGGAGCGCCCCGCCTCGTTGTACATCCCCTTCTCCAGCTTCACCGTCTCAAACTGATATGCCATCTACCCTTACCATCCTTTCTCTCTGTCCTCAAAGGAACAGGCCCACCGTCTTGTTGTCGCTGTCCACCTGGACCACCAGATACTCCCGACCACCGCTGGACGCCGCTGTCACGCCGCCGCTGCCGTCCGCCGTCAGCCTGCTCCAGCCCAGGGCCGGGGCCGTGCCGGTATAGGGCAGCTGGGCGTAGCCCTTCACCTGCACCGCCGCGCAGCCCCCCCGGACGTTCAGCGCCAGCCCCACCAGGGCAGCGCCGCTGCCGGCATTCTTCACGGTGCCGTCGCTGTCCATGGCCACCGGCACCCCCGCCGTCACATCTTTCTCCTGAAAGGTCACCACTGCCATCTCGATTCCTTCAAACGATACCATCGCTGTTTCCTCCTTTTCCCTGGTTGTCAAATCTGGAACGCCGCCTCATCCAAAGGCGCGCCCTCTCCGTCCCCGCCGCCATAGGGCAGCTGCACCGGCATGGCCAGCCGCTGCTCCATCCGCTTCTGATAACTCTCCTGCAAGGCCTCCAACTCCTTCACCTCCAATTTTTCCAAAATGGACCCCAGGGTCCCCCCGTCCAGTCCCTCCTGGACCATCAGCCCCAAGCGCAAGGTCTCCCGGCGCAGCCGCTCCAGATAGTGCCGCCCTGCCGCCGCCTGCTGCTCCAGGCACTTCAACGCCTCCTGCCAGTCCCCCTCCGGGTCCACCCCCTTCAGGGCCTGCCACAAGTCCCCCGGCCGATACCCTTTCACCACACCGGCCAGCCGCTGGGCAGGCACCGCCACAAAGGACCACTCAAAGGCATCCACCGGTTCCTCCAACCGCACGATACACCGCCGGCCCTCATACTCCCGGCCCTTCTCATGGCTGCAAAGCCCCCGGTCGTGGATGTCATTGCCGCAGATGGAACACACACTCCGGCGCACCGCGCAGCTCACGCTGACCTCCTTCTTGATCCCCCCTTCGATCTCCGCAATGAGCCCCGCGTTCTCCGGGGTGCGCAGCATATACGCATAGCCCTTCAAATAGCACCCCGGCTCCCCGGCCTCGCTCATCATCCCCGGCTCCTCCACGATTTCCGTGCGGTACAGCCGGGCCGTCTGATCCTTGGCGCTCCAGCTGTGGTCAAAGATGCCGGTCTTCCCCACAAAGAGCTCCGCCAGCTTCTCCAACCCCCGCCGGTCGAAATACTCCTCGTCCCGGTCCGTCTGGTTGTCGCACAGCCGCACCCCAAAGGTGTACACCTCCTCCCCACTGAGATTCCCCCGGCTCAGCCGGTTGATGGCCGCCAGCTCCTGCTCTGGCAGCCCCGCCGCTTCCATCCCCTGGACCTGCTGTCCCTGGGCCTGCTTGGTCACTGTTTTCATAGGCACTCCTCCTTTTCCTCTGTTTCCTCCGGTCCTCCGGACGCCGCAGCCCCCTCCTGGGGCCCGGCCTCCTCTCCCGCCTCCAACTTCCTGGCCTGCTGGCGGTACAACTCCGCCTTGGCCTCCTCCACCTGGTCCTGGAGGTTGATCTCCTCCCACTCCAGCTGGAATGGGCAGTCATAGCCGTGCATCCGCAGCCACAGGCTACACACCTTCTCCACCACCGGCGTCAGCGTCCGCCGCAAGGCGGTCAACTCACTGGTCATAATGTCCGCCTGCTGGCTGCTCATCCGCTCGGTGGAGGACCAGGTCAGCCCCAACAAAAAGGGCGGGATCCCCGTCTGAGAGATCAACTGCTCAATGAGCAGCCGTACCGGCACCTGGCAGTCGGGGATACTGCACTCCGCCCCGATGACCTTGATCTCCACATCCCCCACCGCCACGAAGTCCCGCACGGACCCCGCCTTGGTGCTCTGCATGGCCTCGCTCCACCCCTGGGCCAGCTCCCTGCTGCGCTCCCGGAGCCTCCGGCTGTCCAGCTCCTCCTCCCCCGGCTTGTAGGTCACCGCGAAGCGCACGTTCCCCGCCCGCTCCCAGTTGGCCCCCAGGGTCTGGTAGATCTTCAACAGCACATTGGCCAGAAAGGGCATACTGTGCAGCAGCGACACCCCATACGGATTCTCCGGGCTGGGATGATACGGGGTAAAGAGCAGCAGCTCCTGCCTAGGCAGCACCCGGCTCTCCCCATTGCTCTCCTTCACCGCCAGCAAGATCTCCAAGGGGGAGCCGTTCTCCTTCACCTGGATGCCGGACACATCCCCGCACAGCACCGCCGCGATCTCCCGCCCGTCCCGGCTGGGGACGATCTCCCCCACCGCCCGCCCGCAGGTGAGCAGGCAGTCCAGATAGCTGTCCAAAAAGGACTGAATCCCCCGCTGGTTCCACCCGGCGGGCACCGTGCGCAAAAACTCGTTGAGCCCCGCCTGGGCCCCCGGATCCTGGCACAGCACGCGCACCCCGCCCGACAGCCGCACCAGCTTCAAAATGGCGGCATCCACCACCGGCACCGCCTCCCGGATGGCCCGGTATAAGCGGAACTCCGGCCGGTGCATGGGGATATACCCATCAATGAGCTGAAAGGGGTGCCGCTGGGCCGGCCGGATCTGCACCTGGGCCGGCGGGCTCTCCTCCTTCCGTCTGCGTTTCCAAATTCCCATGGTCTCTCCTCTCTACATGGTCCTCTCCACGAACCCAGCGAAAAAGCCCAACCCCGCCCCCTCCTCCGGGGCCACCACCGTGGCCACAAAGTAGCGGATCTCATCCATGGCGTGGTCAAACTGCTTCTTCACCTTGTCGTGGTCCCCGGCGCTCAGGTCCCAGCAGTAGGACCCAAACTCCCGGATGGCGTCTCTGCACGGGGTGCAGATCACGATACGCCCCTGTTTCAAGGCGTCCGCCGTCAAACGGATGCCAGAGAGCACATCATTTTTCGCCTTACGCACCCGCCACCCCTCCCGGCGCAGCAGCTCCAAAAAGGAGGCCGCCGAGGGGTCCACCACCACGGCTTCGATCTCCCGCCCCCCGGCCAGCTCCGCCAGCCGTTGGGCGTATTCCTGGTCCGTCTGCTGCCGCTTGGCCTCCCTGGCGTCGTAGTAATACTCCTTCACCCGGTACCAGCGTTCTCCGAACTTCCCCCAAAGCCCCAGGGAGGTGGGGTTCACCGTCCCATAGTCGCAGGAGATCACCCACCGCTGGGCCTCCCCCGCCGGCACAGCCTCCACCATGCCCTCGTCGAAGAAGTCGTATACTAGCCCCTCCGCCGCCGTCCACTCCCCCAGCACAAAGCGCCGGTAAAAGGCCCCCTGAAAGGCCCGCCGGTACCGGGCCATGGTCTCCTCGCTGAGGCTGGGGTTGTCCTCCATGAAAAAGCGCAGGTGCAGGGCGTTTCGCTCCTCACAGCGGCAGATCCACTCCCGGTAAAACCAGTGCCCCGGCCCCTCCGGGTTGCAGGAGAACCAGAACTTGGCCCCCGTCACCGAGCAGCGGGCACAGGCCTGCTCCACAAAGGAGCGGGGCATCAACGCCACCTCGTCCAACAGCACCCCCGCCAGGGTCACCCCCTGGATCAGGGCTGCGCTGCCCTCGTCCTTGCCGCCGAAGAGAAAGAAGGTGTTCTCCCGACCTCCCAGCCGCAGCAGCAGCTTGTTCCGGGAGACCTTCTCCTCCCATTGAAACCCCAGCTCCCCCAGCAGCGGCAACACGCTGGAGAGCAGATTCCGCCGCACCGACTCCGTGGTTTTCCCGCACAGGGCGAACTGCTGCCCCCGGTACCGGGCCATGGCCCAGAGGAAAAAGGACAGCCCCAGACATAAGGTCTTCCCACTGCGCACCGCCCCGTCGCAGATAATGGCGTCCCGCCCCCGCTCCGGGGCGCTGTCGCTCCACCACCGCAGCACCTGCCGCTGTTTGGGGGAAAAGGCTTGGATCATCCCCCCTCACCGCTCCCCTCCTCCAGGGCCCGGAGGAAGGCCGCCGGCCCCTCGTCCCCCTGGTCCTTCATCTGCTCCAGCAGCTTCACCAGCACCGCCGCCCGGTCCGTGAGCTTCACCTCCACCGTGCCGTTGCTGTTGCGCCGGAACTCCGTCAAGCAGCCCAGCTCCAGGCCGTCGATGGCCTCCCGGTCCTCCCCGCTGAGGTAGGCCAGCTTCACCGCGTCGTTGGCGGACCCCGCCGCCAGCTCCAGCATCCTGCGCAGCACCTCCTGGCGCTCCACGTTCTTGTTCCGTTTCAAAGGCATCCCTCCTTTTTCCAAGGCCCGCGCCTGCCAAAAGCGCCTGACACCCCTGTGGGAACACCCCCGATTGATGTACATTCCCATACACCTAGGAAAAAACTTTTTTCTCCCGCGTGATTTCCCCAGTCCCATCTTTGCCCCAGGGCATAGCGAAGCCCCCAAGGCGTCCTAGATAAAAAAGGACGCCTTGGGGGCTGTTGCCGCTGGTGATTAACCGTTGCTGGAGAACTCGCTATTGGACTTGCCGGACGCGCCGGAGCCGCTGCTCTTGCCGTTGGCCTGCTTGCTCTGGCTCTTCTGCTGGGCCTGCTGGCCCTGACCATTGAACTCATTGCAGGGCTTGTTGTTCTTCTGGCTCATAGCTTCCATCTCCTTTCCAAGGGATTCGCTCTTAATATGTCCCCTGGGCGAAAAGTTATACACTTGACGAAAAAAACGTTCCATGCCATAATAGCCATACACAGCCTCCCAACGACGCGCACCCGCGCAAACAGAAAGCAGGTGTCAAATTATGGCAAGAAAAGTATTGATCGTAGAGGACGAGAGCAACATTGCCGAGCTTTTGAACCTCTACTTAAAGAAAGAAGGCTATGAGACGAAAGTTGCCGAGGACGGCGGCAAGGCCCTGGAGCTCTACCGTCTCTTCCGCCCCGACCTGGTCCTCCTGGATATCATGCTCCCGGTGATGGACGGCTGGGCCGTCTGCGCCAAGATCCGCGAGACGGACAAGACCCCCATCATCATGCTCACCGCCAAGGGCGAGACCATCGACAAGGTGGCGGGCCTGGAGATGGGGGCCGACGACTACATCGTCAAGCCCTTTGAGATGAAGGAGCTCCTAGCCCGTGTCCACGCGGTGCTGCGCCGCCTGGGCGGCGACGAGAGCAAGGCCCGCCGCCTGAGCTTCGACGGTCTGGTCATCAACCTGGACTCCTACGAGCTGGAGGTCCAGGGCAAGCGCATCGACACCCCCCCAAAAGAGCTGGAGCTGCTCTTCCACCTGGCCTCCTCCCCCAACCGGGTCTTCACCCGCAACCAGCTCCTGGACGAGGTCTGGGGCTTTGACTACTTTGGCGACTCCCGCACCGTAGACGTCCACATCAAACGTTTGCGGGAAAAGCTGGAGGGGGTCAGCGACCAGTGGTCCCTAAAAACCGTCTGGGGCGTGGGCTACAAATTCGAGCTCCACACCCCCGCCGCCTGAGGCCCACCCCATGAAGCTGCGAAAAACCACCATGTACTTTCGCCAGATGGGGGTCATGCTCTGCCTGATCGTGTTCTGCATCTCCCTTCTGGGGGCAGGCTTTCTCTCCCTGTCCTATCATTACAATAAGAACCAGGTCCAGGAGACCATCCAGCGGGACATCAACTCCATCTCCCAATACGCCAACGCCCTGGTGAGCCAGGGCCTGCCCCTGTTCTCCGACCAATTTCGCCGCTACCTCTCTTCCATCGCCACCATCACCAGCGCCACCGTCCTGCTGTGCCAGTCCGACGGCTGCATCGTCTACGCCGCCGGGGACGCCCTGCCAACGGACCGCTCCGTCACCGGGGCCTATGTCCCCTCCTGGGCCGTGGGGGAACTGCTCACCGACAAGAGCTACAGTGGCACCACCACCTTGAACAACATCCTCACCACCGAGAGCTTCGTCTCCGGCGTCCCCATCATCCCCGTGACCCTGGACCCCATCACCGGGGAGACCATCGCCGTGGGGGACCCCACCGGCATCCTCTTCATCGCCTCCGACGCCTCCTCCCTGCTGGCCTTCCTGCGCAACTCCTTCCAGCTCTTCTTCCTCACCGCCGTGGCGGTGCTGCTGATCTCCCTGGTGATCTGCTCCATCACCGTCCAGCGCCTGGTGGACCCCTTAAAGGTCATGGCCCGTTCCGCCTACCAGTTCGCCCACGGGGAGGTGGACACCCGCGTCACCCAATACGCCAACCGCAGCGACGAGATCGGGGAGCTGGCCGCCGCCTTCAACGCCATGGCCGACTCCCTGGCCCAGGCGGAGCGCCAGCGCAGCGAGTTCGTGGCCAACGTCTCCCACGAGCTGAAAACCCCCATGACCACCATCGCCGGCTTTGCCGAGGGCATCCTAGACGGCACCATCCCCCCGGAGAAGGAGCGGGAGTCCCTGCAAGTGATCTCCTCGGAGACCCGCCGCCTCTCCCGCCTGGTGCGCCGGATGCTGGACCTGTCCCGGATGCAGTCGGACCAACGCATCGCCGCCCAGGAGCAGTTCGACGTGGCAGAGCTCCTCCTCCGGGTCCTGGTGAGCTTAGAGCAAAAAATCACCGAAAAGGAGCTGGATGTGGAGACCACCCTCCCCGACGGCCCCGTCATGGTCTGGGGGGACCCCGACGCCATCACCCAGGTGTGCTACAACCTCCTGGACAACGCGGTGAAGTTCTCCACCCCCGGCGGCCGCCTCTCCCTGAAGATCACCACGCGGGCCGGCAAGGCCTATGTCTCCATCGGCAACCAGGGGGAGACCATCCCTCCCCAGCAGCTCATCTACATCTTCGACCGCTTCCACAAGGCCGACACCTCCCGCTCCTTCCACAAGGAGGGGGTGGGCCTGGGGCTCTACATCGTCAAGACCCTCCTCAACGCCTACAAGGAGGAGATCACCGCTACCAGCGAAAACGGCTACACGGAATTTACCTTCACCCTCTCCGAAGTGTGAAACATATTCTCCCGTCCTTTCCCATATCTTTGGTGTATAAGACACCCTAGTGAAAGGACGGGATCTCTTATGCCCTTCGACGAAAAGAACCCCAGCGCCGTGCCCGCCCACCGCATCACCTTGGACGAGCGCCGCCGCCTCACCGTCTCCGGGGTGGAAGAGGTGGAGAGCTTTGACGAGTCCTCCATCGTCATGCGCACCCAAAACGGCAGCCTCATCATCCACGGCAGCGACCTGCACATTGAAAAGCTCAGCTTAGACGGCGGGGACCTCCTGGTCCAGGGGGAGGTAGACGCCTTGACCTATGAGGAGGAGGAATCCAGCAGCTTCTTCTCCCGCCTCTTCCGGGGATGAGCATCTCCCTAGAAGCCCAGGGCCAGGCCTTCCTGCTCACCCTGGGCATGGGCGCCCTTCTGGGGCTATCCTATGACCTGCTGCGCCTTCTGCGCCTGCTGCTCCCGCCCCGCTGGGCCCAAGAGCTGCTGGACCTGCTCTTCTGGCTGGGGGCCTTCGGGCTGCTGTTCTTCTGCGCCGCCTGGCTGGAGGGGGGCCGGGTGCGGCTCTACCTGGCCCTGGCCCTGCTCAGCGGCAGCCTGGCCTATTTCCTCCTGCTCAGCCCCGCCGTGCGCCGCCTCCTGTCCCGCCTCACCGCCCTGGTGGCGCGCTTTCTGGGTCTCCTGCTCTCCCCCCTGCACCGCCTGTGTGCTGTTCTCACGGCCCAGTGGGCAAAAATTATCCGTCCCTGCCGGGAAACTTGGAAAAAGTTCTTTTCTTTTTTCCAAAGATGGAGTAAAATGAAGCAGTTTCAATGTCTGCACCGGCGCATATCCCGCAGGAAAAAGGAGGTGTCTCCCCATGCCGCGCAGCAAAAAGGGTGGTCTGATTCTTCGGCTCCTTCTCCTGGTCCTTCTGACCTACATGGTCTTCATGCTGGTCCGGGTCCGGGGCCAGATCACCACAGCCTCCAACGACTTGGACCAACTCACCGCCCAGGTCACCCAGCAGCTTCAAACAAACACCGAATTATCCAACGCCATCGAAAACCGCGATGACCCCAACTATTTGAAAGACATTGCCCGCGAACGCTTAGGGCTGGTCTCCCAGGACGACTGGGTCTTTTACATCACCGATTAAACGCCCCCAAGCCGGGGGATTTCGCCCGAAACACAGGGCGCATCACAACGAGGAGGATTTTCTGTACACATGGAAATCAGTGTAGGCACAATTTTGGAGGGAACCGTCAAAAGCATCACAAACTTTGGGGCTTTCATCTCCCTGCCCGGCGGCCGCAACGGCCTGGTCCACATATCTGAGATCGCCCATTCCTACGTCTCCGACGTCCACGATCATCTCACCGACGGGCAGACGGTGAAGGTAAAAGTCGTGGGCATCGACGATGCCGGGCGCATCAACCTGTCCATCAAAAAGGCGACCCCTCCCCCTCCCCGTCCCCAGAGCGCCCCCAGAAAGCGCCCCGGCCCGGACAACCGGGAGGGCGGCGAGCGTCCCAACCGCGGCGGCGGCCACCCTCACTTCCGGGAACCCCGCAACGCCGCCCCCCAGCCCGCCGGACCCCCGGACTTCGAGGCCCGTTTGAAGCAGTTCATGCAGGCCTCCGACAGCAAGCTCTCCGACCTGCGCATGAGCGAAAAGCGCTCCTCCCGCCGTTCCGGCCACCGCTAAATACCCCAAAAGCAACCGCTCCAGTCCTTGTGACCGGAGCGGTTTTTTTCTGTCATTCCTCCAGCGTCCCCCGCCGGATGTTCTCTTTCAAAATTCGGTCTGTGATCTCATATAACCTCTCAGACCCCAGCCGGGTCCCCTCCTGCCTGCGATACACCTGGGCCGCCTTCACCCCATGGGCCTTCCAGTCCCCGCCCTGGTTGCTGTGGTTGAGCAGCAGGGGCTGCAAATTGTCCATGGCGTGGGCGAACCTGGCCTCCGCCGTCTCCCTCTCCTCGAACTCGTCGAACAGGGCGATGAGCTCCCGCTTCTGGTCCTCCGGCAGCATCCCATACAGGCTCTCCTTAGCCGCGTCCTCCCTGGCCTTCTGGGTCTCCAGGCCCTGGCTGTCATAGGCATAAGTATCCCCCGCCTGGATCTCCACGATATCGTGGATCAAGCACATCAGCATGACCTTGCCGATATCCACCGCCTCGTTGGCGTACTCCCGCAGCAGATAGGCCATAATGGCCATGTGCCAGGCGTGCTCCGCGTCGTTCTCCCGCCGTCCGTGTCCGGACAAATGGGTCTGCCGCAGCACATTCTTCTCCTTGTCGATCTCCAAGGCAAAGGCAAGCTGCTTCTCCAACCGCTGGTCCATACCGTCAATCCTCCACGCGATGTTCCAGCTCCCCGATGCCCTGGATCTGGCAGCGCACCACATCGCCCTTTTTCAAAAACTTGGGGGGATCAAAACCCATCCCCACCCCCGCCGGGGTCCCGGTGGCGATCACCGTCCCCGCCTGCAAGGTCATCCCCTGGGACAGCTCATGGATGATATGGGGGATGGAAAAGATCAACTGGTCCGTCACCGCATCCTGCCGCAACTCCCCATTCACCCAGGTGCGAATGGGCAGCGCCGGCGGCTGGTCAAAGGCGTCCTTGGTGACAATACAAGGCCCCATAGGCGTGAACCCATCCAAGCCCTTTCCAAAGTACCACTGCTTGTGCCCCGTCTGCAAGTTCCGGGCGGACACATCGTTGACGATGGTATACCCAAACACATAGTCAAAGGCCTCTTCCAGGGAAACATCCCTGGCGTCCCGCCCCAGGACCACCGCCAACTCCGTCTCATAGTCCAGGCTGTCCACCAGGTCGAAGTGGCCGGGAATCACCCCCACCGGCCCCGGACAGTAGCTGGCCCGTTTGGAAAAATACACCGCCTGCCCCTTCTGCCGGGTAAAGGCATCTGCGTCAAAGGCCTCCGCCTCGCTCTTGTGGGCCTGGTAGTTCATCCCCAAGCAGATCACATCCTGCCTGGGCCGGGGCACAGGGGCCAGTACCTCCACCGCCGCCAGGTCCAGCTCCCCTTCCTTCCCCGCCGCAACCGCCAGGATCTCCTCCCGCCGCTCCGGCGCGTCACACAACAGTTCATTCATGTCCCCATAGGGCAGCTTCACCAGCCGCCCCTGAGAACCCTCCAAACAAACCCATTCTTTCCCCAGTTCCTTCACCGTATACAATCGCATCCTCAAATGCCTCCTCACATCGGTTTGCTGTACTCATATAACTCATGGGGGGCAATGTCCTGTCCATTGCTCCACTCAATTCCTATCCCACCCGGCAACAGATGTACCGTGCGAAAGTAATCCTCCTCCTTCAACTCCCCAAACCACGGACCACTGACATAGGGAGCCACGTCAAAAAGCTTCGTCTCCCCCGTCTCATAGTCCAAGCGGAGCTTCAAGCCCTCCACCGGCTCCACACCAGTCAATCTTGGCTGCAACATATATCGAAACCTCCCTTACCACAACGGGTCGATCCGGAAGAACTGTTCCCCGCAAGAAAGCAGCTTCCAGTTGACCTCCAAATCCTCCCGGTGTATCTCCATCCAGGCCTCCAGCAGTTTCAGCTTGTTCTTGGGAATCCCTCCCTCTAGCACAGTGCCATCCAGCGCCACCACCACTTCATCCCCGGAATACTCTGCATGGACATGCGGCGTATTATGCTTACCACCAGCCTCCCGATACATACGGACAATAATCCCAAAAAACGTACTCAATACAGGCTCACCCACCTCATTTCCCAAATCCTTTCCCCCATTCTATCAGATTCCCCCCCATCCTGCAATCACCCGCTTTGAAAAAACAAATGTTGTAAAGCCAACCCCGCTGTAGTATACTAAACGTAACCAAACCGCAAGCAATCTATTTCCGGGAGGTCTCTATGATGAGTGATAAAGAACGCGCTGTCGCCATGCTAGATCTGGTCCCCCCCTACAAGATGGGCTATGTCCTGGCCTATCTCCAAGGTCTTACCGCCGACGAAGACGCAGACGACGCTTTTTGCCAGCAGTTATATCAGGACTATCTGAACGATCCCCACCGCGGTGATTTTATCCCCATAGAAGAAGCCGCAAAGGAATGTGGAGTATCCCTGGATGCGCTATAAAATCGTCATGGAGCGCAAAGCGCTCAAATTCATCAAAAAGCAATCTCCCGCCGAACAAAAACGGCTTCTATCCGCCATTTACCAGCTCCCTGACATGGGGGACCGAAAGCGACTCAAAGCCGCCGCCGAGCTATACAGGCTCCGGGTAGGAGATTATCGCATCGTCTACACCCTTGACCATGGGCAGCTGGTCGTGTTTGTCATCGACGCCGGCCCACGGGGCGACATCTATAAGCGCTATTAAACCCATAAACAGCCGGAGGCGTCCTGCCTCCGGCTGTTTATGGGTCCCCCTACCAACCTCCCTGCCAAATTTATTCCAATTACCTATTGACTTTATAGGTTTTATGTGATATCCTCCAGTCATCCCAATTAATCAGCCCATAGAAAAGGAGGGTTTTTATGATATACGCCGACAACGCGGCCACCACGAAGATGAGCCGTACCGCCATCGACGCCATGCTCCCCTATCTGGAGAACGGGTTTGGCAACCCTTCCTCCCTCCACACCATAGGCCAGCGTGCCGCCGAGGCCCTTTCCCAAGCCCGTGCCACCATCGCCCACTGTCTGGGCTGCCGTCCCGACGAGCTATACTTCACCTCCGGCGGCAGCGAGGCGGACAACCAAGCCCTGCTCTCCGCCGCCCGCGCCGGGCGTGCCCGTGGCCATACCCATATCATTTCCACCGCCTTCGAGCACCACGCCGTTCTCCACACCCTGAAGAAGCTGGAGGCGGAGGGCTTCCAGCTCACCCTGCTGGATGTCCACGAAGACGGCCTCATCACCCCGGAGCAGGTGGCCCAAGCCCTTCGCCCGGACACCTGCCTGGTCACCATCATGTATGCCAACAATGAGATCGGGACCATCCAGCCCATCCCGGAGATCGGCGCCCTGTGCAAGGAACACAAAGTCCCCTTCCACACCGATGCCGTCCAGGCTGTGGGCCATCTCCCCATCCATGTCAAGGAACAAAATATCGACATGCTCTCCCTCTCCGCCCACAAGTTCCACGGGCCCAAGGGGGTAGGCGTCCTCTATGCCCGCAAGGGCCTCCCCCTGTATCCCCTTATCGAGGGGGGTGCCCAAGAGCGGGGCAAACGGGCGGGGACAGAAAACCTCCCCGGCATCGTCTCCATGGCCGCCGCCCTGGAAGAATCCTGCGCCCAGATGGAGGCGGAAGCCCAGCGGCTCTCCGCCCTGCAAACCCAGTTGATCGACGGCCTGTCCGCCATTCCCCACGCCGCCCTCAACGGCCACCGCACCCGCCGCCTCCCCGGCAACGTGAGCTTCTGCTTCGAGGGCATCGAGGGGGAATCCCTGCTCTTGCTTTTGGACGACCGGGGCATCTGCGCCTCCTCCGGCTCCGCCTGCACCTCCGGGTCCCTGGACCCCAGCCATGTCCTCCTGGCCATCGGCCGTCCCCATGAGGTGGCCCACGGCTCCCTGCGCCTCTCCCTCTCCCGCCACAACACCCAGGAAGAGGTAGACGCCATGCTTCGGGATATCCCCCCTGTGATCCAACAACTACGCGACATGTCCCCCGTCTGGCGGGACTTACAGAAAGGAGTGCGCAGCTATGTTATACAGTGAAACCGTCATGGACCATTTCCGCCATCCCCGCAATGTGGGAATCATTGAGAACGCCGACGGCGTAGGGGAAGTGGGAAACGCCAAGTGCGGCGATATCATGAAAATTTACTTAAAAATCGACGACGGTCAAGTCACCGACGTCAAGTTTGAGACCTTCGGCTGCGGCAGCGCCATTGCCTCCAGCTCCATGGCCACGGAGATGATCAAGGGCCAGCCCGTCTCCCGTCTGCTGTCCCTCACCAACAAAGCCGTGGTGGAAGCCCTAAACGGCCTTCCCCCCCACAAGCTCCACTGCTCCGTCCTGGCAGAGGAGGCAGTCAAAGCCGCCCTGAAGGATTATTACGACCGCAACGCCATCCCCTACGACCCCCAAAGCCTCCCCACCACCAGCTGCGAAAGCTGCCATTGAGGCAAGAAAACCCGCCGGACACAGACCCGTTTCTGTACCCGGCGGGTTTGATATTTTTTCCTATTTACGCCTCCCGCGTCCCATACAAATCCGTCCTTCTCCCCTGCAAAATCGGGATCTGTCCCCGGTACAGCTCCAGCTTCTCCAAGGGCACCTCTTGCACCAGCACCCCCTCTTTCTCCTCCAACTGCCCCAGGATATCCCCCCAGGGGCCACACAGCAGGGAGTGCCCGTATGCCACATAGGACGCAGTGGTATCCCTGGCCGGGGAACACCCCGCCACAAAGCACTGGTTATCCAGGGCCCGCATCCGGAAGCTCAAATCCCAGTGGGCCGGCCCCGTGGTCATGTTAAAGGCAGCGGGAATCAAAATCAGCTTCGCCCCCCGCTGTCCCATCACCCGGAACAGCTCCGAAAAGCGGATATCGAAACAGATGGCCACCCCCAGGGGCCCGAAGTCCGTGTCCACCACGGTAATCTGCTGCCCAGGGCTGAGGGTATCCGACTCCCGGAACCGCTGTCCCCCAGGCACGTCGATGTCAAAGAGGTGGAGCTTCCGATGCCGTCCCAACTCCACCCCCTGGGGGGAGAAGATGTAGCTGGTGTTATAGATGCGTCCCCCCTCTAGCTCCGGCACCGAGCCCCCCACCAGGGTCAGCCGGTACTTTTTGGCCGCTTTGGCCAAAAACTGCCAGGTCTCCCCGCCAGCCTCCTCGCCATATTGGGGAAAGCAGCCGTTGTCGTAGGGACAGTTGAACATCTCCGGCAGCAGGGCCAGGTTGGCCCCCTGCTGCGCCGCCTGCTCCAGCAGGGCATCCGCCCGCCGCAAGTTCTCCCCTTTGTCCTGCGTCACCTGCATTTGGCACAGCCCCAGCACACACTTCATCTGCCCCGCTCCTTTCTCCTCGGATCTCACTTCTGTTTTCTCGCCTCGCCCACCAGGGCACTGGCCCCCAGGCGCTCCGCGCCCAACTCCAGATAAGCCTGGGCATCCTCCAAGGTCCGCACCCCGCCGGAGGCCTTCACCAGCACAGAGTCCGGCAAATTCTCCCGCAGCAACGCCACGTCCTCCCGTGTGGCCCCTCCCGTGGAGAAGCCCGTGGAGGTCTTCAAATAGGCCGCCTCGGCCTTGGCCACGATCTGACACAGCCGCTGCTTCTCCAGATCCGTCAACAGGCAGGTCTCGATGATCACCTTCAACGGCCGCCCCAAACAGGCCGCCTTCACCCCGGCGATCTCCTCCTCCAGCTTCTTCCAGGCCCGGTCCTTCACCCAGCCGATGTTGATGACCATATCGATCTCACTGGCCCCGTTTTCCACGGCGTCCTTGGTCTCAAAAATTTTCGCCGCCATGGTGTTGTAGCCGTTGGGAAACCCGATCACCGTACATATTTTCAGGTTCCCCTGGACATACTCCACAGCCTCCTTCACATAAGCCGGAGGAATGCACACCGTAGCGCATTGAAACTCCATGGCCTCATCACACAAGGTCTTGATCTGCTCCCAAGTACACTCCGGCTTCAACAGCGTGTGGTCCACGTGGCGCAGGATTTCCATCGTATCCATAGTCGTCTCCTTTTGCGTTTGATTTTATGTTAGCTGCCTTTAGTTTACCATATTCCACCGTCAGATACCAGCGCAACACTGGAAACACTGGATTTTTCTTTTTTGTTAAAACCCGCCCAGCGGCACATACTACTCCCGCGGCTATACCGCCGTATTGATCTGGTATCAAGAGAGAGAGAAACCAAAAGAAAAAAACAGGAAAGGAGGGAACGCGTATGGCTCGCAAACTGATGACCGCCGCTCTCATCCTCACCCTTGCCCTCACCGCCGCTGGCTGCGGCACGAAAAACGCCGGTGCCTCCGCCCGGAACTGGGTGGACGGCTACGACCGCTACTACGAAACCACAGATGACGGCCACTACACCGCCGACAACCAGGGCCGGGTCCAGGGCTACGACGCCCGCACCAACGACACCGGCCGGGACGTCACCGACGACATCAAAAACGCCGGACGTGACGCCGCCAACGACGCCAAAAACGCCGGCCGCGACGTAGCCAACGGCATGAAGAACGCCGCCCGTAACATCGGCGACGCCACTGAGGACACCTTAGACGACATGACCAACGCCGCCAAGAAATCCTCTCAGCAGCTCACCAAAAACACCTAA
>CAJTQP010000020.1 GCA_910578575.1 uncultured Oscillospiraceae bacterium
TGAGCATTTGCCGGGTGAAGTGGGTGTTGAACTCCGGCACCGCCACCGCCCCGGTGGGGCCCAGCACCGGGTCATTCTGGTAGCCCAGGGGGGTGGAATCGGTGAAGATTTTCATGGTGTCCGGGTCATCCAGGGGGATCTCCTGGGCGTTGACCCCGGTGAGGTCCTCCATCATGCGGATCATGGTAGGGTCGTCGTGGCCCAGCATGTCCAGCTTCAGGAGGTTGTCCTCCATCTTATGGTAGTCGAAGTGGGTGGTGATGATGTCCGTGCCGGTGTCGTCGGCGGGGTGCTGGACGGGGCAGAAGTCGTAAATCTCCCGGTCCTGGGGGATGACCACCATGCCGCCGGGGTGCTGGCCGGTGGTGCGGCGCACGCCGGTGCAGCCCAGGGCCAGGCGGGTCTCCTCGGCCTTGGTCACTTGCAGGCCCCTGGCGTCCAGGTATTTTTTCACATAGCCGTAGGCGGTCTTTTCCGCCACGGTGCCGATGGTCCCTGCCCGGAACACATGGCTCTCCCCGAAGAGCTCGAAGGTGTAGCGGTGGGCGTTGGCCTGGTACTCCCCGGAAAAGTTCAGGTCGATGTCCGGGACCTTCTTGCCCCCGTAGCCCAGGAAGGTCTCGAAGGGGATGTTGAAGCCGTCCTTCACGTAGGGCGTACCGCATACGGGGCAGACCCCGTCGGGCATGTCCGCCCCGCAGCCGTGGCCCTCCCCGGCGGCAAAGTCGGAGTGCTTGCACTTGGGGCAGCGGTAGTGGGGGGGCAGGGAGTTCACCTCGGTGATGCCGGAGAGGAAAGCCACGATGGAGGAGCCCACAGAGCCACGGGAGCCCACCAGGTATCCGTGCTCCAAGGAGTTCTGCACCAACTTCTGGGCGGACATATAGATCACGTCGTATTTCCGCTCGATGATGCCCGGCAGCTCCAATTGGATGCGGTCCTTGACGATCTGGGGCGGGTCCTCCCCGTAGAGTTCATGGGCCTTGTCCCACACCAGGTTGTAAAGCTCCTTGTCGGAGTCCTTCAGCTTGGGGGCAAAGAGGCCGTCGGGGAGGGGTTTCACCTCATCGCACCAGGAGGCCACCAAGTTGGTGTTGGTGACCACCACCTCATAAGCCTTCTCCTTCCCCAGGTACGCAAACTCCTCCAGCATCTCCTGGGTGGTGCGAAAGTACAGGGGGTTGGGGGAGTCGGCGTCGTCGAAGCCCTTGGTGTCCAGGAGCACATGGCGGTAGATCTCGTCCTCCGGGTCCAGGAAGTGGACGTCCCCGGTGGCGCACACGGGTTTCCCCAAAGCCTCCCCCAGGCGCACCACGGTGCGGTTCCACTCCTTGAGCTGGTTGCGGTCCCGCGCAATGGTTTTGCCGTTCTTGTCCGGGCGGAGCATGAAGCCGTTGTTGCTCAGGGGCTGGATCTCCAAAAAGTCATACCAGGAGGCGATGCGGCACAGCTCCTCCCAGTCCTTCCCCCGGATGATGGCCTGATACAGCTCCCCCGCCTCGCAGGCGGAGCCCAGGATGAGGCCCTCCCGGTTGGCGTTGATCTCCCGCTTGGGCATGATGGGGAAGCGCTTGAAATAATCCAAGTGGGCCAGGGAGATGAGCTTATAGAGGTTGCGCAGGCCCGTCTGGTTCTTGGCCAGAACGATCAAATGCCGGGGCATCCGCTTGGCCTTGCCCATGGTGGCGGTCCGGGACAGGTCCTCGTTGATCTGCTGCAAACTGCGCACCCCCCGGTCCCGGAGCATCTGGAAGAAGGGGGTGAGCATATAGCCCACCATGGCCGCGTCGTCGCTGGCCCGGTGGTGGTTGAAATCCGGCAGGTTCAGGTGCCGGGAGATGATGTCCAGTTTATATTTCCCCAAATCCGGCAGCAGGTTTTGGGCCAGGGGAAGGGTGTCCAAATAGGTGGGTTCAAAGGGGATGCCGTAGCGCTGGCAGCCCTCCCGGATAAAGCCGATGTCAAACTCCGCATTGTGGGCGGCCAAGGGCCGGTCCCCCACGAAGTCCAGGAAGGCCCGGATGGCCTCCTCCTGGCTGGGGGCACCCATCAACATGTCCTCCGTAATGCCCGTAAGCTGGACGATGTTGGGGGGAAGAGGGCGCTGGGGGTCCACGAAGGTCTGGAAGCGCTCCTTGATCTCCCCCTTCTCCCACACCACCGCACCGATCTCCGTGATCCGGTCCTCCTGGCGGGAGAGGCCGGTGGTCTCCAGGTCAAAGCAGACGATGGGGGCGTCCAGGTCCTGCTCCTGGGGGCCCCGGATGGTAAGGCGCTCGTCCACGTCGTTGATGTAATAGGCCTCAGTGCCCAGGAGCACCTTGGTCTTCCCCTTGGCGGCGTTCCAAGCGTCGGGGAAGGACTGGGCCACCCCGTGGTCAGTGATGGCGATGGCCGGATGGCCCCAGGCGATGGCCCGCTTCACCACGTCGGCGGTGTCTGTCAGGGCATCCATCAGGGACATGCGGGTGTGCAGGTGCAGCTCCACCCGCTTCTCCGGGGCGTCGTCGGTTTTCACCGGCTTCTCCGCCGTCTCAATGATCAGGGGCTCTAAGACCATGTCGTTGTCGAAGCGGTTCAGGTTCAGCCGGCCGGAGATCCGCAGGCGCATCCCCTTCTTCACCCCCTGGACGATGGGGGCCCCCTCGTCCCCCGGCATAAACTTGTTCACCCGGATGGAGCTGGTGTAGTCGGTAATATCGAAGCTGATGACCCAGGCGTTGCGCTTGGTGAGCTCCTTGTGCTCCACGGCGAACACGTCCCCCTCCACGGTGACGGTGCCCATGTTCAGCTCTAGGGTGTTCATGGGGATGGGGGCCTTTTTGATTTGCCGGGGGCCGTAGATACGCTTGACCCGGAAGCCCGCCTCTTTCTCGTGGTGTTCCAGGGCCTGCTTCATGGCCTTCTGGCGCAGCTCACGGGTCTGGCGGAAGAGGCGCTCCTCCTCCGTCTCCTGAGGTGCTTCCTCCTGGACGGGGGCCGCCTCCCGGACAGGCATTTCTTCCGCCGGGGGCGGTAGGGGCGCTTCTTGCTCCGGCGGCGGGGCTGTCTCCTCGATCGGCGGTGGGGTCTCCCCTTGTATTGGGGCTTCCTCCGCAGGGGGCGCTTCCTCCACCGACTCTGGGGGCAGGGGGCTCAATTCCAAGCCGTTCAGGCCGTAGGCCGCCCGCACCGCCTCCCCGACTTCCAGAAGCAAAGCCTCCGGCGGCTTCTCCGGACAGCGCAGTTTCGCCCGCATGACGCGGGTGCTGCTCTCCACCACCGCCGAGGCAACGAACCACCCCTCCAAGGCCGGCAGCAGCGCCGGGGCGGGGCGGTAGCGGGCAAACACGGCAAGAAACGGCAATTCTTTCTCTGGCATGGGGTCTTTCCTTTCTCATCGGGTTCTTGTTACATGGAGGCCCCCAGCTTGTACGCCTCCTGCAAGGCGGGGTTGCCCTGGATGTCCCCTGGGTTTTTCACGCCGGGGACCAGGAGCACCCCCTTATCTTCCAGGTGGAAATACTCCACCGCGATCTCATATTGCAGCTTCACCGCCTCAAAGGCCCGTCCCCCCGGCGCGGCGGCCACAGACAGCAGCGCCGTCTTGCGCACCTGGGTGGGCTTGTGCATGGCCCCGTGGAGGCGGTCGATGAGGGCTTTCAACTGGGCGGTGAGGCCGAAGACATACACCGGCGAAGCGATGACGATCCCATCAGCCTGTAGGATCTTTGGGTACAGGGCCTGCATATCGTCCTGCTGGACGCAGCACAGGCCCTCCTTCCGGCGGCAGGTATCGCAGCCGGTGCAGGGGGCGATCTTCTGCTGGGCTATGTATACCAGTTCCACCGCATGGTGCTGCCGGGCCCCCTCCGCGAAGGCCTCCGCCAGCAGTTGGGTGTTGCCGCCCTTGCGGACGCTCCCCACCAAAACAACGATCTTTCCCATGGGTTCCTCCCTCTCTCAAAACGCCTCGATCATGGCCATCAACTCCTCCACCAGGGCCTCCTGGGGGACTTTTTTTACAACCTCCCCCTGGCGAAACAGCAGCCCGAAGCCGTTGCCCCCGGCGATACCCACGTCGGCGGCGGCGGCCTCTCCGGGACCGTTGACGGGGCAGCCCATGACGGCCACGGTGATGGGTTTCTTCACATCCCGCAGCCGCGTCTCCACCTCCTGGGCCAGGGGGATCAGGTCGATCTTGGTCCGGCCGCAGGTGGGGCAGGCAATCAATTCCGGCCCATCCCGGCGGACCCCCACAGCTTTCAGGATATCCCGTGCCACATAGATTTCCTCCACCGGGTCGGCAGTGAGGCTCACCCGGATGGTGTCCCCGATGCCCTGGGGCAGCAGCCCTGCCAGGGCGGCGGCCTTAATGGTGCCCATCCGGACGGTACCCCCCTCGGTGACCCCCAGGTGGAGGGGGTAGTCCGAGCGCTGGTGCATCAGCCGGTAGGCTTCCATGGTCACGGGAACGGAGGAGGATTTCAGGGACACGCAGATGTCGTGGAAGTCCCAGCGCTCCAGGAGGGCGATGTGGCCGAAGGCGGATTCCACCAGAGCCTCCGGGGTGACGCCACCGTATTTGGCCAGAATGGGCTTTTCCAGGGAGCCTCCGTTGACCCCGATGCGGATGGGGATACCCTTCCGGGCCGCCGCCTGGGCTACCGCCCGGACGTTTTCCGGCCCGCCGATGTTGCCGGGGTTGATGCGCACCTTGTCCACGCCGGCGTCGATGCAGGTTAATGCCAGGCGGTAGTCGAAGTGGATGTCTGCCACCAGGGGCAGGTCGATCTGGGCTTTGATGGCAGCGATGGCTTTGGCGGCGGCCTGGTCTGGCACCGCCACCCGGACGATCTCGCAGCCGGCGGCAGACAGGCGGCGGATCTGGGCCACGGTGGCCTCCACATCTGCGGTGGGAGTGTTGGTCATGGATTGAATGGAAACGGGGGCCCCCCCGCCGATGGGGAGGCTCCCTGCGTGGATTTGTTTTGTCATGCTTCATCCTCCTTGGATGGTCCGGGGAAACCCACGGGCCGGCGAAGGCGCCGGCCCCTACAAGGACACGCCGGTGCCCGCACCGCCCATTGCTTCACAATCTGCGTGGTGTGCCTACCGTGTGAACAAACCTGTCCTGCGTGCTTCCACGTTGGATGTAGGGGCCGCCGCCCTCGGCGGCCTGTCGTGATTGTCCCCACCGCCTGCCCTGAGACGGTCATCCCCTACTGGAACAGCTTAAACACGTCGCTGAAGGTCACCGCCAACATGAACAGCATCAACAGGGCGAAGCCCAAGCCGTTGAGGTAGGCCTCATACTTCCCGTCCAGCCGCCGCCGGGTGAAGAGGAACACCGCCTCACTCACCAGCAGCAGGAAAACCCGCCCCCCGTCCAAAGCCGGGATGGGCAGCATATTCATGATGGCCAGGTTCACCGCGATCAGGGCGATGATATAGAATACGTTTTGGAGCCCGGCGGACACGCTGCCCCCCTGGCTCCCCGCTTCCCCCAGGTAGCTGACGATGCCCACAGGGCCGGACATGTCCTGCAAGCCCACCTGTCCGCTGACCAGCATCCTCAGCCCCGACCACACGGCCTTGGCGAAATAACAGCAGGTGTCAAAACTCTGTTTCATCACGGCGGGGAAGTTGGCCTCCTGCACCGTAAAGTTGATGCCGTAGCGCTGGACGGTCTCACCGTCCACCTGGTAGTCCCGCAGGGTGATGGGCAGGTCCTTGCGCTCCAGCTTCTCCCCGTTGCGCTCCACCACCAGGTCCATGGTCTCCCGGCCCTTGGCCGCGCTCAGGTAGGCCGTCACGTCGGCATAGACCCAGACCTTCTGGCCGTTGATGGACAGGATGCGGTCCCCCGGCAGCAGGCCTGACGCCCCGGCGCAGGGGAAGCCCTCGGCAAAATCCGCCACCACCGGCACTGCGAAGCTCCCCACATGGGCGAACATCAGGGCCACAATGAGAAAGCCCGCCAGCAGGTTGGCAAAGGACCCTGCCACCAGGATGATGAGCTTACGCCAGGGGGCTTTGTTGGAAAAGGAACCGGGGTCGTCGCTGTCGTCGTCCTCCCCCTCCATGGCGCAGTAGCCGCCGATGGGCAGCAGGCGCAGGGAGTAGGTGGTCTCCCCTTTCTTCCGAGAGAACAGGGCGGGGCCCATGCCAATGGCGAACTCGTTCACCCGAACCCCCAAAAGCTTGGCGGAGAGGAAGTGGCCCCCCTCATGGACTGCCACCAGCACACCGAACAGGAGAATCCCCACGATAATATAGAGCAAATCCTTCACCCCTTTGCATCTTGCGCTTCAAGCGTCCATGGCCTTCTGGGCGGCCTGCCGGGCCAGAAGGTCCGCCCGGTGGACGGCCTCCAAGCTCAGGGGCTCCCGCGCCACCTGATTTAGGGCCGCCTCCACCACCCGCGGAATGTCCAAAAAGCCCAGCTTCCCCTCCAGGAAACCCGCCACAGCCACTTCGTTGGCGCCGTTGAGGATGGCGGGGGCAGTGCCCCCCTCCTTGGCGGCGGCGATGGCCAGGGCCAGGCAGCGGAAGGTCTCCAGGTCCGGCGGGGCGAAGTGCAGGGGCCCGCACTGGAGCAGGTCCAGCCGCCGGGCCGGGCCGGGGACCCGGTGGGGGTAGGTGAGGGCATATTGGATGGGTAGGCGCATATCTGCCTCCCCCATCTGGGCTAGGACGCTTCCATCACAGTATTCCACTGCGGAGTGAACTATGCTCTCCCGGTGGACCAAAATTTTGATTTTTTCCGCCGGGACCTGGAACAGGGACATGGCCTCCAACAGCTCCAGGCCCTTGTTCATCAGGGTGGCGGAGTCGATGGTCACCTTGGCCCCCATAGACCAGTTGGGGTGTTGCAAGGCGTCCTTGGCAGTGACGCTTTGCAGCTGCTGCCTGGTCCAGCCGAAAAAGGGCCCCCCGGAGGCGGTGAGGAGGATGCTTTGCAGCTCCCCCCGCAGGCTGCCTTGCAGGCATTGGAAGATGGCGGAGTGCTCCGAGTCCACCGGCAAGATCTCCGCCCCCTTTTCCTTGGCGCGGGCCATCACCAGGGGCCCGGCGCACACCAGGGTCTCTTTGTTGGCCAGGGCGATGCGCTTCCCGGCGTCGATGGCCGCCAGGGTGGGCTCCAGTCCGGCGATGCCCACCAGGGCGGTGACCACCGTGTCCGCCTGGGGCAGGGACGCGGCGGCCAGGATGCCTGCCTCCCCAGACAGGACCTGGATGTCCGTGTCGGAGAGGCGTTGCGCCAAAGAGGCGGCGGCGGTGAAGTCCGCCGCCGCTACCAGCGCTGGATGAAATTGCCGGGCCTGCTGCTCCAGCAGGTCCACGTTGCTGTGGGCGGTGAGGGCCACCACGGGGATGCCGCAGGCCTTCGCCACCTCCAGGGTTTGGGTCCCGATGGAGCCGGTGGAGCCCAGAATGGAAATATGGTGCATATCCAGCCCTCCTTCAGCCCAGCCGGAAGGCCGGGAAATAGTGGATCAGCAGCTCCACCAGGGGGGCGCAGAAGATCACACTGTCAAAGCGGTCCAGCACCCCGCCGTGGCCGGGGAGGATGCCGCCAAAGTCCTTAATTTTCCGGGTGCGCTTGATATAGGAGAAGGCCAGATCCCCGATCTGGGTCATGATGCCCCCCAACAGGCCGTAAACGGTGAGGAAATAGTAGTTGGCCGTGGCCCCCGTCACCAGGTGGACCCCCAAGCCATAGAGCAGGCAGGCGGCGATGCCGAACACCAGGCCGCCGATGCAGCCCTCCAGGGTCTTATGGGGGGAGAGGTTGGGGGTGATGCTCCGCCGCCCCAGGTGCATCCCGCTGATCATGGCAGCGGCGTCCACGATGAAGGGCAGGAAGATGGGCAGGGCGATATAGTAGTCCCGGAGGTACAAGTTCCCCACCCGCACCACAGAGGACAGGCAGTAGGAGATGAACAGGGCGAAGAAGAACACCGCCCCCACCTTCTCCAGCTTCACCCGGAAGTTGCTGGCAAAGGCCTCCAAAAAGATGACCACCAGGTAGACCAGGAGCACCAGCAGGCCGATGATCCGCTTCTCGCCAAAGTAGACCCAAAAGGGGATGGCCAGGGCCAGGGCGGCGGTGTACAGGGCGATCCGGGGGTGGTTCATCCCCATGGCCCCCATGGCCTCATAGGTGCCGATGGCGGAGAGAATGGCGATCAGGGCCGGGGTAAAGGGGGCCGGCAGCAGGTAGAACACCACCAGGATGACCGGCACCCCAATGCAGGCCACAATGATCCGTTGTTTCATTTGTTATCCGCTCCTTTCACATGTCCAGGGCGTATGGTTATTCCGACAAAACACGCCCCAATGGAGCGGGACCAAAGGAAGCGGATCGGTCCAGCTCATGGGAGGGTAGGGGCCGCCGCGATCCTGCGGCGGGTCAAATCCCCCCGAACCGGCGTTTGCGGCCCTGATAGGCCAGCAGGGCCTGGTCCAGGACCTCAGGGGTGAAGTCCGGCCAGAGCACGTCGGTGAAGTATAGTTCAGCGTATGCCGACTGCCAGGGCAGGAAGTTGGACAGCCGCAGCTCCCCACTGGGCCGGATGACCAGGTCCGGGTCCGGCAGGCCACGGGAGTCCAGGTAGCGGGCAAAGGCCTCCTCGTCCAGGGTCTCCGGGTCCTGGCGGCCTGCCTGGCAGTCCTTCCCCCAGGCCCGGATGGCCCGGAGGATCTCATCCCGCCCGCCGTAGTTGAGGCAGACGTTGATCTGGTATTTGGCCCCCGCCACCGCCTGCCCGGCGGACTGGGTCTCCAGACACAGCTCCCGCAGCTCCGGGGGCAGTGGGGCCAGGTCCCCGAAGAAATGGATACGAAATCCATCCCGTTCCATTTTTTCCAAAGCCTCCAGCAAATATTTCCGCAGAAGGCCCATAATGGCAGAGACCTCCTCCATGGGGCGTTTCCAGTTCTCCGTGGAGAAGGCGTACACCGTCAGGTAGGGGATGCCCAGGTCCCGGCAGCGGTAGGCGATGGTGCGGAAGGTCTCCGCCCCGGCGGCGTGGCCGGCGGTCCGGGGCAGGCCACGCTTTTGGGCCCAACGGCCGTTGCCGTCCATGATGATGCCGATGTGCTGGGGCAGGCGGTCCGGGTCCAGGGCCGTTGCCGCCACTGGGGCCGGGGCCGCCTTCTTTCTTTGAAACAGCGCCATAAGGGGATCAGACGGCCATCAGCTCGGCCTCTTTCTGGGCCGTGAGCTCATCCAGCTCTTTGATGCGCTTGTCGGTGAGCTTTTGGATGTCCTCCTCCAGCTCCTCCTGGTCGTCCTCGGTGATCTCGGAGTCCTTCTTCATCTTCTTAAGTTTTTCCATGGCGTCCCGGCGGATGTTGCGGATGGCTACCTTGCCGGTCTCGCCGTATTTTTTCACCTGCTTGGTGAGCTCCTTCCGGCGCTCCTCGGTGAGCTGGGGGAAGGCCAGGCGGATGACCTTGCCGTCGTTCTGGGGGTTGATGCCCAACTCGGAGATCAACAGGGCCTTTTCAATGGCCTTGAGCAGGGTGGCGTCCCAGGGCTGGATCACCAGGGTGCGGGGGTCCGGAGTGGAGATGGAGGCCACCTGCTGCAAGGGGGTGGCGGTGCCGTAATACTCCACGGTGATCTTGTCCAGCACGGCGGCGTTGGCCCGGCCGGCCCGGACGCTGGCGAAATCGCTTTTCACGGAGTCGATGGTCTTTTGCATCTTCGCGTCGTATTCCTGATAGATCTCATTCATGATGGTTCCTCCTCAACAATGGTTCCGATCTGTTCCCCCAGCACCACCCGGCGGATGTTCTCCGGGTCGGCCAGGGCAAAGATCATAACTGGGATGTGATTTTCCAAGGCCAGGGACGTGGCGGGCAGGTCCATCACCTGCAAATGCCCCGCCAGCACCTGGTCGTAGCTGATGCGGTCGTATTTCACCGCCCTGGGGTCTTTCTTGGGGTCGGCGCTATAGACCCCGTCGATATTCTTGGCCAGCAGGATCATATCCGCGTGGATCTCCGCGGCCCGGAGCACGGCGGCGGTGTCGGTGGAGAAGTAGGGGTTGCCGGTGCCGCCGGCAAAGATCACCACCTGGCCCTCCTGCAAATAACGCTCCGCCGCGGCGTAGGAATAGGGCTGCGCAACGGGGCCCATGGGGAAGGAGGTGAGCACCTGGGCACCCTGGCCCTGCTGCTCCAGCACCTCCTGGACAGCCAGGCTATTGATGATCGTGGCCAGCATCCCCATCTGGTCGGCGCGGCTGCGTTCCATTTTCCCGCCGCCGTCTTTGACGCCCCGCCAGATGTTGCCGCCTCCCACCACCAGGCCCACTTGGACCCCCAGCTCCACACAGGAGCGGATGGCCTGGCACACCTGCCGGATGAAGTCGAAGTCCAGGCCCCGTCCGGCCTGGCCTGCCAGGGCCTCGCCGCTGATTTTCAACAGGACCCG
Source organism: uncultured Oscillospiraceae bacterium (assembly GCA_910578575.1). GTDB lineage: Bacteria > Bacillota > Clostridia > Oscillospirales > Oscillospiraceae > Evtepia. The sequence goes on from CAJTQP010000020.1 coordinate 10,427, forward strand.
CTGATACTTTGGTTGTTCCATACCCATACCTCCCCGCGCCCTGGGCGCAGTTCCCCTTTCTCTCTGCCGCCGGGTCCGGCAAAAAAGCCAGGCACCGCACGGAAATGGTTCCCTTTATTTTAATATAAATTGTGCCGTTTGCATAGGGGTTTCTGAAAAGATTTTGGGAAAAAAACGCCGGAATCCCCCGCTTTCTCTGGTCTTTGGGGGAAAAGCAAGGGGGCACTGCCCCAGATCACTGGAACAGTGCCCTCTGTCATGCCGCACCTTGTGCGTATTCTACGATCGCAACCTCTGTCATAATACTATTCCTCACCGCATGGACAATCCGCTCCAGCTGTTTTGCCACCTCATCGCTGAAGGATGCCTCCCCACATTGTTGGCACACCAGCGCCGGTACATTTTTCACGATCACCACGCAGGCACCCAGGTCAACAATAAATTTGGTCGTTTCCTCTCTGGTCTGCCCCTTACAAAAGAAACATTTCATCCTGTTACCTTCTTTCTTGTTTTCCAATCGCTTTCCCATTCATCGGGATCAGGCGCATAGGCCGTTATCATCCATACTTCCTGCTCCCCCCGCCCACAAACCACATGAAGATACCTTCCAGCACTGGTCATTCCCAGCAGAAGACAGCTAGGAAAGGGGTAATCCTCTGGATACTGTTCGATGATTTCTCCCGTCTCTATCGCCTGGAGCACTTCATCCTGTGTTATGTTGCGAAGCATGAGCCGTTTCAATACGTGTGCCGTCCAACGAATGGCGCCACGTTTGCAGATGCTCCGCAGATCAGTGACAGATACACGCATAGGAGCTATCTCCCTCCTTGGTGATATTCATAGTATACCATAAATAAGAACGAGAAAGCAACCAATGTGGTCAGACAAAGCGCTGGTTCCTCTTTTGCCCATTTTTACTCCCCAAAGGTCTTGTCAAGGAGAATAGATTCGTGTATAATCTTACTCTGCCGCGAGGTGGCAGAACTTCCACTTGGAAAGAAGGGATCGCTACGTGGACGACACCAAGACCCGGATCATTTCCGCCACAATGAAAGCTGTGCGCCAACATGGCCTGGAGGGGATCCGGGTCCAGACCGTCAGTGAATTGGCAGGCATCTCTCCCGGTGCGCTATACCGCTACTTTGAGGGCAAGGACCAGTTGATCGTGGAATGCTTCACCTATGTGGACAAACAGGCAGCGGCCATTTTTGAACAGATAAGCTTCAACCCCCTGACCATGCTCACAGCCCCCATGGAAGCGGTCAAAAGCCTCTGGTTGCCCTATTTCCGCTTTTGGACGTCCCACCCGGACGAGACCGTTTTCTACCACCGCTTTCGGGACAGCAGCTTTTTCCCCAAATATGACAAGGACAGGGACGTGGCCTATTTCGATACCTTCATTGGCATGGTCCGCATATTCAAGAAGGTGTTTCCCAAACTAAACCAGATCAATCAGGACCTATTGTGGCTCCACGTGCTCACCTCCACGGTGATGTACGCCAAATACGTGGTGGAGGGGGTTCTCCCCAACGACCAGGAGACGGAGGACGCCATTTTTCACTTGTTGACCACCGGACTGAGCGGCTACCTGAAGCCCAAGCGGTCCAAGAAACCGTAACAGAACTGCCACTGCCAGCAGGTAGTTCGCAGCGCAGTAAATAAACATTTATTCTTTGATTCCTTGCATACGTTAGGAGGAGCGTGTCATCATGGAAAAAATACTGATCGTGGACGACAGTGTCCTGCAGGCCACCCAATTAAAAAACATCCTGCAGGAGGAGTATGAGATCACCGTTGCCCATACGGCGGCGGAGGGTCTCCACCAGGCCAGCAACGGAAACTATTCCCTGATCCTGCTGGACGTGGTGATGCCGGAGATGGACGGGTTTACCCTGCTGAAAAAGTTGCAGGAGGAGATCATCACCCAAAGTGTCCCGGTGATTTTGATCACCAGCCTCTCCGACGTGGAAAACGAGCAGCGGGGGCTGGTTCTGGGGGCCGTGGATTACATCACCAAACCCTTCCACTCCCTCATCGTCAAGGCCAGGGTCAACACCCACATCAAGCTATATAACTACCGCCGCCAGGTGGAGCAGCAGTCCATGACCGACCAGTTGACCGGGATCGCCAACCGGCGCAAATATGAGCAATACTGCGCGGCCAAGTGGCAGGAGGCCGCCCGGCTGCAACTCCCCTTTTCTATCTGTATGTTCGACATCGACCGCTTCAAGGTGTACAACGATACCTTCGGCCACCCGGCCGGGGACAAGGTGATCGCCGCCGTGGCCAAAACCGCGGCCTCCCTGTTGCAGCGCAGCACCGATTTCCTGGCCCGCTACGGTGGGGAGGAATTTGTGGCGCTGATATTTGGCGACCCCTCGGAAAAGATCTTTGCCCACTTGAAAAAGATCCGCCAGGCGGTGGAGGACCTCCACATTCCCCACGACCCCTCTGTGTCGGAATGGGTCACGGTCAGCGTGGGCGGGGTCACCGTCGTCCCCCAGGTGGGCAGCGACTATGATTTTTATTTGAAGGTGGCGGACACCATGCTCTATGACGCAAAAAAGCACGGTCGGAACCAGGTGGTCTGGGCGGACGAGCGCATGAAGCAGTTGTGGGAGAAAGGCGCCTCCCTTTGATTGCGGGGAGCAGCCTTTGAAACAGGAGGGATACCATGGGATTCTTCAATTTATTTGGCAAAAAGACAAAGGAGCCCCAGCCCCAGGAGAGCGCCAGCGCTGGGGAGGAACTGGAAGCCTATTCCGGTATGCGGGTGGAGGTCACCACCTTTGAGGGGCAGCTCCTATTTGTGGCAAAATTGTTGGGCCTCCACGAGGACAAGGCCCAGCTGCACCTATATTCCGAGACCATCCTCCCCCAGGACAGCGAGCCCCTGCGGGTGCGGATTCGGGGATACAGTGACCATGAACGCAAAGCCGTCTATATGGAGGGCACCATCTCCCCCCTGCCCCACAATGTTTGGGCGGTGGAGGAGCTGGTGCTTTGCAGGGTCGGGAACGACCGGGCCTTCTTCCGCCTGAGCACCAATCTCGACGCCACCGCCACCATGTTCAGCGGCTTGGAGGCAGGGGAAAAGCCCTGCAAGCTGCTGAATATCAGCGTAGGCGGGGCCAGCATCCGTTCCGAATGCAAATACCACATGGGGGATAAGTTCCTCTTAAAGGTCAAGCTGCTGGAGGACCGGCCCATCTCCGCCATATTCAGCCAGGTGGTGCGCATTATCGAAAAGGACGGCACCAGCTTTGACTATGGCTGCCAGTTCCTAGAGCTGACCGAGGAGGACCAGGAGAAAATCACCCAGAATATCTTCGCGGTCCAGCTCCAGACCAGGGCCCGAAGCTGAAGTCTCGCCCGCTGGCTGTCTTGCAATCCCAGGCGAAGTCTGCTAGACTAAGAAAAAATAGAAAGGATACCTATTTTATGAAAAAGCTTTGTCTCTCTCTCTTCTTGGTCCTGACCCTGAGCCTGGGTCTGGCCACCCCGGCCCTGGCCGCCGGGTATTATCAAAGCCTTTCCCTCCCCGTCCTGGACCGCTACGCCGTCTCCTTTGAGGCGGCCCATGTGGAGCGGAAAACAGTACAGTCCGCTTTCTTGGGCGCGGATGACATTCTGGAGCCCTACGAAAGCGTCACCGTGAACCTGGTGCAGCTGCGCCCCGGCAGCCGGGTGACCGTCCCCAAGGGCATCCAGGAGGATGGCCGTATCGGCGTCCCCGGCGGGCCCGGACGCATGGTAGACGATGGGCATTACATCACTTACTACATGGGTGCTGTCATGCCCTACCTCTTCCAGGGTAAGGCCGAGGACTCCTTCCAGCGCAACAACCTGATCGTCTTCTATCATAACAACGAAGCATACTATGTGGTGATGGGGCCCAACGTGGGCTCCGCCGGTTTCACCGACGTGGCCGACAGCGATTACTTCGCTCAGCCGGTGCAGTGGGCCGTCACCAAGGGGGTCACCAACGGCACCGGCAACCTGACCTTCAGCCCCGCCACCCCCTGCACCATGGCCCACATCATCACCTTCCTCCACCGGGCCCAGGGCTCCCCGGCGCCCACTGGGGGGAACCCCTTCTCTGACGTTACCACCCAGGATTATTTCTACAACCCCGCCCGCTGGGCGGCGCAGCAGGGCCTGGTGGAGGGCAGCGCCTTCCGTGGGGACACGGGCTGCACCCGTGCCAACGTGGTGACGTATCTGTGGAAGTTGGCGGGCAGTCCCGCCGCCAGCGGTTCTGCCTTCACCGACGTGCCCGCCTCCTCCCAGCTGGGCCAGGCCGTAGCCTGGGCCGCCGCCCAGGGCATCGCCACAGGTACCTCCGTCACCACCTTCTCCCCTGACAAGGTCTGCACCCGTGGGGAGATCGTCACCTTCCTCTACCGCGCCTATGGGAAGTAAACGGCTTCTCCCTCTGTTGGCTCTGCTGGTGCTGCTCAGCGCCTGTAGCCCCGCTGCACCTGCCCAGGAGACGGTGGGCCCAGAGCCGGAATTGACCCTGGCGGCCACCACCTATCCGGTGTACCTCTTTGCCTGCCAGGTGGCGGGGGATGTCCCTGACCTGCGCATCACCCTGGTGGTGAACCAGCAGCTCAGCTGTATGCACGACTACAGCCTCTCCATCACCGACATGAAGGTGCTGGAGAAGGCGGACGCCATCCTCCTCAACGGCGCGGGCCTGGAGGAAGCCATGGAGGCCGCTCTGGAGGCTGCGGGGCGGCCCCAGATCGACTGTGCGGCAGGCATCGACCTACTCTGTGGGGCGGCCCACCACCACGATCATTCCCACGAAGACGGGGAACCGGAAGAAGAGGAAGAACCGGACCCCCACATCTGGCTGGACCCCCGGCGGGCCTGCCAGATGCTGGACAATCTGGCCCAGGCCCTGGGGGCGCTGGACCCGGCCCACGCCGCACGATTCACCGCCAACGCCCAGGCCGCCCAGGAGGAGATCTTGGAGAGCTATGGGCAGTGGAAACAACAGCTTGCCGCCCTCTCCCCTCGGTCCCTCATCACCTTCCACGACGGTTTCGCCTACTTTGCCGAAGCCTTTGATCTGACCATCCTGGAGGCCATTGAGGAGGAGTCCGGCAGCGAGGCCTCCGCCCAGGAGGTGAAGGAGATCTTGGCCCTGTTGGAGGAACACCACCTCCCCGCCATCTTCACCGAGGTCAACGGCGCCACCGCCACCGCCCAGCTCATCGGGCGGGAGGCCGGGGTAAGGGTGGCCCCCCTGGATCTGCTCATGAGCAGCCGGGAGAGCCCCCTAGCGGGGACCGACCTCTACCTCTCCGTCCTTGCCGCCAACGTCAGCACCATTCAGGAGGCCTATTCATGCGCATAGCCAAACAGCCCCACAGCCGCATTCCCCTCCCCGGCCGGCCGGGGACCTGCCGCCTGCGGGTCCAAAACCTGGGGATCACCTTGGAGGGGGCCCCCATCCTCCGGGACGTGAGCTTCCAGCTCAACTGCCGGGAGATCACCGCCCTCATCGGCCCCAACGGCGCGGGGAAGTCCTCCCTGTTTCGCAGCATTTTGGGGCAGATCCCCTATAGCGGCTCCATTCGCTTTGAGCTGGCGGGCGGCTATCCCAGCCGGCCGAAGATCGGCTATGTGCCCCAGAGCCCCAGCTTTGAGCGCAGCTGTCCGGTGAGTGTGCTGGACTTCTTCGCCGCCGCCATCAGCCGCTGGCCGGTGTTCCTGCCGGTGCCTGCCCCTCTGCGGGAGAAGGTCACAGACTGCCTCACCCGCGTCCACGGCGAGGCCCTGCTCCACAAGCGCATCGGGGCCCTGTCTGGGGGGGAGTTACAGCGGGTGCTCCTGGCCCTGGCTCTGGAGCCCATCCCCCACATCCTCATTCTGGACGAACCCCTCTCCGGGGTGGACCGGGGCGGGGAACATCTGCTCCTGGAGATGCTGGACGAGATCCGTCAAAAATACGACCTCTCCATCCTCTTCTCCACCCATGATTTTTCCACCCTGCGGCGATACGCCGACAAGGTGATCCTGCTCCAGCAAGAGATCCTCACCACGGGCACCCCCAGCCAGGTCCTCCGCTCCCCGGAGTTCCAGGCGGTGTTCCACCTGGATCTGGAGGGGGAAGGAGGCGATGGGCTGTGAAGTTTTGGTATTGGCTGGTGTCCTTCCTGCCCTTTGAGTGGGCGGCTCCGGACAGCATGTTCTTTATGAAGCACGCCCTGTTGGCTGTTCTGGTGGTGACACCTCTCTTCGGGCTCCTCTCCACCATGGTGGTGGAGAGCCGTATGGCCTTCTTCTCCGACGCCCTGGGGCACTCCGCCTTTACCGGCATGGCCATCGGGGCCCTGTGCGGCTTCACCCAGCCGGTGGGGGCGGCGGTGGTGTTCTCCCTGGTGATCGCCCTGCTCTTCACCCTGGTGCGCCAGCGTACCAGTATGGCCAGCGACACCGCCATCAGCGTCTTTTCCTCCGCCGCCGTGGCCTTGGGCATCTTCATCAGCACCCTGGGCAGCCAGAGCTTCACCAAGTTCAACACCCTGCTCATCGGGGACATTTTAAGTGTCCGGGTGGAGGAGATCGGCATCCTGGCCCTGCTGTTGCTGCTGTTGGTGTTGCTGTGGGTGGGGGCCTACAACCAGATGATGCTCTCCTCCGTCCATCAAGCCCTGGCGGATAGCCGGGGCATCCGGGTGGTTTGGAAGAACTTCCTCTTCACTGGGGCCATCGCCGTGGTGGTCACCATCTCCATGAGTTGGGTGGGCCTGCTGGTCATCAACGCCCTGCTGGTGCTCCCGGCGGCGGCGGCCCGGAACGTGGCCCGGAACCTGCCCCAGTACCACCTATTCTCCGTAGTGGGAGGGCTGGTGTGCGGGGTGGCGGGGTTGATGTTGTCCTATTATGTGGGGGCATCCACAGGGGCGTCCATCACCCTGCTGCTGGCGCTGTGGTTTTTTATTACCTTACTGCTGCGGAAGCGGCGGTGAGGGGCGTTTTTCCAGCTTGCAAAGTGTGTCCCCCTATGGTAGGATAAAGATGAAACTCCCTAGGAAAGCGGGGTGAGGTGTTGGCAAGGAAAACCATGGAGCAGCTTCATCAGGAGGATTTGATTCGCATCCAGCGCTTCCGCCTCATGGATGACGACTTCTTTACCAAGTGCCTGGACGGCAACATCCCCTGCGTCCGCCTGATTTTGCGTATCGTTTTGGATATGCCGGACTTGGAGGTTATCGAGGTCCGCACCCAGGTTTTTGTGGAAAACCTGCTCAACCGTTCCGTGCGCCTGGATATCTTGGCCATGGATGACAACGGTAGGATCTTCAACATTGAAATTCAACGGACAGACAAAGGTGCCGGCGCGAAGCGTGCCCGCTACAACAGTAGCATGATCGACGCAAGCCTGTTGAAAAAAGGTGCCGGCTTTGACGCACTGCCAGAAACCTACGTAATCTTTATCACAGAACACGACGTCTTAGGCAGGAATTTGCCATTGTATCACATTGACCGCTATATCTCCGAACTGGGAGAAAAGTTCGCAGACGAAGCGCATATACTATACGTCAATGGCGCATATCGAGATGATTCACCTGTGGGGAAACTGATGCACGATTTCTCCTGTACCAACGCGGCAGACATGCACTACGATGTGTTGGCGGACCGGGTCAGTTTCTTCAAGGAAAGCAAGGAGGGGGTTGCGATCATGTGTAAGGCAATCGAGGATATGCGAATGGAGGCCTATCACGAAGGCCGGGAAGAGGGCCGGGAAGAGGGCCGGGCCGAGCAAACCCGTTCTCTGGCCCTGCGGATGCTCAGCGCCGGAAAATACGGGCTGGAAGAAATCTCCGATCTGTCTGCGCTTCCTCTGGAGGAAGTCCGCGCACTGCAAGCAGAACAATTCCTATAAGGATGGAATCAAGCCACCGGTTAAACCGGTGGCTTGATTCGTCCCTATCGGGCCATCACAGATCCAGATAGGAATCATGCTCCCTGTAATAATTAAGGGAATCGATGAATTCTTTCATCGACGGATCTAGCTTCTGATCAAAAGCCCCTGATATCACAGACTCAAAGTTCTCGCCTGAATATAAAAACGCCAGCCCTTCCTGTATGACAAATTCCGGGAAGACCTCTTCATCCTCCTCTGTAATCTCCGGATAATCCTCCAGGTAACAGATCAGGTCTTCATGGATCTCTTCTTCAAACTTCCGTGTATAAAGCTGAAGATCAAAGATTCCCGTATCCGGACACAGATGCTTTCCGTTAATATCTGGCTCATTTACCACCCAGTAATCTTTCGTCGCGATCTCGATCAGCTCGCTGATCTTATAAGGCTTTCGCGTTTCAACCTTGCGCATAGTACAATCTGCCTTTCTTGCCGTTCCTTCAACCTTTCTTCCGCACCGCCTCGAACCCGTTCTTTCAACCGCATAGGGTCGTCAACATGGTTTCAGCTCCAAGCCCATCCCCCGGCACACATTTTCCATAGCCCGGTCGAAGATGACCAGATACACGTCCATATCCTCCTCCTGCAAGAAGTTCTGGATCGTCTCCATCGCCACCTTTAGCGCCTCCTCCTTGGGATAGCCATAGATCCCGGCGGAGATCAAAGGGAAGGCGATGCTCTTGCATCCGCGCTCCTTGGCCAGCTTCAGGGCGGTCTGATAGCAGGAGGTCAGCTTCTCCCGCTCCCCATGCTTGCCGTCCTTCCAACGGGGGCCCACGGCGTGGATCACGTACTTGCAAGGCAGGTTTCCCGCCCCGGTGAGTTTGGCGTTGCCGGTGTCGCAGCCCCCCAGGGTCCTGCACTCCTCCAGCAGGGCTGGACCAGCGGCCCGGTGGATGCAGCCGTCCACCCCGCCGCCCCCCAGCAGGCTGCTGTTGGCAGCGTTGACGATGGCGTCCACCTCCAGCTTCGTGATGTCTCCCTTCAACAGTTCCAGTGCCATGGTATAGCCTTCCTTTCTCCTACGTTGTTCGTTTGTGAAAAAGGCGGCGTCGGGCTTTTCGCCTCGACGCCGCCTTGCCTGGGTTGCCGTTGCGGGAGAGGAACCGGTCAGTCCGCTTCCTCGTCCTTCTCTTCCTCTTCGTCCACCAGGTCCAGAGAGAAACTGTCGCCGCAGTTGGGGCAGACCACTTCTCCCACGTCCAGGACGCTCTCGTCAATGATGATATCCTCCCCACAGCTTGGGCACTCGATCTCAAAGAAATCGTCCAAGTCCAGCAGGTCCTCGTCGTCCTCATCCAGCTCGTCGAAAAGCATTGTCTCCACGTCGGCCACGTCCTCAGCCAGGGCCTCCAACTCGTCACCGACGACTTGGACCTCCTCTTCCAGGTCCTCCACAGCCAGGCCCAGGTCCTCCAGGATATCAATGATCTTCACCAGGAGCTTCCCCTCTTTGGAGACCTCCAGGTCCAGGTCCAGCCCGTCGGCCAGACCCTTCAGGTATGCGACTTTTTCAGAGATGGTCATCATAGACTCCTTTCTTACTGGTGGGTTACTCTTCTCTGCGTTTGGGTGTTTTCATTAACCCTTGGCGCGCTCAAGATACTCGCCGGTGCGGGTGTCGATCTTGATCTTGTCGCCGGGATTGATGAACAGGGGCACCTTGATCTCCGCGCCTGTCTCCAGGGTAGCGGGCTTGGTAACGTTGGTGGCGGTGTCGCCCTTGAAGCCGGGGTCAGTCTCGGTGACCTCCAGCTCCACGAAGGTGGGGGGCTCGATGGCGAAAATCTTGCCCTTGTAGCTGTTGACCTTGCACATCATCTCTTCCTTCACGAAGCGGAAGTTGTCCCCCAACAGCTCGGTGGCGATGGGCACCATGTCGAAGGTCTCTTGGTCCATGAAGTAATACAGGTCGCCGTCGTTGTAGCTGTACTGCATGTCCTTCTTTTCCACATACGCGTTTTCAAACTTGGCGGTGGGGTTGAAGGAAGTCTCGGTCACGGCGCCGGTGATGACGTTCTTCATCTTGGTGCGCACGAAGGCAGCGCCCTTACCGGGCTTGACGTGCTGGAACTCTACCACCTGCATAACCTGGCCGTCCATCTCAAAGGTGACGCCATTGCGGAATTCGCCGGCAGAAATCATAGTATTCATCCTCCAAATAACATTGGTTTGTTTGCACTTTCATTGTACAATACCTTTCCAGCTTTTGCAACGGTTTTCTGCAAATGCGCGTGGAAATCCTAGCCCTTTTTTGCCGGTTTCCCCTTGCCGTCTGTGTCGAAAGCAGGTATAATTACGGTGCTGCCCTTCTCTAAACTGGCAACAGTGAGGAGGTGAGTGTATTGGATATCTTAATTGATTTCCTCGTGTCGATCGCAGCGAGCGTAGCCGTCAACTACGTGGACAAGTGGCTTGGTCGGCGCCGCAAGGGCAGATGAGCACAAAGTGGGAACCCGGAGAGTGGCAGCTCTCCGGGTTCCCTTTTTTTGCGTGAGTGCAATGGTCCTAATCAATTTCCTCTGCTGTGGCTATTATAGCACAGCTTCTATAGGATATGCAAGATAGAAAATAAATTTCCTGGGCATTCCTCAATGGAAGGTTTGACAATCCGGGTCATTTTCCGCCTCTTGAATCAAGGGCTGTCCCTTCATCTTCTTAACATCTCCAGCAGGAAGCGCCTGGATCGCTGTCTCAATTCGCCAGCGGACGGTTTTCTCTTGTTTCGCCAAAAACTTTTGTGCCTGTTTTGAATATCTTATCATCACGCTTCCCCTCTCTACAACGCTCCCCCATCCGCCCCCCGGCAGCGAAAGGGGGTCTCGATCCCATACCGCAGCGCCCGGAACACCGTGCCAAACTCAATGGGCTTCACCATCAAGGTCAGCACCCCCGCCCGGTTGCCGCCCCAGATATCCGTAAAAATCTGGTCCCCTACGATGGCCGTCTGGGCAGGCTGTGCCCCGCAGCGCTCCATGGCCCGGCGGAAGCCGCCCCCCTTGGGCTTCCCCGCGTGGCCCTCGTAGGGCACTCCCAGATCCTGGGCAAAGCGGGCCGCCCGGCCGGGCTTGCGGCTGTTGGAGAGGATGAACAGGGTGATCCCCGCCGCCTCCAGCCCCGCCTTCCAGGCCCGGACCTCCTCCGAGGGGGTCTTGACCCCGTAGGGGGCCAGGGTATTGTCCAGATCCGCCAGCAGGAGGGTGACCCCCCTGGCCCGGAGGCGGGCGGGATCGATGGCATAAATGCTCTCAAACAAAAAGTTCGGGATCAAATTCATAGGCTCTCCTTCTATCGCTCTTGTCTTTCGCATACAGTAGCCCATAGGAACCATGGACAAGGGGGTTTGCAACCTATGATATCCTATCTACTCACACCGCCCCAGCAGCTCTCCCAGGCCCAAGCCAGCGGCCTGCCGCTGGCCCACATGGCCTTTCAACTGGGGGCCGACGGACAGCTCCACGCTGCCGCCTCCCTGCCGCCGGGGTGCCGGGGAGGCCTGATGCTGGTGGGGGGCGGGGCGGCGCCGGAGACGGGGAGCCCCCAGGCTGTACTCCAACAAATTCTCCGCCTGTGTGTCCAGCGAGACTTCCGAGGGGTGGTCCTGGACCTGGAAACCCCGCCTACCCCATACCTGTGTAAGCTCATCGCCACCCTGGACCAGGCCCTGGAGGGGCAGAAGCGGGGACTCTTCCTGCCGGAAGCCTATTCCGGCTTCTCCAACCGGGCCTTCCTCTACCTCTCCTCCGCCCTCTCCGGCGGCTCCCTCCAGGGGCGGCTGGCGGAGGCGGCAGGGAAATATGGTAAGGACCGTCTGGTGCTCTCCCTCCACCGCTCCTGCGAGGACTTCTTCCTCCCCTCCCCCCAGGGGGCGGGCCATCCCATCAGCCAGCAGGAGCTGCGCGCGCGCATGGCCCAGTTGGAGCCCAGGGTGTTCTTCTCCCAGGACCTATGCGCCCATTATTTCACCTACATGAGCCGGGAGACCGGCGCCCACTTCATCCTCTTCGACGACGCGGTGAGCTTTGGCAAGAAGCTGGAGCTGGCCAAGGCGGCGGGCATCCCCCGCTGCTTCCTGCTCTACCCCGCCGTGGCGGAGTTCTTGCCGGAGCTCCAGGGGGCCCTGGGGGTGTGAGGAAAAAAGACCTGCCAGGAGACACTGGCAGGTCTTTTTGGTATCAATAATACTTTTTACGGTTCTTCCGCGCTGCCTCGGACTTTTTGCGGCGCTTCACGCTGGGGCTCTCATAGTGCTCTCTTTTGCGCACTTCCGCCAGAACGCCGGATTTGGCACAGCTACGCTTGAACCGTTTCAGAGCGCTCTCAAGAGATTCATTCTCCCGCACATGGATTTCAGACATTTCCTTTTCCCTCCCTCCGAAGTGGTGGGTTCCGCCCACGCACCAAAAGGGCCATCATTTATATGGCTTTAACAGTAGTATTATATGCAATTTTGGCGGCCTTGTCAAGGGAAAATATCGACATCAGGCCAGAAAACCTCTCGTCCCCTTATTTCAGGATCAAATTCACCAGCTTATCCGGCACGTGGATACACTTCACCAGGGACTTCCCCTCCATGAGCTTGGCGATCTTGCTGTCCGCCTTCACCACCTCCAGCACCGCGTCCTGGTCGCTGCCGGCGGCCACGGTGACGGTGGTTTTCAGCTTGCCGCCCACCTGCACCGCAATGGTGACTTCCGAGGCCACGGTCTTGCTCAGGTCGTACTTGGGCCAAGCCGAAGTGCTGGCGAAGCCGTCAAAGCCCTGCTGCTCCCACAGCTCGTCCGCCAGATGGGGGGCGAAGGGGGAGAGGAGCTGGAGCATGGTGTGGAACTCCGCCTGGTTGACGCCCTTGTCGTAGAACTGGTTGGTGAGGGTCATCAGGGCGGCGATGGCGGTGTTGAACTTCATGTTCTCAATGTCATCCCCCACCTTCTTGATGGTCTTGTGGAGGAGGGCCTCATTGTCGGCGCTATAGGCCGCTCCCGGCTTCACCTGGGGTACCAGGTTCCAGATCCGGTCCAGGAAGCGCTTGCAGCCCTTCACGGCGTTGTCAGACCAGGCGGCGGCCTTTTCAAAGTCCCCGATGAACATGATGTACATGCGCATGGTGTCCGCGCCGTACTGGGCCACCACGTCGTTGGGGTTGACCACGTTGCCGCGGGACTTGGACATCTTCTCCCCACCCTCGCCCAGGATCATCCCGTGGCTGGTGCGCTTGCGGTAGGGCTCGGCAAAGGGCACCACACCGATGTCATAGAGGAACTTGTGCCAGAAGCGGGAGTAGAGCAGGTGCAGGGTGGTGTGCTCCATGCCGCCATTGTACCAGTCCACCTGGCCCCAATAGTCCAGGGCCTCCTTGGAGGCCAGGGCCTTGTCGTTGTGGGGATCCATATACCGCAGGAAGTACCAGGAGGAGCCCGCCCACTGGGGCATGGTGTCTGTCTCCCGCTGGGCAGGACCGCCGCAGCAGGGGCAGGTGGTGTTCACCCAGTCGGTCATGGGGGCCAGGGGGGATTCCCCGTTGTCTGTGGGCTCATAGCTCTCCACCTCCGGCAGGAGCAGGGGGAGCTGGTCCTCCGGCAGGGGGACCCAGCCGCACTTCTCGCAGTGGACCAGGGGGATGGGCTCGCCCCAGTAGCGCTGGCGGGAGAACACCCAGTCCCGGAGCTTATAGTTCACCTTGGCCACACCGATGCCCTTCTCCTCCAGCCACTTGGTGATGACGGGGATGGCGTCCTTCACGGTGAGGCCGTTGATGAAGTCGGAGTTGACCAAAATACCGGTCTCGTCCTTGGCGGTGAAGGCGGCTTTTTGCACGTCCTCCCCGCCGGAGACCACCTCGATGATCTCACAGCCGAACTTTTTGGCGAACTCCCAGTCCCGGTCGTCGTGGGCAGGCACGGCCATGATGGCCCCGGTGCCGTAGGAGGCCAGGACGTAGTCGGAGATGAAGATGGGGATCTCCTTCCCGTTGACGGGGTTGATGCCCTTCACGCCGTCCAGGCACACGCCGCTCTTCTCCTTGTTCAGCTCCGTGCGCTCCAAATCGGACTTGGAAGCGGCAAGTTTTTGATAGTCGGTGATCTCCTGGGCGTTTTTCAGCAGCCCCGCCTCCATCCACTTGCGCAGGTAGGCATGCTCCGGAGAGAGGACCATATAGGTGGCGCCGAAAAGGGTGTCGGGACGGGTGGTAAAGACCACGATATCGTCCCCGGTGGTGGCCTTAAATGTCACTTCCGCGCCGGTGGAGCGGCCGATCCAGTTGCGCTGCTGGATCTTCACCCGCTCGATGAAGTCCAGATCGTCCAGGTCGTCAATGAGCCGCTGGGCGTACTCGGTGATTTTGAGCATCCACTGGCTCTTCTCCTTGCGGATGACGGCGGAGCCGCAGCGCTCGCAGACCCCCTCCACCACCTCTTCGTTGGCCAGAACGCACTTGCAGGAGGTGCACCAGTTCACGGGCATGGTGGCCTTATAGGCCAGGCCCTTCTTGAAGAGCTGGAGGAAGATCCACTGGGTCCAGTGGTAGTATTTCGGGTCGGTGGTGTCCACCACCCGGTCCCAGTCGAAGGAGTAGCCCAGCAGCTTCAACTGGGCGGTGAAGTTGGCGATGTTGTCCTTCGTCACCTGGGCGGGGTGGATGTGGTTCTTGATGGCATAGTTCTCCGTGGGCAGGCCGAAGGCGTCATAGCCCATGGGGAAGAGGACGTTATAGCCGTCCATGCGCCGCTTCCGGGCCACCACGTCCATGGCGGTGTAGGGCCGGGCGTGGCCCACGTGGAGCCCCTGTCCAGAGGGGTAGGGGAACTCTACCAGGGCATAGTATTTGGGCTTGTCCCCGCCGGTCTCGGCGTGGTAGCAGTTCTCCTGCTCCCAGCGCTGCTGCCATTTGCGCTCAATGCGGTTAAACTCGTATTTCAATCCAATCACGCTTCCTCATCGTTTTATTGGGGAATCCACTTCTTTCCCCCGGTCAGCACGTCGCTGACGTCCACCTTCTTGGCATCCTGCCACATACGGTCCAGGTCATAGAACTCCCTGGCCTCCGGGGAGAAGAGGTGGAGCACCACGTCTCCATAGTCCTGCAAGATCCAGGTGCCTCCCCGGTGCCCCTCCACATGGTGGGGGAGGATGCCGTTGTCCTTCATGCTCTTCTCCGCCGCGTCCGCCAGGGCCTTCAGCTGGGGGGCGGAGGTGCCGGTGCACAGGACGAAGTAGTCGCTCAGGGTGGTCAGGCCGTCGGTCTCCAGCAGGAGGATATCCTGCCCCTTTTTGCTGTCCAATGCCCGGACCAGCAGCAGTGCCATTTCTTTTGGTGTCATAGCTATCCTTCCTTTCTCATCCCGCTCCACGGGATGGTGGCGGTTCTTCTCATGTTCCGCCCTCCCCCTCTGCCGCGCCGCCGGAGGGCGGTGTGGGCGGCTGAGGGGTGGGCTCCGGTTCCGGCTCCGGGGCGGGGTCCGGCTGGACGGGTGGGTCTGGCGGCTCCGGGCTCTCGATGCCGCTGCCGCCGTTGTTTCCACTGCCGCTACCGCTGCCACTGCCGTTGCCGCTGTTTCCTTCGTTTCCGCTGTCCTGGCCGCCGTTGTTGTCCGGTACCTCGTCCGGCGGATTCGGCTTGGGCTTGCTGGAGTTGGCGGCGTTGTTCCCCGCCGCGTCCCCGGTGCCCAACACGTCCGAGGTGCCCACATCCGACTCATCGTGGCTGCCACCGCTGGAGGCGGCGTTGCCGCCGGTCTTGCCCACGTCGGAGCCGGTGATCACATGCTGCATGGAGGCGGTGATCTGGGTCAGGTAGGGGTTCATCCCCTGGTTCACGATCTCCAACAGACCGGCGGCGTCGGCAAACACGTAGGACTGGTAGTTCTTATAGGTGTTGCTCCAAATGCTGCCGGTATAGTCCCCCGGCAGGCTGTGGAAGCGGATGCCGTCGGTGGCCATGCCCAGGGCCTTTTCCCCGAACCAGATCATCTCCCCGTATTTCAGGTTGCTGGTGAGGTTCTTGTCCACGATGCTGGCGATCTGCCGCAGCTTGGGCAGGTTCCCCAGGCGTACCATCTGGCTGGCCATGGCCTTCAAGAAACTCTGCTGGACCTCCACCCGGCCGATGTCCCCCACGGAGAGGGACTCGCCCATGTTGTTCTTGCGCCAGCGCAGCAGACGCACCGCATCCTCTCCGTCCAGGTGCTGCCGCCCCTTCTGGAAGTGGATGTACAGATCCTGGGTAAAGTCCTCATAGTCCATGTTGTAGGGCACGTCGTAGTCCACGCCGCCAATGGCGTCCACCAGCTCCTCCACGGCGTCCAACTCCACCACGAAGTAGTAGTCGGGCTGGTAGCCGATGAGGTCCTTGACCTTTTCCATCAGGCCCTCGATGCCGTTGCGGTTATACACGGAGTTGATCTTTTTGATCTCCCAGGGCACATCCACCAGGGTATCCCGGAAGATGCTCAGCACGTCCAGGGTGCCGTTGTTGGTGTCGAAGCAGCCCACCATGATGGTGTCGGTATTTCCGCCGCCGCCGTCGTCCCGGCCCACCAGGAGGAAGGTATACACCCCTTCCTTGCGCCCCGCCCCCAACAGGCCGGGGTCGATGCCCTCGCTGTTGGCCTGGGTGGTGCCGGGCACCTCCGGGGGCCGGACCAGGACCTTGTGGGCCACCAGGGCCCCTGCCACTAGGACCGCCAGCACCAGCAGGACGATGAGCAGTATCTTTCCCTTTTTGCCCCGCTTCCCCGCGGGCCCTGCGTAGTCGGCATAGTAGCCGTACTTATCATAGTTGTCCCCAGACCGGCGGCGCTGGCGGGGGGCCTCCCGGCGCCCCCGGTATCGGGCAGGCTCGTCCCGGTCCCGCCGGCTCTGGGCCTCCCGGTAGCCCTGACGCTGGATGCGCTGGCGGGAGCGCTCCTCCCGTTCCCGCTGCCGGGATTCCTCCTCGGAAAAACGCTTCATGACAGCCGCCCCCTCAGTTCCTCCAGGGTGCCCAAGGTGTTGGGGTGGACGATGGCGCCCTTCTCCTTCAGCTCCTCCATGGTCATCTCCAGGCCCAGGACCATGGCCCGGTCCAGGTCGGTCCACACCAGCCGGCGCAGCTCCTCCACCCCTTCAAAGTCCCTGGAGGGCTCCATGTAGTCCGCCAGGTAGAGGATCTTATCGAAGGTATTCATCCCCGGCTTGCCGGTGGTGTGGCAGTCGATGGCGTTGCACACCTTTTCCGGCTCCCCGAACACATGCCGGGCCAGAGCGGCCCCGGTCTTGGAGTGGAGGAATTTGACCCCCTCCCGCTCCATGGGGTCTAAGTACACGTTGTATTTCTCACAGGCGGCCAGCTGCTCCTCCAGGGTCCAATACTTGGTGCAGTCGTGGAGGATGGCCGCCCGGCGGGCCTGGTCCGGGTCCTCGCCCCAGAACTTGGCCAGGGCCACGGCAGTCTCCTCGGTGCCCTTGATGTGGGGCAGGCGCTTGGCCTTCACCATGGAGTAGGACACCGCCCGCAGGTGCTTGTCGCTGAGCTTCTTCATCTCCGCCTGGGTGCCAAAGAGCCCCTGGCGCAGGATGTAGCCATACACCGGGGTCCAGAAAAACTGGCCGGGGTCCACATTGCCCCCGTTCCACTCCGCCGCCAGCATCCGCCGCAGATCGCGGGAGGACAGCTCCATCACCTGGGGCAGGTCGATGATGGTGGTGCGGGCGTGGAAGCGCCGCTCCAGGTTTTCGCTCTGCTCCTGGAACATCTCCCCGGTGTCCTCATGGTTCCGGGAAAAGGCGGCCACCCCGGCATACTGGAAGATCCGCTCCGGCTGGTACCAATTCTCAATGGTCAGGAACATATCCGTGCCCATCAGCAACCACAGCTCGTCCCCTGGGAAGCTCTGGTGGAGCTGCTCCACGGTGTCGGCGGTGTAGCTCTTGCCCTCCCGGTTCAGTTCCAGGTCCGAGGCCTCCGCCTTGGGCCCCAAGCCGTCGGCCATGAGGTCCGCCATCTCCAGGCGCTGCTGGGGGCTGGCGGCGTCGGCGGGGAGACCCTTGTGGGGGGGCTCCTGGTCGGGGATGATGAGCAGGCGGTCCAGCTCCAACTGGTCCATGGCCGCACGGGCCGCCGCCATGTGGGCCAGATGAGGCGGGTCGAAGGTCCCGCCATAGATTCCAATTTTCACGTTCTATCTCACCTTGTTTCTCAGTGTCATTGGTTCACGCCTTTTTGCCCGCCTTCACCAGGACGATGGGGTCCTTCAGGTCCTTGCGGTGGCTGTGGCGGTAGAGGACGAATTTTGTGCCGATCACCTGTACCGGCTCGCTGCGGGTGCGCTGGGCCAGAGCCTGGCAGGCCTCCTTGGGGGTGAGCATGGCGTTCTCCAGCACCCGGCACTTGATGAGCTCCCGCGCCTCCAGGGCCTCGTCGGCCTGCTTGACCAAATTGTCTCCCAGGCCCTCTTTCCCGATGTGGACGATGGTGTCCAGGCCGTTGGCCAGCCCTCTGAGCTGGGCTCTCTGTTTACTTGTCAATTCCATAGGGTGATTTCTCCCATTCTTTTTGAAACTCACGCAGGGCCTGCCCCCGGTGGGAGAGGCCGTTCTTCTCCTGGGGGGAGAGCTGCGCCATGGTCTTGCCCAGTTGGGGCAGGTAAAATATCGGGTCATAGCCGAAGCCCCCGGCCCCCTGGGCCCCCTGGGCCACTTCGCCGGGGCACTCCCCTCTGGCCATCAGCTCCCCCCCGTCGGGGAAGGCACAGCAGATGACGCAGACGAAGCGGCAGGCCCGGTCTGTCCGCCCCTTCATATTCTTCAATAGGAGCTGCCAGCGGCCGGTGTCGTCCAGCCCCGGCCCGCCGTAGCGGGCGGAGTAGACGCCGGGGGCGCCGTTCAACGCATCCACCACTAAGCCGGAGTCGTCAGCGATGGCGGGCAGGCCGGTGGCCTCCATGACAGCGCGGGCCTTCAGGCGGGCGTTTTCCTCAAAGGTGGTGCCGGTCTCCTCCACCTCCAGGTCCACCCCGGCCTCCTGCTGGGAGAGGACTTCCACCCCCAGCTCCCCCAAAATGGCTTGGAGCTCCGCGATCTTCTTCTTGTTCTGGCTGGCGAGCACAGCGCGCATGGCCGTCGCCTCCTTCTTATTCTCTTAAATCAATGCCTGGACAAATTCCTGGGCGTCGAAGGGCTGCAAGTCCTCCACACCCTCTCCCAGGCCCACGAACTTCACCGGCAGGCCCAGCTCACGGGCGATGGCCAGGACGATGCCCCCCTTGGCGGTGCCGTCCAGCTTGGTGAGGACGATGCCGGTGATGCCGGCGCTCTCCCCAAACTGCTTGGCCTGGATGAGACCGTTTTGCCCGGTGGTGGCGTCCAGCACCAGCAGGACCTCACAGCTGCCCTCCGGGCACTCCCGGTCCACCACCCGGCGGATCTTGTTGAGCTCATTCATCAGGTTCTGCTTGTTGTGGAGCCGCCCGGCGGTGTCCACCAGCACCACGTCCGCCCGGCGTGCGCGGGCGGCGTTCATGGCGTCAAAGACCACCGCGGCGGGGTCGGAGCCCTGCTCATGGCGGATGACGTCCACCTGGACCCGGTCGGCCCAGACGGACAGTTGGTCGGCGGCAGCGGCCCGGAAGGTGTCCGCCGCGGCCAGGAGGACCCGTTTGCCCTCCCCTTTCAGCCGCTGGGACAGTTTGCCGATGGTGGTGGTCTTTCCCGCGCCGTTGACGCCGATCATCAGCACCACCGCCGGGCTCCCGGACAGGTCCAGCGCCGTCTCCCCCACGTTCAGCATCTCCGCCAACAGGCCCCGGAGGCAGTCTTTCACCGCCTCCGGCTCCTTGAGCTTCTCCTCCTTCACCCGCTTCCTGAGCTGCTCCACCGCCTCCAGGGCGGCATCCATGCCCATGTCCGAGAGGATGAGGCTCTCTTCCAGCTCCTCATAAAAGTCCTCGTCGATGGCGGAAAAGGCGGAAAATACGTTCAGCTTCTTGATCTTATCGAAAAATCCCATATAGGGTCTCCCTTCTACTTCGGCTTCTTCCCCAATAGGGCCTCCGCCTGCTCCAAATCCAACATCAGCACCTGGCTCACCCCCTGGTGCTCCATGGTCACCCCGTAAAGCACATCCGCCCCCTCCATGGTGGAGCGGCGGTGGGTGATGAGGATGAACTGGGTCTCCCCGGCCATGGCCTGGAGGCAGTGGATGAACCGCTGGCCGTTGGCCTCGTCCAAGGCGGCCTCGATCTCGTCCACCACGCAGAAGGGGGTGGGGTGGACCTCCAAAATGGCCAGGTACAGGGCGATGGCCACCAGGGCCCGTTCCCCGCCGGAGAGCAGGCTGATGGTCCGCAGGCTCTTGCCGGGGGGCTGGACCTGGATATCGATGCCGCAGTTCAGCACATCCCCCGCGTCCTCCAGGGCCAGGTTCCCCTGCCCGCCGCCGAAGAGGCGGACAAAGCTGGCAGAGAAGGCTGCCTGGATCTTGGCGAACTCCCGGCGGAAGATCTCCTCCATCTCGTCGGTGATCCCGGCGATGATCCCCTCCAGATCCTGCTGGGCGGTCTCCACGTCGGTCTTTTGTCCAAAGAGGTAGTTGTAGCGCTCCTCCACCCGTTGGAACTCCTCCACCGCCCCCAGGTTCACCCGGCCCAAGGCCCGGATGGCCTCTTTCAGGCGGCCAATCTGGGTGTTGGCCCCCCCCTCCAGGGGGACGCGGATGGCCTGGGCGGCCTGGTGGCTGAGGCCGTAGCCGTCCCACAGGCGGTCCAGGAGGCGCTTTTCCTCCATCTCCGCCTGGAGCTTTTTCTGTTCCAGGGCGGCGGTCTCCCGTTGGAGGCGCAGCTGGGTCTCGTTGGCCTGGCGGGCTTCCCGCTCCGTCTGGCTGCGGCTGCGCTCCAGCTCCAGCTTCCCGGCAGCGTGGTGGTCCAGGGCCTGGGACACCCCCTGCCGCTCCGCCTCCAGGGTCTCAATCTGGGCTTCCAGTTGGGTCAATTCCGCCCGGTGGCCCTGGTTCTCCTGTCCGTAGACCTCCAAAGCGCCCTCGTCCCGGTGCAGGGCAGCGGCGGCGGCGGTGCGCTGGGCGGTGAGCTGTTCCAATAGCAGAGCAAAGCTGCGCCGCTCCGCCTGGACGCTGGCCAGCTCTGCCCGGAGGGCACTGAAGCGCTCCGCGTCCTCCACCCCCTCTTGGGGCTCTTGGGTTTCCGGGGCGTTTTCCAGGGCTTCCAGCTCCGCCGCTGCCCGCTGGGTGGCGGCGCGGGCGGTCTCTAGGGCAGCTTCGCTCTGGCCCAGGGCCGTTTGGGCCTGGGCCAGTTCCTGGCGCAAGCTCTCCTCCTGGGCTCCACGGGACAGGACGCCCCCCCGGCGGTTCACGGAACCACCGGTCATGGAGCCGCCGGGGCGGAGGATCTCCCCGTCCAGGGTCACCACCGGGAAGCGGTAGCCCCGCTTCTTGGCCAGGCGCACCCCGTCCTCCAGGGTCTCCACCACCACCGTCCGGCCCAGCAGGGACCGGGCGGCGGTTCGGCAATTCTCTGGGCAGTCCACCAAATCGGCGGCAATGGCCAGATAGCCGGGTTCTCTCTCTATGCCCTCCTCCCGCAAAGCCGCGGGGCGCAGGGCGGTCAAGGGCAGACAGGTGACCCGTCCGCCGTCTCGTCTCTTCAAATCGTGCAACACTGCCTTGCCGGCCCCTTCATGCTCCACCAGCAGGTTTTGCAGGGCCCCACCCAGGGCGGTTTCCAGGGCCACGGTGTAGCGGGCATCGCTGTGGAACAGCTCCCCCACCGGGCCCAACACCCCATGCAGCCTTCCCCGCCGGGCCTCCGCCATGGCGGTTTTGACCCCCTTGGTGTAGCCCTCATATACGCGGGACAGCTCTGTGAGCATAGACAGCCGGTCGGCCAACGCCTGGGCCTCCATGCGCCGGGAGAGCCAGCCCTCCTGGGCCTGCTTTTCCAAGCGGCGGCACTGGTCCAAGCGCTCCTTTTGGCGGCCCAAGGCCTGCTGCCGCTCCTGGCTGCGCTGGGCACGGTTGGATTGGGCACGGCGCAGGGCCTCCTGGGCCTGGCTGACGGTTTCCCGCCCTGCCTGCTCCTGCTGTTCCAGGCTCTGGGCCTGGCTCCGGCGGTGCTCCAGCTGGGCGTCCAACTGGGCCAGGGCGCTGCGCTGGTCCTCCATGCTTCCCTGGAGCCGGGCGGCGGCCTGCTGGTTCTGGCGGATACGCTCCTCCAACAGCACGCTGCGCTGGCGGGCGGCACGCAGGGCCTCCTCCCGCTGGGCCAGATGCCCCCGGAGTTCCTCCCCCTTGGCTTCCACTTCCGCCAGTTGGGCGGTGAGGGCCTCGGCTTTGGCGTAGAGGGCGTCGGCGGTCCCGGCGCTCTCCTGGGCCTGATGGCGGACGGCCTCGAAATCGGCGCGGGCCTTGGCGGCGGCGGCACGGTAGCCGTCCAGCTTGTCCATCCACAGGGAGACCTCCAATACCTTCAGCTCCTCTTGGAGGGCCAGGTATTTTGTGGCCTTTTCCGCCTGGACCTTCAGGGGGCCTCGTTGAAGTTCTAACTCCTCGATCTTGTCCCCAATGCGCAGCAGGTTCTCCTGGGTGCGCTCCAGCTTACGCTCCGTCTCCTCCTTCTGGTGGCGGCAGCGGGAGATGCCCGCGGCCTCCTCGAAGATTTCCCGGCGCTGGGTGCTTTTGGCGGATAGGATCTCGTCGATCTTTCCCTGGCCGATGAGGGCATAGCCCTCCTGGCCCAGGCCGGTGTCCATGAACAGGGCGTTCACGTCCCGCAGGCGCACCTGCTGGCCGTTGAGGGCGTATTCGCTCTCTCCGGAGCGGTAGTACCGCCGGGTGACGGTGACCTCGTCCCCCCCGTCGGGGAGCATCCCGGCGCAGTGGTCTAAGGTCAGGGACACCTGGGCAAAGCCCTGGCGCTTCCGGACACGGGTGCCGCCGAAAATGACGTCCTCCATCCGTCCCCCCCGGAGCTGTTTCACCGATTGTTCCCCCAGGACCCAGCGGATGGCGTCGGAGATATTGGACTTCCCGCTGCCGTTGGGGCCCACCACGGCGGTGAGGGGATGGTCGAAGGAGAGGACCGTTTTATCGGGAAAGGATTTGAAGCCTTGCAATTCCAGCGTTTTCAGGCGCACGGTCCGCCTCCTCTCGTCAAAACAGTGTTTTACAGTGTATTATACCAATTTAATAGCGGTTTTGCAACGGGGAAATGGCGGTGCTGGTTGAAATCAATTTTTTCGGGGGTATCCTTCCTCTTATAACGGGGAAGGGCGGGAAAAGGATAGCAGGAGCCTTGATTTTACTCTGCCCCCCGAAATTTGACATTCCCCCCACCCTGCACTATAATAAAACAAATCGCCCCCGCCCCACCCAGGCGGACCCAGATAGAGAAGGAGAGAGACAGATGAAACGAACCCTCGCGGCCCTGCTGGTCTGTGCCATGGCCATGAGCATGAGCGCCCTACCCGCCCTGGCCTTAGAGTCCCAAGGCCTAGCTACCGATACCCAACCCGCCGTGGAAACCGAGCCCTCCACCCCAGGAGACGGCTCCTTACTAGGCGACCCCACCGTGCCAGATTCCCCGGAGGACGGCTCCCTACTGGGCAAGCCCACCGTCCCCGACGGGCCAGAGGAAAACGACCCGCCCCAGAACAACACCCCCTCCACCGGGGAGGACGAAGGAGACGATACCCCAGAGGAGACCGACCCGCCCGTTACTCCAGAGCAGCCAACGGCAGTGCTCACCAAAAACCACGTACTCTACCTGGCAGGCTTCCCGGACCGATGCTTTCAGCCGGACCAGACCCTCACCCGCGCCCAGGGGGCTCAGATCGTCTACCGCCTGCTGGAAAACCCCACCGCAGGGACCAAAGCCTGTTCCTACACCGACGTGGCCGACGGACAGTGGTACGCCCAGCCGGTGCGGGCCCTGTGCGCCCTGGGCCTCTTTGACGACGGGGCGCGCTTCCGTCCCGACGACGTCATGACCCGCGCCGAGCTGGTGGATCTGCTGATCCGCCTCTGGCCCGATGCCCAGGGCAGCGCCAACTTCCGGGACGTGCCCGCAGACCACTGGGCCGCTGCCCAAATTGGAGCCGCCGCCGCCCTGGGCTGGATCAACGGCTATGCCGACGGGACCTTCCGCCCCGACGGCAGCCTCACCCGCGCAGAGGCCTGCGCCGTCATCAACCGCATGACCGGCCGCAGCGGGGACAGCGCCCTGGCAACAAAACTCCTGGCCCTGGGCCTGTTCCCCGACATGGGCCCCGGCCACTGGGCAGGACCCCTCGTGGCGGAGGCCGCCGTGGCCCACAATCACAACACCAGCGGCAGCGTCGAGAGCTGGAGCGGGGTGGATCTGGCCAGCCTGCGCTTCACACCGGGCTTTCACGATGTGGGGGCAGAGCTCTTTTATGTGGACCGCAACGGCAAGCTGGCCCTGAATTGCCAACTGGGGGCCTATACTGCCGCTGCCAACGGCGCCCTAAGCCGTACTGCCGCCGGATATCAACTGCCCTACGTGCCCTACCACAGCCAGATCGACGAAATCTACGCCTGGGTGGGCTGCGAGGCGGTGTCCACCCTTGGGGGCCTCCAGGCCAAGGGTTTCGCTGGGGATGTGGCCCTGCGCAGCTTCTTGGACAACCTGCCTCGGAGCAAGTCCGACCCGGAAAAGGGCTTCGTGGGCTCCCCCTATGTCCCCGACACCAGCAAGCGCACCCGCACCACCATCTACCCCGCCAAGCTGGCGGAGTACTCCAACAGCTACACCGGCGGCGTGAACCCCTGCGCCGATTTCCGGGGAGCCAGTATCACCGACCTCCAGCGGGAGCTCCTGGCAGGGAACTGCGTGGTGGGCTATATGACCCTCTGGTGGGCCAAGCCCTATTATCGCAACTATAACATCGAGGGCACTACCCAGAGCCTGGTGAGCAACAACCATGCCGTGCTGGTGTGCGGCTATGACCCGGAAAAGGGATACTTCATCTCGGACCCCTACAACTATTACAATCGCGGCCAGGTCCACCAGTATTGGGAGGACGCCGCCACCTTCGAGTCCATTTGGAACGAGCGGAAGGTGGGGATGGTGATCCGCTGAGGGGGCCGAAACCGGTCCTTTTGTATGCAAACCTGAGGATTTTGTTGACATGTCCAGAATTCATGGTAAAATGGAGGAAATGGGACGGCTGATATAGGAAAGAGGGGATTCCATGGCAAATGAGGAAAAAATACTTGCCCTGTTGGGACAGATCGCTTCTGATGTTTCCGAGATGAAAGTGCGGATTGGTTCCATTGAGACCCGCATGGATTCACTAGAGTCCCGCATGGACTCGATGGAAGCTCGCATGGATGCCATCGAGAGACGCATAGATTCGATGGAAGCCCGCATGGACAAAATGGAAGCGGACATTTCCGGCATCAAGGTCCGGTTGGATGTCGACGTAGAACGGAATTTCAAGCTGCTGGCCGAGGGGCATGAGATGCTGCGGGAGCATGTGGAACGTACGACTGCGCCTATGGACCACGTGGAGCGGATCGAAAATGATGTGATCGTTTTGAAATCCGCCTGCAAGGACCTGAACCAAAGGGTCACAGTGCTGGAAGCGGCACAGTAATAAAGTATCAAAAAAATGCGCACCCCGTTTTATGTTTGATGGGGTGCGCATTTTCTCTGGAACTGTTGGAAGAATATTTTCTCATTTCCCTATTTACAAAGCAGGCATTTGGGGATATACTAGAGACAGAAACCTGACGTGGAAGGGCACGCCCTGACAGGGAAGGGGACACGGCAGCCTTAGGATCAGGCTTTTGTTGGCGTACCCTTCCGGGGTACGCTTTTTTCATGGAATCCAAGCCAAA
>CAJTQP010000021.1 GCA_910578575.1 uncultured Oscillospiraceae bacterium
CCCCCTTGGGCGGGGAAAAGCTGGCGGTGGGGTGGGGGGTGTCGCTGCTGAGGGCGGAGAGGACGGCGTAGTAAAGGCCCTGAAAGACCTTATTCTCAAAGAGGAATTTCACCTCGGTTTTGGCGGGGTGGACGTTCACATCCACCTCGTTGGCCTTCACCGTCAGGTGGAGGACGCAGCCGGGGAATTTCCCCACCATCTTCTGGTTCTCGTATGCCCGTTCTAAGGCGGCCATCAGGAGCTTGGACTTCACCTGGCGGCCGTTGACGAAGAAGTGTTGATAATTCCGGCTCCCCCGGCAGCAGGCAGGGAGGGACACGAAGCCCTCCACCGTGACCCCTTCCCCCTCGCCCTTTACGGGAAGGAAGCCCAGGGCCAGGTCCCGGCCTAGGACGGCGTAGAGGGCAGAGCGGGTCTGGCCGTCGCCGGGGGTGACCAGTTCTTGTTTTCCCTCCCGGAGGAACTTCACCGCCACCTCCGGGTGGGACAGGGCCAAGCGCTGGACCAGGGCATAAACCGCGGCCCCCTCAGCGGCGTCCCGCTTCATGAATTTCAGCCGGGCGGGGGTGTTGAAAAACAGGTCCCGAACCACCAGGGTGGTGCCGGGGGGGCAGCCCGCCTGTTCCTGGGAGAGGACTTGTCCCCCCTCCAGTACCAGGTTGGTGCCCAGGGTGGCGCCTGGGGGGCAGGTGAACAGCTCCACCCGCGCCACGGCGGCGATGGCCGCTAAGGCCTCCCCCCGGAAGCCCAGGGTGCCGATGGCTTCTAAGTCCTGGGAGGTGCGCAGCTTGCTGGTGGCGTGGCGCAGGAAGGCCCGCTGGCACTGAGCCTCCGGGATGCCGCAGCCGTTGTCTGTCACCCGGATCAGGGCCATGCCCCCCCGCTGGATCTCTACGGTAAGGTTGGTGGCCCCGGCGTCGATGGCGTTCTCGCACAGCTCCTTCACCACCGAGGCGGGGCGCTCCACCACCTCCCCGGCGGCGATGAGGTCCGCCACATGGGGGGCCAATACCTGTATGTCTGCCATGGGCGCACCTCCTGTCTGTTATCCGTAACGGTCGTTGATGTTGGTCCGAATGTCCTTGATGATCTCTGCGGTGGCGGGGTCCTCCTTGCACTTCTTCTCCACCCGGCGGATGGAGTTGATGACGGTGGAGTGGTCCCGGCCCTGAAACTCCTTGCCGATGTCAGTGAGGGAGAGCTTGGTCATCTCCCGGATGAGATACATGGCGATGTGCCGGGGGAAAGTGGTCTCCTTGGCGCGGGCCTGGCCCCGGAGGGCGGTCTCGGTCATGTTGAAGAACTTGCTCACCTCGTCGATGATCACATCGGGGGTGGGGAGGATATCTGTGGTGTCCTTGAGCATATCCCGCACGGCGCGGGTGACGGAGGTGGCGTCCACCTTGCTGTCCAGCAGGTCTCGATAGGCCAGGATCTTGTTCACCGTGCCCTCGATCTGCCGCACGTTGGCGGTGATATTCTCCGCCACGTATTGCAGCACCTCCTCCGGCAGCTCCACCCCCATGCGGATGGACTTGTTCTTGATGATGGCCATGCGGGTCTCGTAGTCCGGGGGCTGGATGTCCGCCAGCAGGCCCCACTCGAAGCGGGTTTTCAGCCGGTCCTCCAGGCGCAGCATCTCCTTGGGGGGGCGGTCGGCGGTGAAGACGATCTGCTTTTTCTCCTCAAAGAGGGTGTTGAAGGTGTGGAACATCTCCTCCTGGGTGGAGTCCCGGCCGGCGATGAACTGCACGTCGTCCATGAGGAACACGTCCGCCGAGCGGTACTTGTTGCGAAACTCCTGGTTCTTGCCCTTCTGGATGGCCCGGATGAGCTCGTTGGTGAAGGCGTCCCCCCGGATGTAGACGATGCGGTAGTCCGGGTGGGCGTTGTGGATGGCGTGGGCGATAGCGTAGAGCAGGTGGGTCTTGCCCAGGCCGGACTCCCCGTGGATGAACAGGGGGTTGTAGCTCTCCCCCGGCTTCTGAGAAACCGCCAGGGCGGCGGCATGGGCGAACTTGTTGGAGCTGCCCACCACGAAGCGCTCGAAGGTGTAGTCCTCCGTGCCGGGGAGGAAGCGGGAGGAGGAGTCCTTGTGGGTATACTTCTCCCGCTGGCCCTCGCCCAAGATCAGTACGTCCATCTCCGAGGCAAAGAGCTCATAGAGGGCCTGTTTGATGTCGGTCACATAGCGGCTCTGCACGATATTTTGGATGATCGGGGAGGGGATGTACAGCACAAAGCGGGTCTCCTCCAGGGCGATAGGCTCCACTTCGGAAAACCAGGTGTTCACGGCGGTCTCCGTGAGGTGGTTGCGTAACATATCCAGGATCTTTTCCCATACACCGATGGCGGGATTCATAGACTTGCTCTCCTTTGGGCCCAAGTGCCCTTTTTTTCGGTCATATTCTATTGAGTAGTTCAGTATACCAGATTTTTCGCGCCATAGCAAGCCGTTTGGCGGGGATTTGGCCTAGCTCATTCCCCGATGGCCTGCTCCAGGGCGGCGTATAGGTCGGGGTCCCGGCGTTCCAGCTCGGAGCGGTATTGGTCCAGCAGGGAGGCCACGCGCTGCCGCCCCGACGGGCCGCAGTTCTGGACACTTTTCAGCACCGCTGTCAGGGCTTGGCGGCGCTGGGCATCGGCTTGGGCACCGGTCCGGTCGGAGCGCAGGTGGACCTGCGCCAGGAGGCAGGCGGCGGCGACAGCGTCCGACTGGAAATCGGGCTCGATCTCAGGGAACTCTGGGGGGAGGGGCTTCCGGGCGGTACGGCTGGCCTGGCGGGCCTGCTCCTCCCAGATCAAGTGCTGGGCGGCATCCCGGACCTCCTGGCTCTGGGCATAGCGTTTGATCCGCGGCAGATTCTCCATCGCCAGCTGGGGGGAGCACCCCAGGCCGCCCCGGCCGTAGTAGCGCAGGCAGTAGTAACAGTACTCCGCGTCGGGGTAGTGTTGGGGATCGAAGGTCATAAAGTCGGAGAGCAGCTCGGCGGCCTTTTCGTCGTCCTGCTCCACCCCCCGGCCCCAGAAGTACATGGCGCCCAGAAAGCCCTTGGCCTCCAAGACGTAATATTTTTTCGCGTGATAGGCCTCCTGGAAGAGGGCCAGGGCCTTGGCGTCGTCCCGCTCCACTCCCTTGGTGCCAAAGTAGTATACCAGCCCCTCGCCGAAGCGCCCGATGGGCTCACGCACCAGGGCGTAGTTTTCCAACGCCTTGTTTCCGTCCTGGGGCAGGCCCAGGTCCCCTTTGCGGTAACAGTCCCCCAAGAGCAGCCCAGCGCCGTCGTGGCCCAGGGCGGCGGCCTCGTGGAAGTATGCCATGGCCGTGTCAGGGGAATGAAAGCGGCGAAGGGCGTCCCGGCCCTTGCGATAGAGTTTTTCTGCCTTGCTGGTGAATAGTCCCATGATATTTCCCATCCTTTTTATAGTTCCCCCTCATTATATCAGACGGCCTACCCCTGTCAAGGCGGCGGGGCCTTTTCCCCCCACCGCGCAATTTTTCTCTTGACACAGCCCCTGCCCTTGCCGTATAATATCGTTCATGTAATTGCGCATTTCTTTTGACAACCGCGGTTGGGCCAAGCCCGGCCGTTGTGGTGGGCGGGCCTGGCCCGCTGGAAATAGATACAGGAGGTGTATCGGAATGGTTCGTACCTATCAGCCCAAAAAGCGTCAGCGCTCCAAGGAGCACGGCTTCCGCAAGCGGATGCACACTGCCAATGGCCGCAAGGTCCTGGCCCGTCGCCGCGCCAAAGGCCGTGCCCGCCTGACCCACTGATGCCAGGGCAATCGCATATCGACAGATCACCAGAAAGGGCGGGGAAACAGCTTCCACCGCCCTTATTGGCTTGGCGGGAAAGCCGCCGCCGGTATGCCTTTGCCCACCGTAACTCCAGGGGAGAAACGCCGTGAAGTATACCGTCTCCTTAAAAGAAAACAGGCTCTTCCGCCGGCTCTACGCCAAGGGCCGCAGCGCCGTGGCCCCCACGATGGTCCTCTACTGCCGCCCCAACGGCAGGAAGGAGAACCGCCTGGGCCTCACCACCGGCACCAAGCTGGGCAACGCCGTGGTGCGCAACAAGGTCCGCCGCCGGCTGCGGGCCATCTACCGCACCCATGAGGACCAGCTCCGCCCCGGCTACGACATCGTCATCGTGGCTCGGATGCAGGCGGTGCAGCGGCCCTATGCCCAGCAGGAGGAGCAATTTCTGCGCCTGGCCAAAAAACTGGGCCTGAAGCGGGGAGACCCCCAGAGCAGGGAGGGCAAGGCCCCATGAAAGCTGTGCTCCTGGCCCTGATCCGCTTCTACCGGCGCTTTATCTCCCCCCTGCGCCCCCCATGCTGCCGCTTCATCCCCACCTGCTCCGCCTACGCCCTGGAGGCCATTGAAAAATACGGGGCGCTGAAGGGCGGGTGGCTATCCCTGCGGCGCATCCTGCGCTGCAACCCCTTTCACAAACAGGACAGCATCGCCTACGATCCTGTCCCCTGAGGGGGCGGCGCACCCCTCCCGGTTCGCCGGGACCCAAGAAACTTGGAGGCAATGATTCCATGACCATTATTCTCACCCCATTCGCCAAGCTGATCCTGTGGTTCTACGAAATCAGCGGCAGCTACGCCATCGCTCTGGTCCTCTTCGGCCTGGTGGTGCGTATGATCCTCTTCCCCATTTTCCTAAAAGGGCGCAAGAGTATGCTGGCCATGAGCGGCCTGGCGGAAAAGCAAAAAGTCCTGCAACAAAAGTACATGCGCGACCGGCAGCGCTACAGCATCGAGCTGCAAAAGCTCTATGAGGAAGAGGGGGTCAAGCCCTCCGGCGGCTGCCTGTGGTCCTTCCTGCCCATGCCCTTCCTGATGCTGCTCTACTTGGTCATCCGCCGGCCCCTGACCTACCTGATGGGCATGTCGGAGGATATGTTTAACTCCGTGTCCAACCTGCTCTATGGCCAGGTATACGACTATAAGAACCAGCAGCTGCAAATGGCCCAGGATGTGTTCCTGAACCACGACCGCATCACCGCCGCCGTGCCGGAGCTGGCAGACATGCCCGTGATCGACTTCTCCTTCCTGGGGGCCAACCTCAGTAGCACCCCCCACTTCATGTTCTGGAAACAGGAGGATCTACTGCCGGCCTTCGTGCTGTTTATGATCCCCGTGATCTCGGCGGTGCTGAACATCGTCACCACGCGGGTGTCCACCAACGTCAACGCTAAGATCACCGGGGCCAGCCGCACCATGGACCAGAACACCAAGATGACCATGTTCATGATGCCCCTGTTCTCCCTGTGGATCTGCTTCACCCTCCCCGCTGCCCTGGGTATCTACTGGATCGCCAACAGCATCTTCGCCATCGCCCAGGAGTACATGAACATCCCCTTCCTGCGCAAGCACCAGAAGAAGCTGGAGGAGGAGAAGGTCAAGCGGAAGGAAGAGGAGAAGGAACGGGTCAAGCAAGAGAAAAAGGCCCAGGCCGAGGCCAAGAAAAAGGCCGCCGAGGAGATGCGCCGCATCCAGATGGAGCGCAAGGTGAACAAGAGCCTTGCCGCCGCCAGCCGGGTGGGGATGCGCACCTACGCCCGCGGCCGCAGCTACGACCCCGACCGCTACCCCAGCTACCCCTACCGGGAGATCGCCGAGATCGTCCAGGAGCAGGAGGCGCAGCGGGAGCGCCTGGCAGCAGAAAAGGCCGCCGGTAAGGGCAAAAAGGATGCCGCCATGCCCGCGCCCCAACCCACAGCTCCCGCCGATACGGCCCCCGTGGATCCCGCCCCGGCGGAGCAGGAGGAGGCCATCCCGGCCCCCCTGACCACCCAGGAGCTGGAGGAACAGGCCTTGGAGAATATCCAGGCCCAACAGGAAGAAGAGTAAGGAGAAGACAGTCTATGCTGAAATGGATCGAAGCCACCGGCAAGAATGAAGACGCCGCCATCAAAAACGCCCTGGAACAGCTTGGGCTGGACCGGGACAGTGTCTCCGTGGAGGTCTTGGAGCGGGCCAAGAGCGGCTTTTTCGGCATCGGCGGCAACCCCGCCAAAGTAAAAGTGACCTATGAGGTCCCCGACGAGGCGCCCCCGGCGGAGGAGCCCGCCCCCCAGGCGGCCCCTGCTCCCCAGCCGGAGCCCGCCCCCAAACGGGAGCGCCGCGCCCCCAGAGGCAACCGTCCCACAGAACAAGAGGCCCAGGTAGCGCACCCTGTTGAGGATCCCGTTCCGGCAGAGGAGCCTGCCCCCGCAGAGCCCGCCGCTCCGGCCCCAGCACCGGAGGCCGCCCAGCCCGCCGCCGCCATCCAGGAACTCCCGCTGGAGGGGGCAGAGCTGGAGCAGCGGATCCGGGACTTCCTCACAGGTCTGCTGGAACACATGGGCGTCAGCGCCCAGGTGAAGGTCCAGACCCAGGGGGAGCGGGGGGTGCAGGTCACCCTGGAGGGAGAAAAACTGGGCTCCCTCATCGGCCACCGGGGGGATACTCTGGACGCCATCCAACAGCTCACCAACTACGCCGTGAACCGGGGCCGCAGCCACCGGGTGCGCATCCACGTGGACGCGGAGAACTACCGGGCCCGGCGGGAGGAATCCCTCCAGCGGCTGGCCACCAAGGTGGCGGGGAAGGTGGTCAAGTACCGCCGCAACATCACCCTGGAGCCCATGAACGCCTACGAGCGCCATGTGATCCATGAGACCTTGCAGGATTACCCCGACATTATCACCTATTCCACCGGCGCGGAACCCAACCGCCGCACGGTGATCGCGTTTTCCCGCGGAAAGCATTCCTATTAAGTGAAATTTGCCCCGCCCGGTATGATGGAAAGGTGGGTGGGCAAATCGGGCGGGACGGCGAGGGCGCCGTCCCCTACAAAGACACGCCGCCGCCTGCACCGCCCATTGGTTCACAATGTACGTGGTCCGGCCTGCCGTGTGAACAAACCTGTCCTGCGTGCGCCCGCGTTGGGTGTAGGGGCCGCCGCCCTCGGCGGCCCGCGATTCCCCGCCACCTGTTATAAGGAGATGACCTCTATGTCTGACCTACGCCCCCGTATCCACCCCCAACTCCAAGCCTGGTACGACGCCTCCCCCGGTTTCGACTTCGACAACCTGGAGGACTTCGTGGCCCGCTGCAACGCCCAGGAGTTGGAAAACCTCAAGGAGGACCCCGCCGTCAGCGTCCGGGACCAGATGATCCCCGGCCCGGAGGGGGCCCCTGAGGTGAAATTGCGCATCTATGAACCCAAGGAACGCCACGGCGGCCCCCTCCCCGGCCTGCTGTTCTTCCACGGGGGCGGCTTCCTCTTTGGCACCGTCTACCGCCAGGAGGCCCTGTGCCAGCGCTATGTGAAGAACGTGGACTGCGTGGTGATCTCCGTGGAGTACCGCCTCTCCCCCAAGTGGACCGCCCCCGCCGCCCTGCTGGACTGCTATGAAGCCCTGCTGTGGGTCCACGCCCACGGCCAGGAATTGGGGGTGGACCCGGAACGCCTGGCAGTGTCCGGCCTCTCCGCCGGGGGGAACCTGGCGGCGGCGGTGGCCCTCTGCGCCAGAGATCAAAAGGGCCCCGCCCTCTGCCTGCAAATGCCCCTGTACGCGGAGCTGGACTACCGCTTGGATACCCCCTCCGCCCAGGAGATCACCGACCAAAAGGTCTGGTGCCTGGACAACTGCCAAAAATCCTGGGCCAAGCTCCTGGGACCGGGGGGGATGCCCAGCCAGTATGTCTCTCCCGCCCTGGCAAAGGACCTGACGGGCTTACCGCCTCTCTTCTCCTATATCGGCCAGCTGGACCCCGGCCGGGATGAGAACATCCGGTACTGGAGCCGCCTGATGGAGGCGGGAGTGCCGGTGGAGTATCACGTATTCCCCGGCTGCTACCACTGCTTTGAGCTCAGCGTCCCCGACGCGGACCCCAGCCAACAGGCCTACGCCATGAGCTACGCCGCCCTGCGGCGGGCCTTTGGGACACAGCCGTGAACCCTCTGGAACAGCGCATGGCCCGGCGGCGGCTGAGCCATGCCTATCTGGTCACCGGAGAGGCGCGGGAGACCCTGGCGGGGCAGTTGGCCGCCGCCTGGGTCTGCACCGGGGAGGCACCCCCCTGCGGCGCCTGTTCCGGCTGCCGGAAGGCCGCCCAGGGCATCCACCCGGACATCATCCTGGCGGACCCGGAGGGGGAGGGGCTGAAGGCGGAGCAGGTCCGAGCCCTGCGCGCGGATGCCTATATCCGCCCCAACGAGGCCCCTACTAAGGTATATCTTCTCCCCCACGCGCATCTGTTGAACCCCACGGGGCAGAATATCCTTCTGAAGCTGGTGGAGGAGGGGCCGGCTTACGCCCGCTTCCTCTTCCTGACCCCCAACCCGGAGCTGCTGCTGCCCACCATCCGCTCCCGCTGCGAGACCCTGCGGGCAGGGGGGGAGGCGGAGGCTCAGGCCAGCGCCGAGGGGGCCCTGTTGGCCTCCTACTTCATGGGGGAGGTCCCCGCCCTGGAGACCCTGCCCTTCCTGGTGGCCCTGGAAAAGAAGAGCCGGGAGGAACTGGCCCTGCTCCTGGAGGAGACCCACAACTGCCTGGTGGAGGCTGCCAGCCGGCAGCCAGGTCTGCTGGAGGCGGTGGACCGCTTGGAGCCCATCCGGGCCGCCAGCGCCTTCAACATCAGCCCAGGGCATTTGGCGGGGTGGATCGCCTCCGTCTTGTAATCGAGGCAGTTGAAAGGAACGCGCTTCCTTTCAGCTTTGCGGCGTGCGTCGCCGCGTCAACAAGGAGATTCTATGGAAATCATCAGCGTTCGCTTCCGCAGTGAAGGGAAGCAATACTATTTTGACCCCCAGGGAGCCACCTACCGGGCCGGGGACGGCGTCATTGTGGAGACCGCCGCCGGGATGGAATACGCCACCTGTGTCCGGGGGAACTTTGAGCACCCCACGGAAACCCTGGTCAACCCCCTGCGCCCGGTGCTGCGCCTGGCCAACCAGGCGGACATGGTCATCGTGGAGCGCAACCGGGAGAAGGAGAAATACGCCTTCCGGGTCTGCCAGGAGAAGATCCTGGAGCACAAGCTGGAGATGAAGCTGGTGGGGGTGGAGTGCGCCTTTGAGGGCACGAAGATCCTCTTCTTCTTTACCTCCGAGGGCCGGGTGGATTTCCGTGGCCTGGTGAAAAGCCTGGCCGCCGTGTTCCACACCCGCATCGAGCTGCGGCAGATCGGCATCCGGGACGAGGCCAAGCTCCTGGGTGGCCTGGGGGTGTGTGGCCGGCCCTTCTGCTGCGCCTCCTTTTTGAAGGACTTCCAGCCGGTGTCCATCAAGATGGCCAAGACCCAGAACCTGTCCCTGAACCCCACCAAAATTTCCGGCACCTGTGGCCGTTTGATGTGCTGCCTGAACTATGAGCAGCACGCCTATGAGGACCTGGCAAAAACCTGTCCCCGGTCAGACTCCTTCGTGGAGACCCCCGACGGGGCGGGGACCATCATCAGCGTCAACACCCTCCGGGAGACCTGCCGGGTCCGCCTGGACAGCGCCCCGGACAGCCTGAGCACCTATCACAACAGTGAGCTGCGGGTGGTCCGCAGCGGCAAGGGCAAGCGGCCGGAGGGCTATATCGAGCCCCCCAAGGAGGAGCTGGAAAAGCTCCGCCGGGCCCCTGACCCCCGAACAGAGCCCAGCAACCACCAGCTCTCCACCGCCCTGGAGCAGTATATGTCTGCCTACCAGGAGCCGGAGAAGCCCGGCTTTGCCCAGCCCGGCGACTACCATGACCGGGGGGGCGAGGGCACCCGCCGCCGCCATCACCGCAGCAGCCGCAACCGGGGAGGCAAAGGCGGCCACGGGGACAATCACAAGCCACCAGAACGCCGGGACGGCAAGAAAGGCCGCTCCCATTGGCGCCGCCGGGGAGGCGGACGGCGGAAACCGCCCATGGATTGAGCCTCCCCAGACAGAGAGAGAAAAAGAGGACCGGGACCGCCCCAGTGGAAGCTGGTGGCGGTCCCGGTTCGTTTTGCGTTTCGATGTGTGCCTCAATCAAAGGCCAGCCCCAGATACCCCTCCTGGTTGTGGTATTTGGTCTTCAGTTCCTGGTCATACCAGGTGATCATCCCGAAGGGCTGGACATAGCTGCCGTTGATGCCCTCCCAGAAGGCTGGGGTGCGGATGTGGTAGCGGATGGCGTCCAGCTCCTTGCTGATGACCTCCACTGCCGGGAGCATCTTCTCCTGGGGCAGGATCATCTCCTTCACCAACAGCCGGCGCTGCTGGACGTACTCAATGGAGGCGCAGCCCACGGTGTCCCCAAACTCCAGCTTGAACAGATCGCCGCCGAAGAGGTGGCTGCCGATTTGCTGGAACTGGACCATGTGGTCGGTGTAGGTCATGTGGAAGGTCCCCTTCAGGTAGCTTTCCCGAATCTCGTTGTACTCCTTGGGGGAGATGGGGGTCATGGTGCCGCCGCCGGTGTCACCGGTGAGGTTGGAGGTGAGCACCTCCACCTTACGGGTGGCGAAGCACTCCTGCATCCCGATGGCCTCGAAGAAGCGGTGGAGGGAGGGGGAGGCAGGCACCAGGACCATGGCCTTCATGCCGTTTTCCTTCAGGTACTGGTCCCCGAAGGCCAGAAGCTGCCGGGCGTGGCCCTTTCCCTGGACGTAGGGGTTAGTGGCCAGGGCGTAGACGTAGCCTACGGGGATCTCTGTTCCGTCGGAGAGGGCCAGAGTACTGGGGAGCATGGCGGCCATGGAGTTGATCTCCCCGTCCTCGTCTACCACCAGGACCTGTTCTGGGGTGCAGAATTTTTGGTAGAATACGTCGATATAGGCGCTGGCGTCTCCGAAGCATTTCTTCCAGAGCTCTTTTTGCTGGGGGACGTCGGCCTGGGTGGAAGAGCGAATGGTTATCATAGAGCATACCTCCTGTAGATATACAAAATATACGGTCTGTTGTGAGAAACCCATGGGACGCAAGGTTGTGGTTCATTCGCGGGCCGGCGAGGGCGCCGGCCCCTACATCCAACATAGGTTTCCCCATGCCGGGTGGGGTTCACATGGAACCACCCAACCACGTACATTGTGAACCAAAGGGCGGTGCGGGTGCCATCGTGTCTTTGTAGGGGCCGCCGCCCTCGGCGGCCCACGGTTCGTCCACCGCCTGCCCCATTTTATTGTTCCACCGCGTAAATCTTCTCCCCCATCAGGTCCGGGTAATAGGACTGCTTCGCCTTGCGCAGCCCCGGCAGGCCCATGTCCTCCTCTCGGTTGAGGTAGCGGATGTCGGGGTAGCGCTCCCGGACCCAACGGGCGAAGGAGCGGGTGACGGCGGGGTAGGCCCCCTGGATGTCCTCGCGGGCCCGCTCAAAGCTCACGTCGAACACCGTGGTGCTCAGGGGGGAGCCCAGGGTGAAGCCCAGAAGCTGGTCCTGCCAGCGCAGGACTAAGCCCTCCATGCCCAATAGGGTCCTGGTTTGGAGGGCCCGGTGGAGGGCCCGGTGCTCCCGGTCCAGGGAGCGCAGGCCCTGGGGGGTCTCCCGCTCCTTGGCGGCCTTTAGCCAGTTGCGGTCCAGCTCCTGGCACAGGGGGAGGTCGGCGTCGGTCATGGGGGCCCAGGTCCAGCCGGGGCAGTTCTCGTCCAGGCGGTGGATGTGGTTGCGCTTGGCGTGGAGCTTTTTCCCCGGCAGCTCCGCCAGGCGCTGGACTTCATAGAGATAGTCGAAGCCGTCCCGCAGGGGCTGGAAGTGGAAGCGGCCGGGGTAGTGTTCCTCTAGGTAGGCCTGGTGCTCCGCGGTCAGGGAGGCCAGGCGCAGGGGTTCGTCCTGGCGGTGGGCGTCCTGGAGGATGGCCTCCAGGGCGGGGCGGGGGTCTCCCCGGCCGGCGGGCCAGAGATAAACGGTCCCCTGGCTGTTGTGCAGGCGCACCAGAAGGCGCTGCTCCAGGGGGGCAATTTCGGTGGCATAGGCGTCCCGCCAGCAGCACAGCAGGGGAAAGCTGTAGTCGCACAGGGGCAGCCCCTCTGCCATCAGCAGGGGCTGGGCCCAGCCGCGCAGGGCGGGGGTGGGTGCTTGAAAGCGTATCATAGTATCAGACAAACTGTCCCTCTTCTTTTGTTAGCGTGTGATGGGTTTGATCTCGAACTTGTTGTTCCGGGCGATCTCGTCCAGGCGGATGTCCTCGGTGACGGAGGAGATGAGGTTGTAGGCTGCCCCCTGGTGCTTGGCCCGGCCGGTGCGGCCGATGCGGTGGACGTAGTATTCCCCCTCTTCGGGGATATCATAGTTGATGACGGCGTCTACGTCGTCGATGTCCAGGCCGCGGGCGGCCACGTCGGTGGCCACCAGCACCCGCAGCTCCCCCTTGCGGAAGGCGGTGAGCACCTGTTCCCGGACCTTCTGGCCCAGGTCACCGTGGATGCACTGGGCGGAGATGTGGCGCATACGCAACAGGCCGGTGATGCGGTCGGTGTTGTTCTTGGTGTTGCAGAACACGATGACCCGGTCCAGCTTTTCCTTCTCCAGGATGGAGACCAGCAGGTCCACCTTGCCCCCCAGGTCCACCTTGAGGCGGTATTGGCTGATTTTGGGGCGGTTCTCCTGGATGGGCCGGACCACGATCTCCACGGGGTCGCGCTGATAGACCCAGGAGATGTCCATGACCTCCCGCGAGATAGTGGCGGAGAACATCCCCAGGTTCCGGCGGTTGGGGATCTGTTTGAGGATGTGGGTGACGTCCTTGATGAAGCCCATGTCCAGCATCCGGTCCGCCTCGTCCAGCACCACTGTCTCTACCTTATGCAGGCGGACGGTGCGGCGCTTCATGTGGTCCATCAGCCGCCCCGGCGTGGCCACCACGATCTGGGGGCGCTTTTTCAACAGATTGATCTGCCGTTCGATGGGCTGGCCCCCGTAGAGGCAGGCCACCCGGATGCCGGGGAGGAAGGCGCACAGCTGGCGCAGCTCATCCTGGATCTGCATGGCCAGCTCCCGCGTGGGGGCCAGGATGAGGCCGGTGACATCCAGGCCCTGGGGGTCGGTGTGCTCCACCATGGGGATGCCGAAGGCAAAGGTCTTGCCGGAGCCGGTGGGGGCCTTGGCGATGACGTCCTTCCAGTCCTTAAAGCAGGGGATGGCCCCCGCCTGGACCGGGGTGGCCAGGGTGAAGCCCTTTTCGCTCAGGGCCCGCATCAGGCCGGGGGAGAGGTTCATTTCACTGTATCGTAAGTCGAGTTCGACTGTGGTGCCGTTGATTTCCATGCAATAACGTCCTTTTTTTCCATTTTCTCTATCTTACCACAAGAGGGTGGGGGAATCAAGCGTGGGATAGAGGCGACCGCTGAGCAGGTTTTGTATGCCTACACGAAGAACGGTAAAAAACTTGCTTTTTGTTGCGTTCTGGAAAACCTTATGATATACTGCCCACAAGCGTTGCCGTTATGGTAGGCGGAAAGCCCTCTGTACAGGGGGTAACTTCTTGCCCCCTGATCTCAACGAAAGGGGGGCTGCTAAATGAGTACATCCGAAGTTTTACAGCTTTGTCTCGTGATCATTGGTATTTGTAGCCTGTTTCTTCAGGGCAAAAAGAAGTAACCGCCCCCTGTCCCCACAGTCCGGCGGTTACTTCTTGTAATCCTATAGGGGGCTGACCGTCTACCGGCAACGCCCTTTTTCTGTGTTTCAGTATACCTGCCAAGATTGGTTTTGTCAAGCTGCCTTTGAACAGGGCGGCTATTTTTTGTTCAAAAGATCTCCGCCCCCCGTCGTTGACAAAACAGGGGGGTGGGGGTATAATAAACACAGAAGAGCGCTGTTACAACGGTCAGCTCTCACAGTTTAGCAAAAAATATGCTGACTGCTCGTCCCACCGGGCAGTCAGCAAGCCTTTGCAGTCGTAAGTATAAGCGTAAGCGCGAAGCACAGCAAAACGCGAAGTGCCGCGAGGATATACTTCTTCCACATCAAGCCTCACCTCCCCCGTTGAAAACTCAATGCTGGGGTAGTATCGGTGAGCTGACCGCCATTGTAACAGCGCCTTTTCTGTCCCCGCTGGCTGCGGGGCAAGTGCGTTTATACCGAAACATGCCGTATTTTGTCAATTCCCGCCGCCCCATCATGGGGCGTTTTTTGTTTTATCATTTGGAATACTGTCCGTTCCATCACCGCCGAAAACGGTAACAAAAAGTACTTTTTCTTCCCGCCGCTTTATGGTATAATATAAATTCAAATTTTAGAGATATAGGAACGAAACATTGTGATGAAAGAGAACTTGACAGATTCCGCCCCCGATGGGATCATCGAGGGCCGCAACGCCGTCACCGAAGCCCTCCGGGCGGGGACGGCCATAGACAAGATCTACCTCCTGAAAGGGGAGGGGGACAGCGCCCTGGGCCACATCGCCTCCACCGCGCGGGAGCAGGGGATCGTGGTGTCCCACGCCGACCGGCGCAAGCTGGACGCCATGAGCCGCACCCATGCCCACCAGGGCGTCATCGCCGTGGCGGCGGTGCGGGAGTACGCCAGTGTGGAGGACATTCTTGCCGCCGCAAAGAACAGGGGGGAGGCCCCTCTGGTGGTGGTTTGCGACGAGCTCACCGACCCCCATAACCTGGGGGCGGTGATCCGCACCGCCGAATGTGCCGGGGCCCATGGGGTCATCATCCCCAAGCGCCGCTCTGCGGGACTCACGGCGGTGGTGGCCAAGACCTCCGCCGGGGCGGTGAGCCATCTGCCGGTGGCGCGGGTGGCCAACCTGCCCTCCCTGCTGGAGCGCTTGAAGAAGGA
Organism: uncultured Oscillospiraceae bacterium; assembly: GCA_910578575.1. Classification (GTDB taxonomy): domain Bacteria; phylum Bacillota; class Clostridia; order Oscillospirales; family Oscillospiraceae; genus Evtepia. The sequence goes on from CAJTQP010000021.1 coordinate 14,751, forward strand.
GGGGCTGTGGATCTTCGGCGCCGCTGCTGAGGCTGCCACCCCCCTGTATGACGCGGATTTGAAGGGCCCCGCCGCCATCGTCATTGGCTCCGAGGGCAGCGGCATGAGCCGACTGGTGGCGCAGCGCTGCGACGTGCTGGTGAGCATCCCCCTGCGGGGGAAGCTGAACTCCCTCAACGCCAGTGCGGCGGCGGCGGTGCTGCTCTACGAAGCCGTGCGGCAGCGGCTGTGACTGTGATTGATGAGGCTATCCTATGGCAGATGACAACTATAGCTTGAAAGATATCCTGTGGGAGTATTCGGACTTCACCCCGCCGGGCAAAGGCCCCGCCCCTCTGGCCCCCCAGGCGCCAGAGCTGTCGGTGGCCAAACATCCGGCGGAGAAGTCTCCCACTGCGCCCCCCCCACCGGGGGAGGCCCCACAAGGGGAGGGACAGGCCATGGAGGCCACCCGGCGCTTCGTTCCCGGCGGGCCCACCCGCCCCCCGGCGGGGAGCCCACCGGCCCAGCCCCCACCCCCTTCGCCTCCCCAGGCAGGGGCTGCCTCCCAGGCAGGGGCTGCCTCCCAGGCAGGGGCTGCCTCCCAGGCAGGGGCTGCCCCCCGGACAGGGGCTGTCTCCCGGACAGAGCCTGTCCCCCAACCCCAAGAGGTCACCGCACCTGCCCAGGGCGGTCCCCTGGTGGAGGGGATTGCCAAGACCGTCCAGGCGGTGCAGCAGGCCCAGTCTGCCCCAACGCCGCCGGCGTCTCCCCCGGAGACACCTCCGGCAGAGGGGACAGAGGAACCCCAAGGGGAGGCCCCTGCCGCCCCGGAACCGGAGGCTCCTGCCGGTGCGTCCCCTGCTCCGGCAGAGGGGGAGGGGGATACCACAGAAACAACAGAAAAGGAAAGCGATGCCGGCCAGGCTGGGGAGACTGCCCCTGCGCCAGCGCCCCCGGAAGGGGAAGCGTCCGCCTCGGAAGGGGAGGACAGCGACCAGGAGGAAGAGGAGGAGGAGGGGGAACCCCAGGAGGTCCCCACCGCCGACGACGGCCCCGACCTGCTGGTCTTTGGTGAGGGGACCCAGAAGGCCCAGGAGGGGCAGGGGCCCCGTGAGGCCGCCCCACCTCCGCCGGAGGACCCCGCCGCCGGAACCGCCCCGCCGGACGCGGAGGCGGAGGCTGCCCCCAAATTCCACTTTCCCTGGGAACGCCAGGCCCGCACCCCCCTGGAGCCCCCGCCGGATGCCCCCCCAGGGCAGTTGGCCAAGGAGTATGAGGAGCTGTTGGGGAGCTTGCGGCCCCGCAGTATCCTGTCCATGGTGGTGGCGGTGTTGTTGCTGGCCATCACCTACACCAAGGTCAACAGCTTCTTCCCCATGCTCAACGGCCTGATTCCGGACAAGCTGATTTTGCCGGTGGGGCTGGTGCTTTTGGGGATCTGCGCGGTGCTGGCCCTGGAGGTGCTGGAGGAGGGTGCCCTGCACCTGATCCACCTGCGGCCCAATGAGGACACCTTGGCGCTGTTGGCCACCCTCTTTACTGTGGTGGACACCGCCACCATGATGACCCTGGAGTTCCGGCCCTTTACCGTGCCCTTTTTGGCCCCCTGCGCCCTGGTGCTGGCCTTCCACCTACTGGGGCATTACTGCACCATCTCCACCCGGCTGGAGGCCTGTAAGACTGCCGCCACCGTGGCCCAGCCCTACAGGATCACCAAGGACCCGGAGATCTACGGCAGCCAGAGCGCCTTTCGCAAGTGGATCGGCACCCCTGCCGGCTTCGGCAGCCAGATCCGCAGCACCAGTCAGGGGGCCCTGCGCTTCCAGCGGCTGACCATCGTGCTGCTGGCGGCCTGCCTGGGCTTGGGCCTGCTGACTACCGTGGCCCACCACCAGCCCAAGATGGTGTTCTGGTCCCTGTCGGCCCTGTTCATTGCCGCCTCCACCCTGGGGGCGCCGATGATGCTGAGCCTGCCGGTGAAGCTGTTGAGCAAAAAGCTCTCCCGCCTGGGGGTGGCCCTGGCGGGCTGGCCGGGGATCGACAACAGCCGGGGCTGCCGCACCGCCGCCCTGGGGGACTATGACCTCTATCCCCCCGGCTCCGTGGTCATCACCAAGGCCACCCCTCTGGGGGCCTTCTCTGCGGACCGGGTGGTGTCTCTGGCCGCCTCGGTGGTCCGGGTGTCCGCCTCCGGGCTGGCCTACCCCTTTGACCGCCTGCTGCAAGAGTATCACGGCAACTACTCCCCGGTGGAACGGCTGCTGATGCAGCCCGGTGGCCTGGCGGGGCAGATCGGCGGGATGCAGGTCTACGTGGGCAACAGCAGCTTCATGAGCCGCCTGGGCCACACCATCCCCCCGGAGATCAAGGCCAAGGACGCCATCTTCTGCGCCGTGGATGGGGACCTGGCGGGGGCCTTCCTCCTGCGCTATACCCTCCACCCCACCATCCTCCCCGCCCTGCGGGCCATGTTCGCCCACCGGCTCAGCCCCCTGTTGGTGACGCGGGACTTCAACCTCAGCCCCCACCGGCTGCGGCTGAGCGGGCAGCTCCCGGCCAACAAGATCAACTTCCCGGACCTGCAAAAGCGCTTCCTCCTCTCCGGACCCAAGCAGAGGCATGACGATACCCTGGTGGCGGTGCTGTGCCGGGAGGGGCTGCCCCCCTTCTCCGACGCCCTCATCAGCGCCCGGCGGATCCGCAGGGCCCATGGGCTGAATACCATCCTGGTGTGCGTCAGCGCCTGCGTGGGGGTGTTCCTCACGGCCACCCTGTCCAGCGGCGCGGCCACCGCCGCCCTCACCGCCTGGACCCTGTCCATGTACCTGCTGTTGTGGTTCGTGCCGGTGTTGATGCTCTCCCTGTGGGTGAAGCAATATTGAAGTTTACAGACCCAAAAACAGCCCCCGGTCCCAAAGACCAGGGGCTGTCTGTCGAACCCATGTTTGATTTTTTCGGGAACCTGTGGTATACTACTGGCAACAAAACCAAAGGCGACAGGAGGGTGAGAGCATGGAACAACTGACCTCCAAGCAGCAGGCGCTGTGTGACTTCCTGCGCCAATTCACCCAGGAGCGGGGCTATCCCCCCACCATCCGGGAGATCGGGGACCACTTAGGGCTGCGCTCCACCTCCAGCGTCCATTTCCATTTGAAGCGCCTTCTGGAGGCGGGGATCATCCGCCTGGAGCCGGGGAAGACCCGCTCCATCACCCTGGTGGAAGAGGCCCTGCCCCCCAAGGGGCAGATTCCCCTCCTGGGCAATGTGGCCGCCGGGTCCCCCATCCTGGCGGAGGAGTGCATTGAGGAATATATCCCCTTCGACACCGGGGGTCACCCGGAGGAGTATTTTGCCCTGCGGGTGCGGGGGGAGTCCATGCTGGGGGCGGGCATCCTGCCAGGGGACCTGGTGGTGGTCCACTGCCAGCGGGAGGCCCGCCGGGGGGAGATCGTGGTGGCCCTGTTCGAGGACGAGGCCACGGTGAAGACCCTGTCCTACCGGGACGGCGGCGTCTGGCTGCTGCCGGAGAACCCGGACTATGAGCCCATCGACGGCCGGGCGGCCCAGATCATCGGGAAGGTCGTGGGGTTGGTGCGGCGGTATTGAGGTGCCGGCATTTGAAACAGGGCGGCAGAAGCTCGAAGGGTGCGCGGGCCGCCGAAGGCGGCGGCCCCTACAAGGACACGCCCGTGTTCGCACCGCCCATTGGTTCACAATGTACGTGGTTGGGCGTTTCCCTGTGAACCCTACCTGCCATGGAGGCACCTTACGTTGGATATAGGGGCCGGCGCCCTCGCCGGCCCACGGTTATGGTACACTTGATTCAATGGGATTGCCCTGTATTGTTTACCTGATGTCAAAACAAAACACACGTTCCGCAATGGCCCGTCCATTTCTGCGGAACGTGTGTTTTTTTTCATGGGCTTCAGCCCCGCCAATCCAGCTCCCCCCGGTCCAGGATGGCCTTGCCGCTGTCCCGGTTGACGAGGCGGAAGGCGGCTTTCCCCTCCTCCAGCTTCCACAACTGCAACTGGATGGGGGTGTCCGGGTAGAGGACGGTTTTCATGGCGGCGTACATCCGCTCTAACCGCTCTGGCTGACCGGGGAAGAGGGCCTCCACCCCCAGGCGGCAGGCGAAGCCAAAGGCGCACAGGTCGTGGACCACCGGCCCCTCCAGGCCCTGTCGCTGGATGGTGTCCCGGTCGATGTGGACCAGGTTGGTGTCCCCGGTGAGGCGGTAGAGCAGGTGTTGGTTGCCGGCGATGTGGGCGTCGGCGGTGTAGTCCGGGGCCCGGTCTGGGATCCGGCTCTCCCGCCGGGGCAGGGGTTCCCCGCCGTAGCCCCCCAGGGAGGGGAAGAGGGTAGAACAGCGGTTGGTACACAGCAGGTTGCCCCCCTCGTCAAAGACCTCCACCTGGGAGCGGGCCACCATCCCCCGGCCCTCTCCCCGGTCGAAGAGGTGGGTGAGCACGTCCCGCGAGAGGAAGCGCCCGCTCATGGGGGGAATGGGGCGGTGGTAGAGGAATTCATAGTCGTAGTTCACAAAGGGCCGCGCCGGCTGGAGCTTGTCTGTGAGGATGGCGGGGATGGACCAGGGGCGCGGGGGCTTGGGACTGACGTTGAGGGTACTCCAGTAGGGGGTGACCCCGAAGGTGGGGATACAGTGCAGTTCCCTTTCGTAGGTGTACTGGGGCTCCTCCCAACCCGCCCCCACCGCCAGGGCGTAGAGGACGGCGTCCCGCCAGGTATAGGTCATGGTCCGCCAGCCGGTGGACAGGCCGATGAGCTGATCTCTTTCTGTCAACATGTCTCTTTCTGTCAACATGGTCGTATTCCTTTCTTGGAGCTTACAGCAGCCCCGTCAAATGCCGCCGCACCAGGTCCAAGCCCCGTTGGGCGCTCATGCGGCGTACCCGTTCTCTGGCCACGTTCCCGGCGCGAAATTCCTGGACGATGCACTGGTCCTCCCAGGCCAGGCCCAGGAACACCAGGCCCACCGGGTTTCCGCGCTCGTCAGGGTCCGGGCCTGCCACGCCGGTGGCGGACACCGCCAGGTCACAGCCCAGCAGTTTTTTTGCCCCACGGGCCATGGCCTCTGCCACCTGGGGGGACACCGCGCCGTACTGGGCCAGCATCTCCTCCGGCACCCCTAACACCTGGGCCTTTACGCCCTCGTGGTAGCTCACCACCCCGCCGCGAAACACTTTGGACGCACCGGGGAGGTCCGTCATCAGGCTGGCCATCATGCCGCCGGTGCAGGACTCGGCGGTGCCCAAGGTGAGCCCCCGCTCCTGGAGCAGGGACAGGCAGACCTCCTGGATGGAGTTCACGTCCACCCCGATGACCTTGTCGCCTAGGATGGCTTTGACCTCTTCCTCCACCGGGGCGATCCTCTCCAAGGCTTCTGCCTCGGTCTCCGCCCGCGCGGTGATGCGCAGCTCCGTCCCGGTGGGCTTGGCGTAGGGGGCCAGGGTGGGGTTTTCCAAACGGTTCATTAGGGGCCGCAGCAGGGCCTCCGCCGCAGACTCCCCGATGCCAAAGGTTTTCACAGTCCGGGAGGCGATGACCCCCTCAGACAGGGCTTGCAGATAGGGCAGGGCCCGATGGCGGAACATGTTCTCGCACTCCATGGGGGGGCCGGGGAGGAGGATCACGTGGGTCCCCTGGGCAAAAAAGGCCGCGCCGGGGGCGGTGCCCCAGTCGTTGTCCAGGACGGTGCAGCCCTCCGGCAGCATCGCCTGTTGCAGGTTGTTTTCCGTCATCTCATGGCCCATGGCGGCGAAGCGGGCCCGGATGCGTTCCTCCGAGGGGGCGTGGTGAATCAGCTCCTTGCCGAAGCACTCCGCCAAGACCAGCTTGGTCAGGTCGTCGTAGGTGGGCCCCAGGCCGCCGGTGGTGATGAGGATGTCCGCCCGGCCCTTGGCGATCTCCACCGCCTGGCGCAGGCGCCGGGGGTTATCCCCCACCACGGTGTGGTAATAGACATTGATGCCCAACTGGGACAGGCCCTGGGAGAGCATCTGGGCGTTGGTGTTGGCGATGTCTCCCAACAGCAATTCGGTCCCTACGGCGATCAGTTCAGCGGTATGGCTCATGCTTCCATCACGATCCTTTCGATTCCCTCCACAGCCTGTTGCATCAGGCCGGGGATATCCAAGGCCGCCTCCGCCGCTTGGATTTCCTCCAGGGAGGGGCGGGTCTTGGGATGCCGGGGAGTAAAGACGGTGCAGCAGTCCTCATAGGGGAGGATGGAGGTGTCAAAGGTGCCGATGCGCCGGGACAGGCGCACGATCTCCTCTTTGTCCATCCCCACCAGGGGACGGAACACCGGCAGGGTGGTGGCGGCCCCGGTAACGGCCATGGCCTCCATGGTCTGGCTGGCCACCTGGCCCAGGGATTCCCCGGTGATAAGGCCCTTGGCCCCGATGCGCTCCGCCACCTCTTGGGAAATGCGCATCATGAAGCGGCGCATCAGGAGGGTAAACAGCTCCTCCGGGCAGCTGCGGCGCAGGGTCTCCTGGATCTCTGTAAAGGGGACCACATGGACCGTCAGCCGGCCGCACCAGGGGGTGAGGAGCTTCGCCAGGGTGAGCACCTTCTCCTTGGCCTCCGGGGAGGTATAGGGGTAACTGAAGAAGTGGACCATCTCCAAGGCCACCCCCCGCTTGGCCATCATCCAGGAGGCCACGGGGCTGTCGATGCCCCCGGAGAGCAGGGACACCGCCCGGCCCCCCATGCCCACCGGCAGCCCTCCCGCGCCGGGGATGGGGTCGGCGTGGACGTAGGCGGCATAATCCCGGACCTCCACGTGGACCGTCACCTCCGGGTGGTGCATATCCGCCGTGAGGTTGGGGAAGGCGTCGTCCAGCTCCCCGCCCACATACTGGCTCAGCTGGATGGAGGACAGGGGAAAGCTTTTGTCCGAGCGCTTGGACTCCACCTTGAAGGTCTTGGCGGCGCTGAGCTCTTGGTTGAGATAGGTTTTGGCGGTTTCCACGATGGCGCCTGCGTCCTTCTGGCAGGCCTTGGCGCGGGAGAGGCCCACCACCCCGAAGAGGCGGCTCATGGCCTGGAAGGCCCCGTCCATGTCGCAGTCCGCCGTTTTCGGCTCCACGTAGGTGATGGACTGCCGGGAGTAAATGCGGAATTGCCCATAGGGCTGGAGACGGCGGCGGGCGTTGCCCATCATCCGTTCCTCAAAGCCCCGGCGGTTCAGGCCCTTGAGGACCATCTCCCCCATCTTCAAAAGTATGATCTCCTCCCCGGCGGGAGGCCCTTGGTGCTTGTTTGTGGACACAGTGTTGTTCTTCCTTTCTATTCTACCAACGATTACCGTTGAAAATACTCCGATTCTCGATATTGGATGGCCTCCGCCAGGTGGGCGGCGGCGATGGTCTCCGCGCCGTCCAGGTCGGCAATGGTCCGGGCCACCCGGAGGATGCGGTCGTAGCTCCGGGCGGTGAGGCCCATGTGAGTGTAGGCCCCCTGCATCACCGCCTGCCCCGCCCCGTCCAGGGCGCAGAACTGGCGGATCTCCTCCTGGCCCATCTCCGCATTGCAGGCGGGGCCGTCGGGGCCGAAGCGGGCTTCCTGCCGCTCCCTGGCCTGGACCACCCGCGCCCGTACCGAGGCGGAGGACTCCCCAGGGCTGCGGTCTGCCAGGTTGGAAAACTCCAAAGGCGGCACCTGGGCAAAGAGGTCGATGCGGTCCAGGAGAGGGCCGGAGAGCTTGCCCAGGTACTTTTTTACCTCCCCCGGCGTGCAGCGGCAGCGGCCGGAGGGGTGACCGTACCAGCCGCATTTACAGGGGTTCATGGCGCACACCAGCATGAAACGGCTGGGGTAACTCTCGGTGCCGGCGGCCCGGACCACGGAGATTTTACCCTCCTCCATGGGCTGGCGCAGCACCTCCAAGACATCCTTGTGAAACTCCGGCATCTCATCCAAAAAGAGGACTCCGTGGTGGGCCAGGGAGATCTCCCCCGGCTTGGGGTAGGGATTCCCACCCCCGGCCATACCCACCGAGGAGATGGTGTGGTGGGGAGCCCGGAAGGGCCGGGCGGTGAGCAGGGGCTGCTCCTGGGAGGTCAGGCCCATGACAGAGTGGACTTGGGTGGCCTCCAAGGCCTCCCGCCGGTTCAGGGGCGGCAGGATGGAGGGCAGCCGCCGGGCCAACATACTTTTCCCGGAGCCTGGGGGGCCGATCATGGCCAGGTTGTGGCCACCGGCGGCGGCGATCTCCAGGGCCCGCTTCACCTGCTCCTGGCCCCGGACTTCGGAAAAGTCCGGCAGGGGCTGTGCGGTTGCCGCTCCCTGCCAGGGGGGCGCGGGGGAAATGGGGACGTCCCCGGCCAGATGGGCGGCCAACTGCTCCACGGTCTCCACCGGGTAGACCTCCAGCCCCCCGGCAATGGTGGCCTCCGCCGCACTGCTCTTGGGCACGTATAGCCGCTTCACCCCCGCCGCCTTGGCCGCCAGGGCCATGGGCAGCATCCCCACCACCGGGCGCAGGGCGCCCCCTAGGGAGAGCTCCCCCACAAAGGCGCAGTCCGTGTCCTCCCAGCACAGCTGTCCCCCGGCGGAGAGGATGCCCACCAGAATGGGCAGGTCATACACGGTGCCGGACTTGCGCAGGTTGGCCGGGGCCAGGTTCACAGTGATCCGCCCCACGGGAAAGCTAAAGCCGCTGTTTTTGATGGCCGCCCGCACCCGCTCTCTGGCCTCCTTCACCGCCGCGTCCGGCAGGCCCACGATGTCGAAGTTGGGCAGGCCCCCGGCCAGGTCGCACTCGGCGGTGACCTCATAGCCATAGATGCCCTGGAGGCCCAGGGAGCGGATCTTATTGAGCATGGTACGCCCTCCCGTCTTGTGGTTTTCTATATCATGCCACAAATCGGGCTGTGTGGCAAGGCAAAGGGGAAAGTTTTCCTGGCTCCAGGCAGAAAAAGGCCCAGCTCACTGCGGAGCCGGGCCCTTGCCCTCATATAGGTCGGAGAGAAGGATTGTCTCAGGGACCTGCCTTTTGCCGCCGGTGTAGACTACATATAGCTCCGGACGTGGAATACGTACAGGTTTACTGCCGTACAGGTCCAGCTTATGTTCCTCTACATAGCGCTTGTAGGTATCCGCCAGGTAGAGCAGTACCCGCAGGGCGATGTTGATGGAAAAACTGCTCTGGGCCTCCATCAGCAGGAGCAGGCGGTCCCGGACCTGGATGCCCAGGTCATTGTAGATTCCTGTGGAGATCACGTTCTCTAAGGTAACAATCTTGAAGTCTGCCTCCGTCACATCCTGGTCCTCCGGGTGGAGGCATAGGTAGAGCTGCCGGGTGTACTCCGGCTGCCGGAAGAGATAGGTGAAGATACTGTCCTTCACCGTGTGCTTCATCTCCGCCACGGGCACCCCTCCTTTGCCCCTATTATACCCGATACCGCCGTCCTTCTGCAAGCCCTGCGTTCTCTCAGCTTTACAAATCGCCCATGAGGTGGTAGGATAAGACAAAAATTCCACACAGGAGGGACTGGCGATGAAGCGTGGGCTGGTGTTAGAGGGCGGCGCCATGCGGGGGATGTTCTCCGCAGGCGTACTGGATGTGATGATGGAGCAGGGCATTGCCTACGATGGGATTATGGGGGTCTCTGCCGGGGCGGTGTTTGGCTGCAACTATAAGTCCAACCAACCGGGCCGGGTGCTGCGGTATAACCTACGGTTCTGCCAGGATCCCCGCTATTGCAGCTTCCGTTCCTACCTCAGGACCGGGGACCTCTACGGGGGAGACTTCTGCTACCGGGAGATCCCCGACTCCCTGGACCCCTTTGACCAGGCGGCCTACCGGGCCTCCCCCATGGACTTTTATGTGGTGGCCGCCGACGTGGAGACCGGGCAGGCGGTGTACCGCAACTGCCTGGAGGGGGGAGAGGAGGACTTGCAGTGGTTCCGGGCCTCTGCCTCCATGCCTTTGGCTGCGCGGGTGGTGGAGGTGGGGGGCTACCGCCTGTTGGACGGCGGCATGGCGGACTCCATCCCCATCCGAAAGATGGAGTCTTTGGGCTATGACCGCAATGTGGTGCTCCTCACCCAGCCCTTGGGCTTCGTCAAGGAGAAAAATTCCGCTCTGCCCCTGATGCGCCTGGCCCTGCGCAAGTATCCCAAGCTGCTGGAGACCATGGCCCACCGCCATGAGAATTACAACGAGACCACGGCGTATATCCGGGAAAAGGAGCGCCGGGGGGAGCTGTTCGTCCTCCGACCGGAAGCCCCCCTGCCCATTGGCAAGGTGGAGCATGACCGGGAGAAGATCCAGGCTGTCTACCACATGGGGCGGCAGGTGATGGAGAAGCGTCTGGAGGCGTTGCGAGCGTATTTGGAGGGGTGAAAAATACCATTGGTTATTTTTACCCCAGTGGGTTTGTGTCACTGGCCTGAAAAATAAAAAAGAGGTGATTTCCCATCCTCATTTACTATTTAGCATCTTTGGAGACACCAGAGGATAGAAACAAGTTTGAAGCTCTCTACCGCACCTATAAGGGACTGATGTTTCATGTAGCGGACGAGGTTTTGCACAATCCCTATGATGCGGAGGAGGTGGTTCACGACGCCTGCCTAATTCTGATTAAAAATTTTTCAAAAATTTCTTCTATCAAAAGTTTAAGAACCAAGAGCTATATTGTTTCCGTCGTTGAAAACAGAGCCATTGATCGATATAGGGAGAAATTGCGTTACCCCCTAGAGCCTATTTCTCCCAGTGCCATTGACCCAAACGAGGTGGAAACTAGGGTGGAGGGCGTTGTCTCTCGATGTATCCTCCACCTCCCCCCCAATTACCGTCAGTTGATATTGCTGCGCTATGAACAGGGATATAGCCCACAAGAGACGGCAAAAATTATGGGGCTCTCCATGAGTGCAGCTTATAAGTTGGAGCAAAGGGCCAAGGCAAAACTGGCAGAGTTATGTCAAAAGGAGGGAATTTCTGTATGTTGACAGAAGAAATCTTGCGCCAAGCGGCGCAAGAGGCCGGACAAGCCATCGCGGAGAGTTTCCCAGACCCGGAAGATTGCCACCACGAGTTTTCTCTAGAGTTTGAACGAAAGATGAAGCCCATCCTGCGGCGGGCGCGGTATCAAGGCGTATATACCGCCCTGCGGCGAACTGCCTGTGTGCTGGTGGTGCTGGTTTTGAGCTGCGCGACTTGGTTGGGAGTGGATGCCCAGGCAAGGGAGACATTTTTCGGCTGGGTATCTCAACGGGTAGAGAATGCACAACGTTATTTCTTTTCGGGAGAGCTTGCGGAGGAGGAAACATCCGTCCACTATAGTTTACCTGTGCTCCCCAGCGGCTTGCAGGAGTATCATATTTCGGTCACGGAGCATGAAGCAAGCTATATATATATTGACGAAAAGGGTTTCTTTTTCGAATTTGGATATTTGAATCAAGATACTGTTTCTGTTAATACCGATGTTTTCTTTTCTACGGGAGACGCAAAGCAAAAAGCTGTCTATGTTAACGGCGCTATCGCTGACCTCTACATAGATGAAAGTGGAAGCACAGGAAATCTTATTGTTTGGAGAGACACGGAAACAAATATTCTTTTGTATATTGATGCTTACCTTGATGAAGAGACTCTCATTCATCTGGCAGAGAGTGTTTTGCGTGAATTTTAGTTTCTTTAGGGTTTTTAAAAAATTTTTCGAGTTTGGTGTCCAAAATCGCCCCCCTATTTCGTTACTGAGAGTAAATGGAATAGGGGGGTGATTTTGATAACGTTGAACCAAAATGAAGATAGAAGGGAGGTGTTTCAACATGAAGAAAAAAGTCCTGGTTTTGGTTTTGGTCCTTGCCTTTGCATTCAGCGCTGCAGCACAGGCAGCAGGTCCTGTACGTATCATACGCACGATACCATCAATTTCCTTTAACGGCACAACAGTAGCGTGCAAGGCAACTGTACGTGCAAACAGTGAGTCAGATCAAGTTTCCGTGGTTGTAAAACTGTGGTCAAGCGGTGTTTGCAAAGGAACATGGACTGGAAGTGGGGCCGGCTATGCCGAGGCCAGTGGTTCCAGAACCGCCACCAAAGGCGCAACGTATACATTGAAAGTAGATGCTACCATCAATGGCGTAGCGCAGCCGACGAAGTCGGTGACACGAACTTGTCCGTAACCAACAATTTTCAAGAAGTTAACGCAAAATGCAAAAGTTGAGAAGTATCAATTGGATAGCGATACACAAGATGATATCGCCGCGGCGATTGAAGGACAAAAAGCAATCGGGAACGAGGATTTTGAAATTGACTTGTTTGCTCCGAATGTGGCAAAATCTGTTACTTATCCAGAGAGCAACTATTATACCTATAACGGGAATAAAATGCTGGACAAGTTTATCAAGTATAGCAATATGTCTGTGAGTACAGGGGAAATCACAGGTACTTCTGTTCGGAGCACTATGAGTGCCTTTAAGAACCTGATCCTGTCCGCTGGCGGGATCACAATTCCGGCAGTGGGATTGTTTGGCCTTGCCGACAGCGCATTGGCTTTCTACCAAAACGCTAAGGGGACAGTATCTAAAGGTACTGCATCCGACAAAACTTACACAAATATTTCGTATGATAAATTGGTGAAAAAGACTTCCTTTGGGCTTGGTAGTTCGTATCTCTTAGGGTGTACCGCTACAAAGGTTTGGTTAAATACAAATGCTACGTACCAGTACTACCAGGCTGTGGGGCAGCATCATTACGGAGAAGTATACCTGAACCAAACCAGGTACACACCCAGCTATAACAATGCTGCATACGTTGCATTGCATAATACAGTTACACCGCATGACGACGGATCTATGAAAGCTGTTATCCGTGGTGTGACCTGTTACTTCTAATAGTGGGGCACAATAGCCTCAGGTGGTTTCTATGAAAAAAGCTGTTCTGCTCATTTTATCATTCAGTTTGCTTATTATTTTTCTGGTTATTGTACTCCTGTTTTTCAAAGAAACTCCTGTGATGGAGGAAGAAAGTACCTATCACATTGTAGGCATTTCGCTCTATTCTGATGGAAATACCAGCAGGCAGTATTTTGATGCGCAAGCCTTAGCTGTTATGGGAACGCAATGGGAAGAAACCGAAGGTGAATTACTTGCTTCTCTGACTTCCAGTACCAAGCGGCGCAGCACGGAACTGCTGTTTCATCAAAAAGGAACCTCGGTGCAAATCCCTGACTGGATTCAGCTTTGTGTGATATTGGCCGATGAGGAGGGAAGTCCAACAAGCATCCTTCTAGGAAATGGACGAGGCCAGCAACGAAATTTCATCTATGATCCGCCAGTATATACGCTTTCTCAGGGAGAACAGCTTTGTAATCAGTGGGTATCCTTATTACAACCAATGCTGGCTTCCTATGCGGACCGTAACACACAAAACTGAATTTGGAACATGATACTTATCCCCAAAGACATGATTAGAATTTGAACTTCTTGGCCCGGAGCAGTTCACGCTAGGCTGTCAACTTCATAGACTACTCCCAGTGTGGTGAGGCCCCTTCCGGGAGCCCCACCGTACTGGCGTTTTGATTTATGTGCCGCACGACTCCCCGATGCATCGGCCCTGCGCAAGTATCCCAAGCTGCTGGAGACCATGGCCCACCGTCACCAGCGCGATAATGAGACCATCGCCTATATCCGAGAAAAAGAGTGCTAGGACCTTTTTTGTGCTAACCACCCCCGCCCCCACATAGGCTTGTACCACCACACAAAGGAGGCGCAGGCGATGACATTGGATCAGGCAAACATCGGGCAGACGGTGACGGTACTGCGGGTCCGGGGGGAGGGGGCCCTGCGGCGGCGGCTGTTGGATATGGGGGTGCTCCGGGGCACGGAGATCACCGTGGAGGGGGCCGCCCCCCTGGGGGACCCCATGGAGCTGTCCCTGCGCAGCTACACCCTCACCCTGCGCCGGGCGGATGCCGCCCTGGTGGAGGTGACCCCCACCCGCCGCACCGCCCCCCATCCCCGGCATACCGCCACCAGGGCCCTGGACAAGCTCCTGCTCCACCCGGTGCTGGCCCTGCCCATCTTCGCCGGGGTGATGCTGGGGATGTTCTGGTTTTCCATCAGCCTGGTAGGGGGCTGGACCCAAGCCCTGGGGGAGGCCTTGGGGGATGCCTCCCTGCTGGGAGGGCCGGGAGGCAAGGAACTGTTGGAATGGTGGCTGGCGGGACGGGACTGCCCCCTGTGGCTCCATGACCTGGTGCTGGACGGCCTGCTGCCGGGGGTGGGGACGGTGCTATCTTTCTTGCCTCAGCTCACCGCCCTGTTCTTCTGCCTGAGCTTTTTGGAGGGCTGCGGCTATCTCTCCCGCGGGGCCTACCTGCTGGACCGGGCGGTGCGGCGCTTTGGCCTGTCGGGGAGCAGCGTGGTGCCGTATATCCTGGCCTGCGGCTGCGCGGTGCCGGGGGCTTTGGCCTGCCGGACCATCCAGCGCCCCGGCTGCCGCTGCCTGACGGTGTTCACCGCCGCCTTCCTCCCCTGCGCCGCCAAGCTGCCGGTGATCGCCCTGGTGGCGCAACTGGCCTTCCCCGGCGCCTGGTGGCTGGCCCCCCTGGCCTACGGGGTGGGCTTATCTGCGGCCCTGTTCTCCAGCTGGCTCCTCTCCGGGACCCGCCGCTTCCCCAAGGAGGACATCCCCTTTCTGCTAGAACTCCCCGACTACCGCCTGCCCCCCTCCAGCGCCCTCTGGGGCCGGACCTGGGAGCGGTTGGGGGAGTTTTTGAAAAAGGCGGGGACCTTATTGGTGCTTTCCTCGGCGGCGGTGTGGTGCGCCGCCTCCTTTGGCTGGACGGGAACAGGCTTCGTCTACCTGGCCTCCGGGGCCTTGGAGCACAGCCTGCTGGCGGCGCTGGGCTCGGCCCTGGCCCCGCTGTTCTCCCTGGCGGGCTGGGGAGATTGGCGGGCGGTGGTGGCCTGCCTCACGGGCTTGCTGGCCAAGGAGAGCATCGTGGGGACCTTGGCCATCTTGGGCTGTCCGGCGGCGCTGTATACCCCGGCGGCGGCCCTGTCCTTCCTGCTGTTCAACCTGCTGTGTCCCCCCTGTCTGGCGGCGTTGGCGGCCCGGCTCCAGGAGCTGCGCCAGGGGCGGCTGTTCCTCTTTACCCTGGGGTATCAGACGGTCTTTGCTTTCCTCTTTTCTGTGGGACTTTACCAGGGGGCCTGCCTGCTGGGGCGGCTCCTGTCCTAGTCACCCTCCACCATTTCCACAAAAAAGCCAGGGGCAAAACACAGAAAATCAGCAGGGAAATGATGGAAAATCACATGACTTTCCCCCGGTTCTGTGGTACACTGTTCAGGAATACCTAAAAAACACCCCGGCGGAAGGGCCCCTTCCGGCCAGATGGGAAGAAAGGACCGCATTCATGAAGGAATTCAAAGGAAGCAGCAGCTACGTGGTCTCCTCGGACCTGCTGCGCATCGTCAACGTATCCATCGCCCTGCAAAAGCCCCTGCTCATCAAGGGGGAACCCGGCACCGGCAAGACCATGCTGGCCCAGGCCATCAGCGAGGCCCTGGGGAAGAAGCTCATTATATGGAACATCAAGTCCACCACCAAGGCCCAGGACGGCCTGTATGTCTACGACACCGTCCAGCGCCTCTACGACAGCCAGTTCGGCGGCGAAGGGGTGGACGACATCGGCAAGTATATCAAGCTGGGCAAGCTGGGGGAGGCCTTCTCCTCCGACGAACAGGTGATCCTGCTCATCGACGAGATCGACAAGGCCGACCTGGAGTTTCCCAACGACTTGTTGTGGGAGCTGGACAAGATGGAGTTCTATATCCCCGAAACCAAACAGACCATCACCGCCAAGGAGCGGCCCATCGTCATCATCACCTCCAACGCCGAGAAGGAGCTGCCCGACGCCTTCCTGCGCCGCTGCATCTTCCACTATATCGCCTTCCCCGACCAGGATATGATGCGGGATATCGTCCACGCCCACTACCCCGACATTGAGGACCATCTCCTGGACCTGGCCATGCGGGGCTTCTATCAGGTCCGGGACCTGCCCACCGTGGCCAAAAAGCCCTCCACCTCGGAGCTGCTGGACTGGCTGCAGGCCCTGCGTCTGGGAGGCGTGGACCCCAAGAAGATCGAGAGCGAGCTGCCTTACGCAGGCATTCTGTTGAAAAAGACCGAGGACCTCACCGCCGTGAAGAACGCCAAGAACCGGCCCAAGAACGGCTACCGCTGGTAAGGGGAGAGGAGGCGCAGCCTTGTTTACCGATTTTTTCTACCTCCTCCGGGCCCACGGCCTGGACGTGTCCATGAACGAGTGGCTCTCCCTGATGGAGGCCCTGAAGCTGGGCCTGTGCCGCAACAGCCTGTTGGAGTTCTATTACGTGGCCCGCGGCATTTTGGTCAAGACCGAGGCGGACTTTGACAAGTTCGACGAGACCTTTTTGCGCTACTTCGAGCACGTCCAGCACATGGAGGACATCCCCCAGGAGCTCATGGACTGGCTCCACGACCCCAAGAACATGAAGAAGTACGACAAGGACGAGGTGGACGCCCGCACCACCTTCGACCTAGGCAAGTTGCGGGAGATGCTGGAGGAACGCCTCAAGGAACAGCACGAGCGCCACGACGGCGGCCAGTACTGGGTGGGCACCGGCGGCACCTCCGCCCTGGGCCACTCCGGCTACGCTGCCACGGGCATCCGGGTGGGCGGCGAGAGCCAGCACCGCCACGCCCTGCAAGTGGCCGGGGAGCGCAATTTTAGGGACTTCCGGGAAGACAGCACTCTGGATCAGCGCTCCTTCCAGCTGGCCTTCCGCCGCCTGCGGCAGCTCACCACCCGCCAGGAGGGCCCCATGGACGTGCTGAACCTGGAGCGGACCATCGACGAGACCTGCAACAACGCCGGCTATCTCCAATTGGAGTTCGACCGGCCCCGGACCAACGACGTGAAGGTGATGCTGCTCTTCGACTCCGGGGGCTCCATGTCCCCCTATACCAAGCTGTGCAGCCAGCTCTTCCAGGCGGTGAACCGGGCCAACAATTTTAAGGACCTGCGGATCTATTACTTCCACAACTGCTGGTACTCCGACCTCTACACCGACCCCCGCTGCATGTACGGCGAGAGCGTGGAGACCCAGTGGGTCATCAACAACCTCAGCCGGGAGTATAAGGTCATCGTGGTGGGGGACGCCTCCATGGCCCCCTCGGAGCTCACCTGGATCGGCGGCAGCAGCTATTACAACCGCTACAACAACGAGACCGGCCTCACCTGGCTGGAGCGGATGCACAGCCGTTTCCAGAAGATGGTGTGGTTCAACCCCATCCCGGAGGCCATGTGGCAGTACGACTACGGCTATCAGACCATTGAGATGATCGGCAGCGTGGTGGATATGTATCAGCTCACGGTGGAGGGGCTGGCGCGGGGCTTGAAAAAGCTGGTGTCTGCCCGGTGAGTGCATCATAGGACAAGAAAAACAGGCCGGAGAGCAGGGATGCGCTCCGGCCTGTTGGCATGTTAAAAAAGGGTTCCCCCTAGGTGCCCTACCTCAGGGGGAACCCGGCAGGCTGGCCAACTGCGCATAGACCCACCCAGGATCCACCCCTTTGGCGCTGAGCTCCACCACCATGTCCCCATAGCGCACCCCAAAGGACATCCGGGGCCCTTGGCTGTCCCCGGCATCCTCCACGGTATAGGCCCGTCGCTGGACGGCCTCCTGACACAGCTCCTCCTTTTGGAAGATGGGGTGGTCCACCACCTCCCGCAATTCCTCCGGCACGGAGTCTGCCCGTGGGATGGGATAGAGGCTCAGGTCATACTGTTCCAAGTCCGCCACGGCGGTGAGCCGGGGGGCCAGGGAGGCGTCATAGGGGGAGACGGACCAGCGCAGCTCGTCGTAGATGCCGGGCTTGGTCCAGAGGAGGGTGAGGCAGTCCGCTCCTTGGTCATAGGTGGCGGATTCCAGCTGGAAGCCCGCGGGGCTGTCAGGCAGGTACGCACCATGGGGCGCCAGCGCCTGGGCCTGGGCCAGGGTCAAGGGCTGAGGGGGCGTCCCACCCTGGCGTAGGGCTTGGTCAGAGATCAGAGGGGTAGCGGCGGCGGGTTCCGGGACGCCGGCCTCCTCCGGTTGGCCGGGGCGGGTCAGGAGGAGGCCTGCCAGGAGGCAGACGGCAGCCAACCCACCCAAGCACAAAAGTTGGGGATACAATCGTTTCATGGAACTTCTCCTTTCACCGGATGTTGTCCTTCTACCTTATCAGACAACGATTCCAGAGGGAGATTACGGGGGAGCGGGGATTTTTTTGCCAAGAGGGCTGACGGGGCCTGTCCGAAAAAACGGAACGGAAGGAGAAACAGTCCCCTCAATGCGGATTGACAAAAGGGGATGGGATATGGTATCCTCGAAAGCAAGACGAACAGATGTTCGATTTTGGCCGGTGGCAGGTAGAAAAAATCGGAGCAAGCATTGCTTACTCCGATCTGGTGGAGGAGGATGGATTCGAACCATCGAAGTCGTCGACAACAGATTTACAGTCTGCCCCCTTTGGCCACTCGGGAACTCCTCCCTATGAAATTGTTGGAGCTGGTGGACGGACTCGAACCCCCGACCTGCTGATTACAAATCAGCTGCTCTACCAACTGAGCTACACCAGCGCGTGTGTCTCGTCCGCAGCGATGATTAGTCTACCAGAAGGGCGAGGATTTGTCAAGAGGTTTTTGCGAAAAAGGAGCGTTTTTTTGGCACAAATTTTGGACTGCTATCCCTACCGGGACAAGCAGGGGGAGAGACCCCGCTTTTTTTGCCTGCGCTGCGGCCAGGAACAGTACAGCTATGATCCCCCAGGGGTGGGGGGAATCTGCCGCCGCTGCCGGCGGCAGGAGAGGAAACGAGAGGAGAATGCCATGACCTTGCAGGAGATGTCCACCACCTACCGGGCCCAAGCCCAGCGGCTGCGGGAGCGGATCCGCAGTTTGGAGGCGGCGGGACGGCAGGCGGAGAGCAAAACGGAACGGGAGCGGCTCAACGGCCGGGCCCTGGCCCTGACGCCCATCTGGCGGGAGACCAGGGACCTGGCGGTGCTGCTGGAGAACTATTACGAAAGGGGGTACCGGCGCAATGACAGGTACACGCTATAGGAGAGGACGGGCCTACGCGGCGGATATGGCGGTATACGCCCGGCTGATGGCCGAGGACAACCGGGAGGAGCTCAGCCTGTTGCAGCGCAACCTGGCCCGCGCCCTGGGGGAGGACGTGACACAGCGCCAGCGGCAGGTGCTGCTGCTGTATTATGCCCAGGGCCTGACCATGCAGGAGATCGCCCAGGAGCTGGGGGTGGACCGGAGCACCGTGTCCCGGACCATGCTCCGGGGGGAGGAGCGGCTGCGCCGCTGCCTGCGCTACGGGGGCGCCGCCCTGCTGAACCGGGAGCCCCCCCGTCCGGGCCAGCGGAAAAAACGGGGGATTGACAAAGGGCCTGGCCGGGTAGGATAATAGGGGAGAGATTTTATGAGGAGGGAGCCCTATGCCGGAGAACAGAATGCTTTCCCTGTTGGAACAGGGAGATTGGGAGTCGGACGCCGCCCTGATCCAGGATTTCAAGACTTGGCCCCTATACCCCTTGCTGTTGGAGACCTATGAGAGCTTACAGGAGGACGCCCTGTACAAAAGCCGCGTCCATGGCAGCGGACACATCCACCGTGTCCTCCTCTTCGCCGCCCTCATCGCCTGGCAGGAGGACCTGCCGGAGGCGCTGGTGCGCCAGCTGTTCCGGGCGGCCTCCTACCACGACGTAGGCCGGACCTTTGACGGCTACGACCTGGACCATGGGGCCCGTTCCGCCCAGCGGCTGGCGGCGCTCACCGGCCAGAGCGGGGACGCCCTGGCGGAGCTCCAGGCCGCCGTCACCGCCCACGCCCTGCCGGACGCCCGGCTGGAGGAGACGGTGTGGTCCTTCCACCCGGCGGACTTTGACCGGGCGGTGGAGCTCACCCGGCTGTTGAAGGATGCGGACAATCTGGACCGGGTGCGTCTGGGGGACCTGAAGGTGGAGTTCCTGCGCCATGAGAGCGCCCAAAAGCTGGCGGATTTCGCCTTGCGGCTACTGGCCAGGGATCAGCTTTGGAAGGAGAGGGAGAGAGATTAAAGTTTTCGTCCACCTTTTTCAA
>CAJTQP010000022.1 GCA_910578575.1 uncultured Oscillospiraceae bacterium
CCACCCCGTTCCGCCGCCCCCCGCCCCGGCAGAGGCCGCCGCGCCCTCCCCCGCTGCCGCTGCCGCCCCGGCCGCTGCGCCGGCCCAGGCTCCTGCCCCCGTCGCACCGGCGGCCCAGGCCCAGCACCCCAAGGATCACCCCAAGGAGACCCTGATCAGCATCAATCTGAGCAAGCTGGACCAGCTCTCCGCCGTGGTGGGGGAAATCGTCATCACCGAATCTATGGTGATCTCCTCCCCGGACCTGAAGGGCTTGAATCTGGACGCTTTCTCCAAGTCCGCCCGGCAGCTTCGTAAGCTCACCGACGAACTCCAAGACGTCTCCATGTCCCTGCGCATGGTCCCTGTGTCCAGCGTGTTCCAGAAAATGACCCGTATCGTGCGGGACATGACCAAAAAGCTGGACCGCCCCTGTAAGCTCACCCTCATCGGGGAGAACACCGAGGTGGATAAGACCATCGTGGACAACATCGGTGACCCCATCATGCACATGGTCCGCAACTCCATGGACCACGGCATCGAGGAGACCCAGGAGGATCGCGTCGCCGCCGGGAAAGACCCTGTGGGCGAGATCATCCTCTCCGCTCAGGACACCGGCAGCGAGGTCATCATCCAGATCATCGACGACGGCCGGGGGGTCAACGACGAGGCCGTGCTGGCCAAGGCCATCCGCCAGGGCATCGCCTCCCCCGACGTGGAATATAGTCACCGGGATATCCTGAACTTCCTCCTGGCCCCCGGCTTCTCCACCAACGCCCAGGTTACCGAATTTTCCGGTCGTGGCGTGGGTATGGACGTGGTCCGGCGCAACGTGGAGGAGTTGGGCGGCAACGTGTCCATCTCCAGTGAGATGGGCCAGGGTATGACCACCACCATCCGCATCCCCCTAACCATGGCCATTATGGACGGCATGGAGGTCTCGGTGGGTGACTCCATCTTCACCATCCCCATCAACAACATCCTCTCCACCATGCGCATCTCCGCCCAGGACGTGATCCACGATTCCAGCCGGGGCGAGCTCATCAAGGTCCAGGGCAACTTCTATCCCATCATCCGGGCCAAGGACCTCTACCAGCTCCAGAGCGGCTGCACGGAGATCGAGGAGGGCGTGCTTCTCTGGCTGGAGGCCGGAGACAACTCCTACTGCCTGTTCGTGGATGAACTGCTGGGCCAGCAGCAAGTGGTGGTGAAGCAACTGCCCGCCTATGTCAACAGCTATAACATTAAAAACTATGGCATCAACGGCTGTACCCTTCTGGGCGACGGCAGCATCAGCATCATCCTGGACGTTGCCAACCTTTACACGGCTGTCCGGGGCATGTGAGCTGGGAATTCAGGAATAAGGAGAGAGAAACTATGAATGAAGAAATCCTGTTCGCCCGTGAGGACGAGATCGACCCCAACAATCCCCTGCCTGCGGACGACACGGTAGACTCCCAAAAATACCTCATCTTCATGGCTGACGACCTAAAGATGGGCGTTGTGGCCGAGGACGTGGTGGAAATCCTCACCAACCAGCCCATCACCTATCTCCCCATGCTGCCTGAGTTCATCCGGGGCATCATCAATATGCGCGGGCAGATGGTCCCCATCGTGGATATCCGCATCCGCCTGGGCCATCCTCCCCGCGAGGATTCCCTGGTGGTGGTCATCAACCTAGACGAGGTACAGCTGGGCATCCTGGTGGACGCCGTGGACCAGATGTTGGATATCCCCAAGGCCAACATCCTCCCCGTCCCCTCCCACAGCACCCAACCCCTGGTGTCCGGCATGTGCTCCCTGCCCGACGGCTCCGGTACCATGATGGTCCTGGACTGCGCGCAGCTCATGCCCAATGATTAAGGCAGGGGGCGGAGGGGGGACCGCCTTCTCCCCTATGACCATCAGCGATGCTGATTTTAACCGCCTGGTCCAGTTCGTTCAGGGCAATTACGGCATCGACCTGACCCAGAAGCGCCAGTTGATCACCGGGCGGCTTTCCACCGCCATCAAGCAGCGGGGTTACCAAAGCTTTTCTGATTTTGTGACCCATCTTCTCCAAACGAAAGACAACGAGGAGATTACCCTTCTACTGGATAAGCTCACCACCAATTACACCTTCTTCATGCGGGAGAAGGAACATTTGGATTACTTTTGCCACAACATCATCCCCGAAATCGTGCGCCGGCACCAACGGGATAAGACCCTGGCGATCTGGAGCGCCGGCTGCTCCACCGGGGAAGAACCTTATAACATTACCATGTTCCTGCTGGACTACCTGGGTGCCCAGGCGGACCAGTGGGACACCCGGCTCTTGGCCACGGATATCTCCAACCGGGCCATGACCGCCGCAAAAAAGGGCGTGTATGAACTGCCCGACACCATCCCCACGGAGTGGAAGCGGAAGTATTTCACGCCTCTGCCCGGCGGACAGTTTCAGGTCAGCCAGAAGGTACGCAACAACGTGATCTTCCAGCCCTTCAATCTGATGGACCCCATCCGCTTTCGCCGTAAATTTGACGTGATTTTCTGCCGGAATGTAATGATCTATTTCGACCAGCCCACCAAAGACGCTTTGGTCCAGCGATTTTACGATGCCACCCTGCCGGGGGGGTATCTGCTCATCAGCAAGTCGGAGAACCTTAGCGCCAATACGCCGTATCTGCGCCTGGCTCCATCGACATTCCAAAAGAAATAATGGGAGGTCCTCCTTTTTATGGCCATTCCTACACTCAAAAAAATCCGTGTCCTGGTGGTAGACGACTCCATGTTGGCCCGCGGTATGATCATCAACGGGCTGAATACCCATCCCCGCATTGAAGTCGTAGGTTACGCGATCAATGCCTTGGACGCAAAAAATAAGATCCCTCAGCTCAAGCCGGACGTGATAACCATGGACGTGGAAATGCCCGGCATCAATGGGATCGACTTTCTCAAACAGTACTTACCCACCAATCCCCTGCCAGTGATCCTGGTGTCCTCCCTGAACCTGAAGGTATTCGACGCCTTGGCTGCCGGTGCGGTGGACTTTGTCCGCAAGCCCGATGGCCAGCGCCATGTGGAGGCTTTCATCGCCGCTCTGGCCCAGAAGGTGGTCACCGCCTCCAATGCCAAGGTGCGTTCCGCTCTGCCCGCTGCGGCACCGGCGCCTATCACCCCGGCGGCCAATCTGGGGGGGAGCGCTTTGAATCGGGTCATCATCGGCTTGGGGGCCTCCACCGGGGGCACGGAAGCCACCTTGGCGGTGATGAAACGCCTGCCGGCAGACATCCCCCCTATGGTAATCGTCCAGCACATGCCCCCCGGCTTCACCAAGATGTATGCCGAACGTCTCAACCGCCTGTGCGCCATGGAGGTGCAGGAGGCCAAAAGCGGCGACGAGCTGCGCCGGGGCCTAGCTTTGGTGGCCCCCGCCGACCTCCAGTGCCGGGTTGTGCGCATTGGCACAAAATATACCATATCCTGCTCCACCGGGGAAAAGGTCAGCGGACACCGGCCCTCTGTGGATGCCCTGTTCCAATCCATGGCGGAAACTGTCACCTGTAAGATGGTGGGCATCATCATGACCGGTATGGGGCAGGACGGCGCGGCCGGCCTGCTGGCCATGCGGAAGAAGGGGGCCTACACCATCGGCCAGGACAAGGAAAGCAGCGTGGTCTATGGAATGCCGGGGGTGGCCCAAAACATTGGGGCCGTCACCATCCAGTCCTCCTTGGACAACATCTCCAACGTCCTGCTGCGGCATTTGAGTACCATTCATTGATCCCCAAACTTGGGCTTTTGTCCATATCATTCAGTTTTTCTGCCCGGAGCCAAACAGAAACGGCTCCGGGCTTTTTCCTGTTCTGCTTCCCTCTGTATCCCTTGACAAATGGGGGCCTAGAGGGCGCTTATTTTGTGGAGAGACCCTTAATTTTCAAGCATTCTTGCCGATATAACTATTGTAAGTCAAGTATTGTAGATTCAGGAAAACCCCACCAGCTTTTTCATAGCCACCGCCAGCCGCTTTCTGGTGCCTTCTCCGCCGCGCCCCCGGCGCTGCCCCGAAGGTCCCCTACATGTCTGCCCCGGCGTTCTGGTTTTCCCTTCACATGCTGCCAAATCTTCATTCGTTTTATAGAAAGGATGTGAGTTGCTGTGCTGACCTCATCCGGATACGGCGCAATTTCTTCCATCGCCTCCACCAACAAGGTCTATCGGACCCAGGCTGAACGCGAGAGCCGTGCCCAGATTGCCTCCGGCAATCCCACCCACGACAGCTACGACAGTGTCACCCTCTCCAAACCCAGCCAGAACAATCGCTTCCACATGGACCTGGTCAGCAGGCTCTCCCAGGAGGTGCGCACCAGCACCACCACCGGCGACATTGCGAAACTTCGCCAGCAGGTGTCCAGCGGGCAGTATACACCAGACCCCATGTCCATTGCGGCGCGGATGCTTTTCTTAGGGGAGGGTCGGTAAATGGATGCACCTTTCCTCCCCTACCTCCAGCTCCTGCGGGAGCTGGCAGGAAAATTGGACCAGTTGGGTCAATACGCCCAGGAGAAAATCACCGCTGTGGGCAACGACGACCTGTTGGCCCTGGACGAAGTGTTAAAGAAGGAACAGGTCGTGGGCCTGTCCCTGCGGGGTCTGGAGCAAAAGCGTAAGACGCTGCTGGAGCAGCTGAAGCTCAGTGACGTCCCCCTGAGTGAGCTGTCCAAACACTACCCGGATTCCCTGGCCATGGAGGCCAAGGAGGCCGCGGAAACCCTGCGGCACAGTTATCGGATGTACCGCGGCCACGCCGACGCCGCCCGGAACAGCTTGGAGCTGAACCTTCACCAAATCGAAAAAGTCATCACCGCCGCAGGCATCGACCCCGCCGCCGGTTCCGGCTATGATGCGCCGGGGGTAGAGCCGCCCAAAAACATGAAATCAGACTTCCGCGCCTGAGCGCGGTGAGAAGGAGTTCTTGCTATGTCTACGATTGGAACCTTTGATGGTTTTACAGCCGCCCGTCTGGGTATTTACGCCGCCCAACAGGGACTGAGCGTCACGGGCAATAACATTTCTAACATCAATACCACCGGCTATACCCGGCAGGTGCTGGATCAAATCAGTTTGAAAACTGGCGCATACGACCGCTACCGCTCCCAGTTTGACAACCACATCGGTACGGGTACTCTGGTGCGCAATATCAACCAGATTCGTGACCCCTATCTGGATGTGCGTTTCCGGAATACCAGTGCGGATGTGGGGTATTCTGATGCTATGCTGAACGGGCTGGATCAGATCGCCACCATTCTGGACGAGGTAGGCCGGGGTGTCGACGGCAAATTGGGCGACGGCATGCTTTATGCCCAGATCAAAGATCTACAGAGCGCCCTGCGCAAATTGGGGGAGGACCCCACCAGCGATAACGACACCCTGGTACGCCAGTCTGCCGATGCCTTGGTGTCTCTGTTCAACACCTATGCTGGTAAACTGGAAACACTGAAGAACAATACCGAGAAAAAGCTCAATCAAGAAATCACTGATGTCAATGAAATTTTGCGGAATATCCGGGAACTCAACGAGGATATCCGGGAAGCCGAGCTTCACGGGGACGGTGCTTTGGAACTGCGGGATGAGCGTAACCGGCAAATCGACGAGCTTTCCTCTAAACTCCCCATCAGTGCGGTCTACACCATGGAGGATATCGGTGGTGGACGGCAGGTTGAAAAACTGTCCATTTATTTGAACAACGCCAACCCGGACGCCAGTGTGAAAACAGATGAATCCATGTTGGTGGATGGGATTTATGCTGCGCAGATCAATATTCCAAAGAAGATGCCGGTGACCAATCCCAACTGGGGGAAAGAGCCTACTGACGACGGATACGATACCGCTTTCGCAGCTGTTGGAAAAGAATATCAGTATTACATGACCAAGGCTGATGGTACCCTAGTGGGCACCAATGATCCTGCACTGGCTGACCAAAGTAAGGAAGATAATTCCAACTACCTTATCACCATTGGCAAGCTGTTGGATTCTAAAGATCGTGAATGGGAGAAGCCGACAACGACATGGACCCCTGCTACATTTGATCCTCCTGGTACGGCCGCTGTTTATGAAAGTCAAATTACGCTCACTGGCCCATTGGTTGCGGGTAGTGAGGTCACGATTGGCGAAAAAAAGTATACTCTTGATACCGCGATTGCAACTGCAGAAGAGTTTGCAAGCTTCATCGCTAAGAGACTATCCAGTTCTGATTACAACATTACCGCTACTGGTGATAAGCTAGTTTATACGGCAAAGCCCAACAAGATAGGAGCTGTTGGTGCTTCTGGTTTAGATACAAATAAGAAACCAATCAATATGGGTCCAGATGCTGTTCCCACTGTACCGGGGGCCATCACTGTTGAGCAAAAAGATGCCGATGGAACTGTCACTGGAACTGTCACTATCAATTTTGGTGGCGCGAATGAGACAACGAAAGGCGTAGACCCCAATGTCCCTGCTAGCACTGAAAGTACCGATGCGTACGGCACCGTAACCAACATTTCCTACGCACGTGATAGTAAGGGCCAGTGGTATGAAATCAAGACCGTCACTGAGCACACCAGAGCGGTGATGTTGGATGACAACGACCTGAACGGCTCTATCCAGGCCAT
Organism: uncultured Oscillospiraceae bacterium; assembly: GCA_910578575.1. Taxonomy (GTDB): domain Bacteria; phylum Bacillota; class Clostridia; order Oscillospirales; family Oscillospiraceae; genus Evtepia. Next base: position 6,615 of record CAJTQP010000022.1, read on the forward strand.
TCGAGAGCTGTTGACCGAGGACGGCGAGTTCACGACTGAAGACACGCTGAAGAATATCGACGAAAACGCCACCACCAAACGTGGCATCCCCTACTATCAGCACTCTTTGGATTTGTTGGCCCAGCAGTTTGCCAAGGCGCTCAACGATTTGAATAAGGGCTATATGGTCGATCAAAACGGGAACTACCTTGACAAGGATGGAAGGATCCTGATGTTGGAAGGCGCTGATGGTGTAAAGTATCCGGTCAATCAAAAAACTGGTTTGACTCCGGAGCAGGAAGCGCATCTCATCAACAGCGGTTTTGTCAAAAAAGATTCCTTTGGAAACCCCATTGAAGTTACTGAAAAAGATGGCACTAAGAAACAGGTTGCTGATCTTAACGCCTGGTTGGATGCTGAGGCTGCGAAGGGGAACCTGAAAATAGCGGACGGTGCTGGCGTGCTGTTCAGCAACCGCAATGACAACAACGATCCCACTGATATCAATGCCTCTAATATCTCCATCTCCAAGAGCTGGTTGAACCGTGAATTTAAGGTCGTTCCCACCAACGTGGAGCTTTTTGGTGAAGAAGTAGAAAACACCACTAAAAGTGAAAATGCCAGCCACATGATCTCGATATTAGACGCGAAGCTGACCTACAACCCCAACGATCTAAACGCTATTATTGACAGCGTAGGGAAAGGCGGGTCCGCAGCTGCTGGCGACAATATCTTTATTGGTTCCTTCAACGATATGTTTAGCAATATGTGTACCGTCCTGGGCAACGACCAGCGCACCACCAACGTGGAACTGAACAGCGACTACAATTCCCTCCTTCAGATCGACACCAACCGAGATGGTGTCTCTGGTGTAGATCTGAACGACGAGGCCATGAATATGATGCAGTATCAGAAAGCCTACACCGCCGCCTGCCGTCTCATGACTGCCGTGGACGAGGCGCTGGACCGGCTAATCAATAATACCGGCATTGCCGGACGATAACCAAAGGAGGTCTTGACCGTGGTTAGAGCTACGACTGGCGGTGTGCTGCGAGGCTACCGCTCCAACCTGATGAACTCTTTCATCACCCTGAACAAGGCACGGGAGACCATGCTCACCCAGCGCAATTTCAATTCCTACGCCGAGGACCCGGCTTCCGCTGCCCAGGCGTTCCAACTCCGGAAATCCCGTATGGATGTGGAGAGCCAGTATAATATCTGCGACAGTGCCTATCGGAAGTACCAGACCGCTTGGAGCTGCCTGGACACCACCGACAAGCTAATCGACACCGACAATGGCTCCGCCTTGAAAACCTTGAAGGGCATGACCTTGAAGATGCTCAACGACCCCACCGGCGATGCCCGGAAAACTTTGAGTACCGCCCTGGGGCAGCTCTCCGAAACCATTGTGCAGACCATGAACCAGAAGTACGGCGATAAATTCATCTTCGCCGGGGCAGATGGGAAAAATGTGCCCTTTGAAGTCAAGGATGAGAAGTTGTATTACCGGGGGGTGCCGGTGGATGCAGCGGTACCCAATGTGGTGCAGAGCGGCGACACACTTCGTAAGGTCGATGCAAACGGCAACATTGATGACAATGGGACCTACTATATTAAATCGGACAGTATCACCACCATGTCAGCCGCTGACTTTAATGCGTTGCCGGCGGATGAGCAAGCTGCCATGTCCGTTATGCGTGATGCAAGCGGTGCCGCAGTAACTGTGGATGAAAAAGGAAACTTTGATCCCAATGGTCAGTTCGTAATGGTTACCACCAATATCGAAACCATCAGCCAGGAGGAATATGACCAAGCTGTCTCCGACGTGGAAAAACTGAACTACTTGGTCAATGAGAAGAACTTTGTCGATATCGGCTTGGGCTTCCAGGAGAACGAGAAGGGCCAACTGATTGAATCCAGCGCATTCAATGAAGCCATGAACGGCCTGACCTTCCTGGGCTACGGCTTGGACGAGGACGGGGACCCCAAGAACATCTACTCCCTGGTGCAGAAGATGAAGGACATCGCGGAGCGGGTGAAGGATGGGGAGAACTGGACCGACGCCGACTACGACGAGTTCAAGAACCTGGTGGGCAAGATGGAGATCGCCTCCTCGGAGTTCAAGGTGGAGTACACCAACATGGACGCCGGCACCACCAAGCTGAAAAACAACCTGGCCCTGCTGGAGGATAACTTCTACAACCTCCAGGAGCAGTATTCCGCCCTGGAGGACGTGGACATGGCCGATGCCATCACCTCCTTTGTCTGGGCCCAGTATTGCTACAACGCCGCCCTGAAAGCGGGCAACAGTGTCTTGTCCGAAAGCCTGATGGATTATTTGAACTGATAATCCCATTGCTTCTGACCTGGGTCGGTACGCCGCCCCAGGTCAGGGCCCGTTGTCCCCGCGCATATTTTATCTCTATTCCTGTTAAGTTAAGCCCTTGGAGAGGGGCTATAATAACTACTACTTCTTTAGCTGAGGGGGAGAAGGAGAATGTATCCCTTAATAGAAATCAAGACAGTCCCCATCGAAATCGAGATGAAAGTAACGCCGGCCAAAGTGGAATACACCCGCGGAACGGCGGATTTGGAGATCTCCAGGGGCGAGGGCAACGGGCTCAACATCAAGAGCCGGCCCATCAAGTTGAATATCGACACCTTTGAGGCCCGCAACTCCGTCGTCCCTACGGCCATGCGCTCTGTGCAGCAGTACGCCCAGCAGGGTCAGCAGGCCTCTTACACAGCCTCCGCCACCTATGCCCAACAGGGTCAGATGCTGCTGGATGCTAAGATCGGCCAGGACATGATCACCCAGTTCGCCGCCGACGCTCAGATGAAGAATTATAAGGAGAACGTGGGCCTGAAATTCCTGCCCACCACCGGCCCGGAAATCTCTTGGGATCCCGGCGAAATGCAGATCCGCTATGAAATGGATAAGCTGAACTTCGACTGGCGGGTGAACCAGCCCTCCTTCGAGTTCACCCCCGGTGACATTGAGCTCTCCGTGACCCAGCAGCCTGACGTAATCATCAAGTATGTAGGCGGCCCCATTTACGTTCCCCCCTCCTCTGACCCCGATTATCAGCCGGTGGATGTGGAGGCCTGACAGGAGGATTTTTTGTGAAAGTCCAAAGCAAGTATTTTGGCGAGATCGACTGCGAGAAGGAGGATATCCTCACCTTCCCCGCCGGTCTGTTCGGCTTTGAGGAAGAGCGGGAGTTTTTGCTGTTGCCCTTTGAGGGCAGCGCCAGCACCCTGCTCTGTTTCCAAAGCCTGCAAACCCCCGCCCTGGCCTTTGTGGCCATGGACCCCTTCGCCCTGAACCCCGACTACACCCCGGTGCTCCAGCCCCAAGAGCTGAAGGCCCTGGGGGTGACGGAGAGCCAGGCGTTGGGTTACTACGTTCTCTGCGTGGTGAAAAACCCCGTTTCTGAGAGCACGGTGAACCTGAAATGTCCCGTGGCCATCAACCCGGAGACGCGGGTGGCCTTCCAGGTCATTCTGGACACCGAGGACTATGAGATGCGCCACCCCCTGGCGGAGTTTTCCCAGGGAGGCGCGCCATGCTGATTCTACAGCGCAAAGCCGGTGAGTCTCTGCTCATCGGAGAAGATATCACCGTCCGGGTGATGTCTGTGGATGGGGTGCGGGTGCGCCTGGCCATCTCCGCGCCGGAGGATGTCTCCATCCTGCGCAGTGAGCTGGTCACCGCCACCGCCGCCAACCGGGACGCCGCCATGGAGGAAAGCGCTCCCGACGCACTGCTGGCCCTGCTGGACGGCGTGCTGGAAAAGCGGGAGCCCACTGAACTGACAGATTCTCCGGCACCGCCGGATGGAAAGGAGGACTGACCTATGATGGAATCCATCGCCAGCATGGCTATGGACATGAGTGCCGCGTCTTTCGCCACGGACTATTCCCTGGCTGTCACCAAGAAGATGATGGACACCCAGGAGTTGGCCGGTCAGGAGCTGGTGAACATGCTGCCTGATCTCGCCGCTATGGCGCCCCCCAAGGGCGATTTCATTGACGTTTACGCATAATGGCACCAACGCGAAGGGCCGGCCCCATAGGGGCCGGTCTTTTCCTATGTCCCCTTTTGCATGTTTGTGCGCCCGGCAGAGTGGGTATACTTCCCTTGGTTGCAAAAATCACACTTTGCCGGAAGGAGGCCCCCCTCTTGGACTTTTCCCTCTTCTGCGCCTGCGGCCCCGCAGGCTACGCTCAGTTAAAATCCAGCGTGGATACCTGCGCCAACCAGGGCCGCAGCTATGCCTTCTCCCCCTGCCAGCTCCCGGCGGGCTGCCAGCCTGCCCAGACCCAGGTGGGTTTCTGGCGGGATAGTCAGGGGGCTTACCTGTTATACTTCCGCCCTGCCATCCGCTACGACGGCCCAGACGCCCGTTTGCGGGACTTTTTCAGCCGGGGGGATATCCAATGCTTCCCCAGCTTCACCGCCCTCACAGACTGCCTCCAGGGCTTGGACACGGCGTTGTATCCGGAGGCCTCCCCCACCTCGGCCCTGTTTCGCCAGATCAAGGGGGGCTTGCAGCAGCAGGTCCTGGGACAGGGCGCGGCGGTGGAGGCGGTGGCCTTTAAGCTGTGGAGCCACATTTCCAAGCGGGATCCTCTCCGCCCCCTCTCCCTGATTTTCTACGGCCCCACCGGGGTGGGGAAGTCGGAGCTGGGAAAGGCCATCGCCCCAGTGCTCAACCGCTGTCTGGAGGCGGAGCGCTACCAGCTGGTCTGGACGGAGCTGAACACCTTCACCCAGGCCCACTCCGCCTACCGCCTCACCGGTGCGCCACCGGGCTATGTGGGCTATGACGACCCGCCAGTGCTGGAGGCGGTGCGCCGCTGTCCCTACACAGTCTTTATGTTCGATGAACTGGACAAGGCCCACCCGGAGGTGTTGAAGGTGTTCATGTCCATCCTGGATGAGGGCCGCTGCACCGCCCGGCAGGAGGACAAACGCGGCAGCCGGGAGCTGGACTTCCGCCGCTGCATCTTCCTCTTCACCACCAACACAGACCTGTCGGAGCAGGGGCAGCGAAAGCTAGGCTTCGCCGCCCCGGAGGAGGGGGATGCCGCTCCCTTGGAGGGCCTGTCCTCCGGCACCGGTCCTCTGGCTCAACGGCTCTTCCAGGCGGACGAATCTGCCCGTCTGGCCCTCACCCGCTCTGGGGTTCTGCGGGAAATTGCAGGGCGCTTCAGCGGTCTCATCGGCTTTCAGTCTCTGGACCAGCAGGGCCGGGCGGCGGTCACCGCCAAGCAGATCGCCGCCCTGGGCCGGGAATACGGCCTGGACATCACCCAGGTCTCCCCTGCCATCGCCCAGGCCCTCACCCCCCAGGATGCCCTCTCCCTGCGCTCTAGCGTCCCCATGCTGGAGGGGCTGCTGACCCCTGTGTTCCTCTCCCACAGCGCCCTCAGCGGCAGCGGGAGGGCCCTACAGCTTACGGGGACCCCGGAGCACCTGCTGCTTCTCCCTGCATAAAAACCATCGCTGCGCAGCTTCTCCGCCGCGCAGCGATGGTTTTTTATTCCGCCACAGCCATTCGGGACGGTGGACTCTCTGTTTTTTCTTCTTCCTCCGGCTGGTCCTGGGGTTCCGTTTGATTGTCCCCATCCTTCCCGGCTTGGTCCGGCTCCTCTGTCTCCGTCCCCAGGTTGGGGTTGAGACCATCCAGACACTGAATCTCGTTGGTGGTTCGGTCCAGGCGATAGAGCTGGCCGCTAAAGCTCATCAGGAAGCTGCCCTCCAGGGCATTGCCTCCCTGCTCACCCCCCTGGCTATAGACATCCAGCTGCATACAACGCAAGCCATTCACCATAACCACCGAGTCCTGGGCATAGACCTCATAGGCATCCATGGAGTCCCCCTCCAGGCCAAGATCACTGGGAGAGAGGCTTTCCATATAGGTCAGCGTCTCCGTCACACCCATAACCTCTGTGGTGTTTTCTGGAATAGGTGCCGGGATCAAACTGCTGATTACAATGCAGCTCTCCGGGCTCCAGGCCAGCTCAAAGAGGACGGTTTTGTCCCCCTCCTCTGTGACCCGGCCCAGGTAGATCTCCCCCTCCGCTCCATATTCGCTGGGGGGGCTCTGGGGAAGTAGGGTCTCCGTCACCACCTGGAAGCCTTGTTCCCCGGTCATCAGCGCCACATAGTCACTGACCACCTGCTTCGGGTCGGAAAACTGGGTATAGGTGCGGGTCACCGCATCCCCGGTCCCATAGATCTCCGTCTCAGGTTCTTCCTCCGTGGGCAATGCGGGGAATTCCATCCCGGCCACGGTATAATGAGGGGCATCCGCCTCCTCTTCCCCGCCGCAGGCGGAGAGAAGCAGCAGCGCTGTCAGCAAGACAGCTGCCCCGATTTGTTTCCCTTTCATCTCGTTCCCCCGTTTCTCACTGGTCTGCACCCAGTACGCTGATGCGCACCACGTCCTGTTCCCGCAGCTCATACTGGAAGCTCTTCTCCTCCCCGTTCACCTCCAGGCACACAGGCCGGTCCAGGTGGTCGAAGTCGATTTCAGAGTATTCCAGTAGGTCCATCAAATAATAGGGCTGGCCGTTCTCCTTGGCGGGCAGGAACAGCGGTGCATTGTTCAAAATCACTCGCAGGCCCTTGGGCTGTGCAGTCCTCACCGGCGGTGTTACCGGCGTGACCGGCGCTGCCGGCTTAGGGGCCGGGGCAGGCGGTACGACCGGGGCCGGTTCTACTGGGGCCACAGGGGCAGACGGCACCGTCGGTGTCACCGGGAGCGGAGGTGCTACAGGAGGCGGCACGGGGGCCGGGGGTGGGGTTTGCAGTGTCAGCACCACATCCCCTTGCTTCAAGGGCGTGTCCAAGGGCACCGGGTCATTGTTCACCAGGGCCTGGCCGTGGAAGTCCGGCCCCAACAGTTCCCCTAAACTGCGGCTGGCGGGGGCCCCGTGGCGGGCGGGGATAAACTGGATTTGATCCCCTGCGTGGACCACAGTGGTAATCGAAACATCCTCCCCGTTGATCCGCAGCACGGCCGGTACCGCCGGTTCCCCCCGCAAGACCACATGCTTTCCATCCAAGGTGAGGTTCAAACTCTTGCCGGTCTTGCCCATCATATCCCCGTAGCTGTAGCCATTCATCAAGAGGATATCCCGCAGGGTGAGGACCCCATTGCGAAAGAGCTTCGCCGGGTGCCCATTGAGGAGCACGATATAGCTGTCGTTGAGCAAACCCAAACCTGCGGAGATGGCGATGCCCAAGGGCGTGGCGTACTCAGGCTTCTCCAGTTCCAGGGTGTCGGAAAACACGCTCATGGCAAAGTTGTTGCCTGCAATGGCCACCCGGTTTTCATCCATCTCCAGCTTTTCCGCCACCCGCTCCCGCAGGCCACAGAGCTTACTTCCCCCTCCGGCCAGGAACACGGCGGAGGGCAGCACGCCGTTGACATCCAAAACCTGCTGGGCAATGGCGTCAGCCAGGCGGTCCATGGGGGCTTGGATCACCTGGGTCACGTCTCCGGCAGCGATGCGGGTCTCCTGTCCCAGGATGTTCCGGCAGCGGATCTGCTCCTCCCCGGTTCCCAAGCTCCGCTTGATTTGCTCTGCGGTCTTGAAGTCCACCAAATAGGCCCGCATGATGGCCTCCGTGACCTCGTCTCCCGCCACGGTAGCCATGGTGTAACCTGTTACGCTACCCTCCCGGCACAGGGCGATATCCGTGGTGCCTGCGCCGATGTCCACCATGGCCAGGTTCAGCAGACGCAGCTCGGCGGGGATGGTGGCGTTCATGGCGGCAATGGGCTCCAGGGTCATGCTGGCCACCTGAAGTCCAGCGGTGCGCATGGCGGCATATAAGCTCTCCACCACCTCCTCCGGCAGGAAGGTGGCCACCACGTCAGCCTCCGCTTTCCGGCCGCTGTGGTGCTGTAGGTTGGCCAGGGGGTAGTTGTCCAGGCGGTACTGCACCACGGTGTAGCCCACCAGGAACATCTGGCGGCGGCTGTCGCCGTCCTTTTGCAGGGCCTCCTCCGCCACGGACACCGCACCGGCCTCCAGGCGGCTGATCTGTTCCGGGTCAATGGGCTGCTCCCCCGGCAGTTCCAGGGAGAAGCTGCCTGTCTGGGTGCGCAGGGCCCGTCCGGCGGCGGCCACGCAGACCCGCTCCAGGCGCACACCCAGGCGCTTCTCCAGCCGTTCCGTCACGCTTCGTGCCAGGGCACTCACCTGCCGGATATCGTCGATCTGGCCGTCCATCATGGCCCGTTTGCCATGCTCTGCCATCTCCACGTCCAGGACTTCCAGGCGGTCCCCCACGGGCTTGCCCACCACGCCAACCACACTGCGCGTGCCGATATCCAGGGCAAAGATCAGGTCCTTTTCCTGCACCTTCAAATCTGCCATAGGTTTGCTCCTCTCTTGCAACGGGTGAAAATTTTTGTCAAAAAAGTGCCAGGAGACGGCAACGTATGCCGCCTCCTGGCAGCCTTTTTACTTCTGGTACTTCTTAGTACTTGCTAAAAACGCTGGACGCAGAGGGTTCCACACTGGCTGCGGGCTCCATCATGTCGTCATAGGCAGCGGGAGCACTGTAAGTGGGCTGGGACATTTGGGGCATATAGCCATCCTGCCGGAGCTTGAAGCGGGCAAGGAGCTCCTTCATCAGGGCAGCCTGGCTGGACAGCTCTTCGCTGGCGGCAGCGGACTCCTCGCTGGTGGCGGAGTTGGTCTGCACCACGGAGGAGATCTGATCGATGCCCTCGGTGACCTGGGCGATGGACTCGGACTCTTCCTCGGCGGCCTTGGTGATCTCCTGGACGGACATCATCACCAGTCCAGCGCGCTCACTGGTAGCCTGGAGCGCCGTGGACACCTTCTGGACAATCTCGTTGCCGTCCTTCACGGAGTTGATGGAGCGGTCGATGAGGTCCTTGGTGGCCTTGGCGGCCTGGTCGGACTTGGAGGCCAGGTTACGCACCTCGTCAGCCACCACGGCAAAGCCCTTGCCGGCGCTGCCTGCACGGGCGGCCTCTACGGCGGCGTTCAGGGCCAGGATGTTGGTCTGGAAGGCGATGTTCTCGATGGTATCGATGATCTTGCCGATCTCGGAAGAGGACTCGGAAATCCTCTCCATGGCCGCCACCATCTGCTGCATATACTCGGAGCTCTCATTGAGGCTCTGGGATGCGTTATTGGCGTGGTTCGTGGCCTTTTCGCTGTTCTCAGCGTTCTTGCGGGAATTGTTGGAGATGTCAGAAATGGTAGCGGACAGCTCCTGTACGGCGCTGGCCTGCTCCGTAGCACCTTGGGCCAGGGACTGGGCACCGGTGGAGACCTGCTCGGCACCGGCGGAGACCTGCTCGGCACTCTGGTTGATCTGGGTCAAGGCGTCGGACAGGCCGCGGTTGATGGCCCGGACAGAAGTCAGGATGCTGTTGAGGTCACCCACATACATGGTCTCATCCTTGGTGCGCACATCAAAGTTGCCTTCGCCCATCTCTTCCAGCAGGTGGCAAGTATCCCCAATGACCTCCCGCAGCACGTTCTGGCTGGTGCGCATGGCAATGCACATCTCACCCAGCTCGCTGGTGCTCTCATAGTCCACGGGGATATTCAGCTTACCTTCGCTGAAGCCCTTCAAGGCATCCTGCACCTGGCCCACAGGCTGGACGATGCTGCGAATGATGCCCAGGGACATCCGCATGATGAACAGGGTGGCAACCACCATGACCACAACAATAGCAACGATAGTAACGGTGGAGTTCCGGTTCTGAACGGAGATGATATCATTCTGCGCCTGGGTCAGTGCGTCAGCGACAACACGAGAGGCCTCTGCCGCAGCGGTGAGCTTGGGGGTGCATTCCTGCACGATGCTGGTGGCCGCTTCCGTGATCTGGCCATTGCTGACCTGGTTGGAAATGGCTTCGGCCACATCCTCCCAGGCGCCTGCCAGGTTGGTGTAGCTGGTCAAAATGGATGTATCGTCCAGGGGGTAAACCTGTGCCAGATCCTGGAGCGCAGCATCAAGATTTTTCAGACAGTCCCCAGCATCGGAGACGAGCTGGTTGATCTCGCTGAGATTCACATTTTCCGAATTGTAGGACAGCACCGCGTCACGCAGATAGCGGGCGGCAACGTTACTCTCCAAGCGGCACTCTGTGATCAACTGCTTCGCCCGGACATGCTCGTTGATGATGTCGGTATAGGCATTCTTCTGACTGTTCATCATGAACAATGCTGCCACGATAATGATGACAGAAATCAATATCGTAATACCGTAGCCCAGGATCAAGCTTTTCCTGATCTTCATGTTTTTGATCATAAGATCTCCTCCCAATTATTCTTTACTGTGATTTTTTATATCAAATCGGTTCTGTAGTTGGGCAGGATGAGCCGTGGCTCTCTTCCCAATACATCCCCGTATTTTCCCTTCTTCACGTCCCCTTGAATATGGCCGTCCGTCAAGGTAATCACCCGGCGGCATAGGATATTCACATAGGTGCTGTTGTGGGTGGCCATAATGACCGTGGTCCCCTTGCGGTTGATGTCGTTGAGCAGGTGCAGGGTGTCCCATATACTGTCATCGTCCAAGTTGGCAGTGATCTCGTCCAGAATCAGCACCGGCGGGCTGCCAATCATGGCGCGGGCCAGTTCGATCCGGCGGCACTCCCCGATGGACAGCTCCACAGGGTACTTCTGTTCCGACCCGCGCATTCCCACCAGGCCCAGCACTTTTTTCACGCGGGCCTGGGTCATCCGGGGGTTCTCCTTCCCAACGGCGATGTTGGCGGCGATGGTCAAGTTTTCCTCCACCGTCCGCTTCCGGATCAGGGTGGGGTCCTGCCAGATCTTCCCAAACATGACAGCCGCCCGGTTCCGGCTCATTTTCATCATCCAGTTCAGGTCTTTCTTGTCTACATAGACCTTTCCACGGGTGGGCTTGGTCTGACCGGCGATCAGTTGGAGCAGGGTGCTCTTTCCGGAGCCACTGTCCCCTACCACAAAAACGAATTCCCCTTGCTTGATGGTCAGATCCACGTCCATCACACCCAAGTCCTGTTCCACGCCGCGGCGTCTCCAGTATCTGGGTTTATATATTTTTGATACATGATCCAATTCAATCGTGGGCATAACGTTCTCCTGACACTACACGAGTTCTCCCCTATTCTACCACATCTTTTTGCATTTTTCTATCCCTGACTTTTTCAATCCCTCCATTTTCCATGGATTTTCCCGGCAATGCCGATTCTTTTCATTGAAAACGGGAGGATTTCTGCTATAATATCCGAAGCGGAATTTTGATTTTGTATCCCGCCGGGAGGTGACGCGGTGAAAAAAAGGGAAAAACGAAAGCATTTCAAGTGGAATTTCCTGCTGATCCTCCTGCTGGCCTGTCTGTGCATCGGCAGCGCGGAGTTGATTGCCTGCCGGCACTTCGCGCCGGAGCTCTACCACCGCATCACCGATCCGGTGGTCCAGGCGGCGGTCTCCACTGCGGAGGCGTGCAGCCGCAGCATACATAGCGCCGTGGACGGTGCCAAGCGCTTTTATCGGGAGACCCAGGAGGAGCTGTCCCGGCGCTGGGAGGAATATGTGGCCGCCAAAGAGGCGGAGCAGTTGGCCAGTGACCCGGCCCTGGACACCGACACCCCCATCTCCGACCCCGCCATCACGGAGTTGACCACACACAACGGGCAGCAGGTCCTCACCGGCGGGTCCTTTGACATCACCTACTTCTGCCAGGCTGACGAGGCCTGGGCGAAGCAGCCCTACGGCAGTGATTCCATCGGCGGCTATGGTTGCGGCCCCACGGTGATGGCCATGGTGGTGGCCAGCATGACCGACGCCCAGACCGACCCAGTTGCCATGTCCGCCTGGGCGGTAAGCCATGGATATTGGGCCCGGCGCAGCGGTTCTGCCCATGCCATCGTCCCCGGTACGGCCCAGAGCTTTGGACTCCAGGCGGAGTCCTTCGCCGCCCGCACGCCGGAGGAGTTGAAGGCGGCCCTCACCTCCGGCAAGCTGATGGTGGCCCTCATGGGCCCCGGCCACTTCACCCAGCGGGGACATTTCATCCTCCTGCGGGGCGTCACCCTCAGCGGGGACATTTTGGTGGCCGACCCCAACAGCCCCCAGAGAAGTCTGACGGTCTGGGACGCCCAGTTGATCCTCAACGAGCTGTCCCACTCCACCGACAGCGGGGCCCCTCTGTGGGCCATATCCATCCCAACCAATGGATGAGATGTTTTGTTCGTGGAATATCGGCCCGGTGTTTACCGGGCCGATATTCTATATATTCTTGTTCTTATTGGCGTGCCGATCCTTCCCCGGCTATTTTTCGGTTGATGCGCTGGTCCATGGCGATGACCTGCTCCAGCCGCCGCTTGTTCTGGGTGACCTGTTCGCAGAGCATCTGGGGCAGGTTCCCCTCCTGGGCAGGCGGCCCGCCATTGAGCATGGCGGTCAGTTGCGCCGCCGCCTCCCGGTCAGGCATGTCAGCCAGCTGCTCCCGCAGGATACGGTCAGCCTCATGGAGCTTATCCAAGGGCTCCTCCCGCATGGCCACCAGCATTTCCGTGCTCACCCGGTCGTTGCGGTCGATGGACTCGGCAATCTGTTTGGTCAGGTCCTCCATCTCGTTGAGGAGGTTTCCCGTCCGCTTCATCAGCACCAGGGCATCCATCATGGGTTTTTCCTCCATGGTTCGACCTACTTTCCTTCGCCCTGGGCTTGGGCCAGGCTTGCCGCCTCTTCCTCCGCGTTCTTGTTGGCCTGGCGGAAGGTGTCGCGCAGTTCGCTAACCATGGCCTCCACCCGCTCCAGCTCGGTCTTGTTGCGCCCGGCCTTGACCCGGTTCAGCTCGAAGCTGAAAAAGTCATAGAGGCGGTTGAGGTTGCGGCTGATGGGGTATTGCATATCCAGTGTGTCGTCCAGATAGCGGATGATATCCAGGCTTCGATCCACGCTGGCGTCAAACAGTTCAAAGTTCTCTTTGTCCAGCGCGAAGCCCGCTCTGAGCAGGCGCTTGACTAGCTCGTCGTACAACAGCAGCAACAACTCTCCCTGGGACATGGAATTGATGCCCTGTTCCTTGTACCCTTGATAGCCCTGGTATCCCTTGATATCCATTTTTGACTCCTTTGGTTTTTACTTGCTGGCTTAATAACCGGTGGAACCACCCATCAAGCCCGCCATAGAGGAGGCCTGAGAGTTCATCTGTGCGATCAACTGCTCCAGACGAGAGAACTTGGTGGTATAGCGGTCGATCTGAGAGGCCATCTTGTCCTGCCAGCGGTCGATCTGATTGTCGATGTTGTCCATCTGTGTCTTGAGGCTGTTCTGGTTCAGGGAGGTATACGCCTTGGTGGAGCCAGCGTGGGTAATCAACACGCCCTTGGGCTCGCCCGTGGTCTTGACATAGGTATCCAGCGTGTTCTTCATGGTCTGCATGAGGCCATCGCTGGAGGAACCGCCCTCGGTGGTCTTGGTAAAGGCATTGCGCACCTTGTCCGGGTCACTCTCCAGGGCGTTGCGCAGGGCGTCCTCGTCCAGGGTCAGGGTGGTCATGCCGTCGTTGTAGCTGGTCTTGATGCCGATTTCCCGGAGGGTCTGGCCGTTCTCGCCGCCGGGGGTGATGGCGGAGAGGAGCTTGCTATACATACTGCTCATGTTGGAGTCCCCAAACAGGATACCCTGCTTGGCCTTCTCGTTGTATGCTTTCAGCTCACTCTCGGAATAGCTGTCCTCCTGCTCGGCGGTAAGGGGCTCATAGCGTGCGCCGTTGCTCTTCTGGGCGGGCATGGTAGAGTAGGCGTTCTTGATCTCCGTGGCCATCTCGTTGTAGTCATCCACAAAGCTGCGGATGGCCTCGATGATCTTATCGGAGTCGGTGGTGGTGTTGAAGGTGACGGGCTCATAGTCCTTGCCGTCCTCCTTGGGCTTTGCCTCAAAGGTGCCCTTCAGGTTGACGGTCATGCCGTCCAGGTCGATGCTGTTGCCGCTGCGGGAGAAGTTCTCAAAGCGCTTGCCGTTGATCTCCACGTCCATGATGGCATCCTGACCGGCGGTATAAGAGGATTCAAACTGCGTCTCATATTCATCGCCATATTCGTCCAGCATTTTGAAATCCACCGTCTTGCCGGTCTTATCATCGGTTATCTTGATCTGGCCGGAGAGTTCATCGAAGGAGGCAGTCTTGTCGTGATTCCCAAGCACTTTGTTCAGCCTGCTGACAACATCCTCTATCGTACTGTCCGCATCAAACGCACCGGAAAATTCATACTTTCCGACACCGTCAATGTCAAAGCCAATCTTACTCCCCAGGTCAATCCCATACTGCTCCGAGAAGCTCTCGGTGGCCTTGCGGTCATGGGTCACGAACATATCCTTCGCCAGCCCGCCGAACTCCACCTTGCTGTTGGCGCCGGTCTCGGTGGCGGTGAACTTGAACTCGTTGGTCAGCTTGGAATAGCTCACCTTCATGCCCGCCTCAGCGTTGGAGCTGATGGAGTTCATCAGGCTCTCCAGGGTGGTGTCCTCGGTGACGTTGATCTGGGCGCCGTTGATCTTGAAGTCGTAGATGGACTTGCCCTCGCTGTCGATGCGGAAGCCGTCCTTATCCACCCGGTTGCCCTTTTCATCCACATAGTAGACGCTGCCGTTGGGGCTCTTCTTCTCAATACCCTTGGCGTTGGGATCCTCAAACTCACCCCTCAGGCGGTTGTTGGCGAAGAAATCCTCTGCCTTATCACCCAGCAGATCTGCAATCTTCTTACTGGGGTTAATGAAGTTGGAGTCGCCGCTCTCAAAGCCCAGTGCCTCCACAGCGGAGCCGCCTACGGACAGGGTGTCGCCCTTGCCGGAGGGGGTAAAGACCAGCTTGCCACTTCCTACAGAAACGTTGATCTTACCTGCGCCGAAGGCATCATTCAGTTCTTCCTGCAATGCAATCCTGAATTTTATGTTGCCGCTAGTTTTATCATCAGCATCGATAAGACCCGCCGCTTTGATCACATCACCCATGTTGATCTTCTTGGTGGTGCCGTTGAAGGTGATGCCCAGTTCCTTGTCTGCAAGGTACTCGGATGTGGCCTTATCCTCCACAAACTTGGTATCATAGTTCAACTCGATCTCGGTATCGGTCTTACCAATCCCCAGGGTCTTGCCGATATCGCCGCTGGTGGCACCGACGCTGACCTTGTTGCCATTGCCTAGGCCGTCCTCAAAGCTGATCTTCATCCCGTCCACCTTGACCTTGATGGCCTGGTCGGCAGTGGTAGTCTCCTTGAAGCCGTTCTTGGTGTAGTTGTAGGTGATATCCTTCAGCTTGTTCTGGATGGCCTGGGCCAGCTTTTCTGTCCTGGTCGCGCCTGTCTTTTCCGAGCCATCCTCGTTGAATACCTTAACATCCTCAATATTCTCCAGCTCGTCAAAGTTGATGTCAAAGCTGGCGCCGTTGGTGCCACCATACTTGAAGGTCAGGGTACCGGAGATGGTGCTCACAGGTGTATCCCCTGTGATATCAAAGTCCTTGCCGGTAATGCCGCTGATCTCGCCGCTGTTCATGCCACCCAGGCCGGACACGGTATAGCTGGCGGCGCTGGCCAACTGCTTCACGGCGTTGATGCGGATGTCGCTGGTGGTCTTGCCGCTGGCGGAGAGCTTATCGGCATAGGTACCCAGGGCGGTGGTGTTCACCGCATTGCTGAAAAAGCTGTTGCTCAACAGGTTTGTTTTGGACGCATAGGAAGTATACTTGTTATTGAAATTCACCGCTTTATCAATGATGCTGCGGTAAGCCTCCTGCTGCCACTCGATCTTAGTGCGCTTGATCTGGAGGTTCTGGATTTTCAGTTTAATACCGGAGACCGCGTTCTCGATCATGGACTCCGTATCCATGCCGCTGGCTAGACCACTGAGCACGTTCCGATTGCCATAAATGCTGTTGGTATTGTAACTACTATTACTCAGACTGGTGATCGACGCCATGCTGATCGCCCCTTTCTTAGGAAATCAAAGACAAAGTTCCCATCCCAAAGGCAATTTGGAAGAGGAATTTGAAATTTTTTGACAGTTTTTTCGTTCTACCTCTGTTCTTTTTTATCGACGTGTAGTATAGTAAACTTAAGAGTTTTCTCCAAGTTTTTGTTTAGGGGAGGGAATATTCCTTGACGCAAATCATCACCGTCACAAATCAAAAAGGCGGGGTGGGAAAAACCACCACAGCCGCCGCCTTGGTCTGCGGGCTCCACCAGCGGGGCGCCAGGGTCCTGGGGCTGGATCTGGACCCTCAGGGCAACCTGGGCTTCAATCTGGGCCTGGATATCGGCACGGGGAACACCATCTACGATGTCATCAAGGGCACATGCACCATTGAGGAGGCCATCGTCCCCAGCGAATACGGCGACGTGCTGCCCTCTGACATTATGCTCTCCGCCGCCGAGGTGGAGTTCAACATGCCCCGCCGGGAGTTTTTGCTGGATGCGCAGCTTTCCACCATCCGCTCCCGCTATGACTTCATCGTCATCGACACCCCGCCGGCGCTGAACGTTCTCACCATCAACGCCTACGTGGCCTCCGACGGGCTCATCGTCCCCATGGAGGCGGAGGTCCTCAGCCTGGTGGGCATCACCCAACTGCAAGAGACCATTGAGACTGTGCGCAGCACCTTCAATCCCCATTTGAAAGTACTGGGCATCCTGCTCAATAAGTTCAACCCCCGCCTCACCCTCTCACGGGATATCCTGGAGCTGGCAGAGGAGGTGGCCATCCAACTGGACAGCCAGGTGTTCCCCCCCAAGGTCCGCCGGGGGGTGGGCGTGGCCATGGCCCCGGCCCACGGACAGACCGTTTTGACCTTCCAACCCAAGTCCCGCCCCGCCTTGGACTTCCAAGAGGTGGTGGACTTGGTGGCCGGGGCGCGCTTTGCCCGGCCCAGGGAAGAAACCTACTAACACAGCCACAGCAAGCGATCGTTAATTTCTATGAGTAAGGAGAATGCATTATGGCATCCAAGGACAACAAAACCAGCAAGACCGCACGGGTGATGAACCTGCTGAGCAAGAAGCAGGATCCCACCCCCGCCGAGGAGACCACCGAGGCCGCAGCTTCCGCGTCATCCGCCCCCGTCCCTCCCATCCTGAACTCCATGTCCCCTGACGCTGAGGTCTCCGTACAGATCAAAAATGCCCTGGAGGATGCCTTGGAGGAGGAGATGAGCCCCCAGCCCCATCCTGCGGAGGACGACGACTTCTTCGTGGGCCAGCCCCAGCCGGAGCGTGGTCTTCCCCCGGAAGAGGAGGACCACATGGAGCCTGACGATTTTGAAGACGACGACCTGGACCTGGACGAAGACGACGTAGCTCTGGATGAAGAGGACGGCCCCATGCTCTACGAAGGACCGCCCCCCACGCCAAAAGCCCCTGCCGCCCAAGCAGAGGCCCCTGTAGAAGCGCCGGAGGTGCCCCATGAGGAAGAGGTGGAGGCCCCCGTCCAGAAGGCCCCAGAGGAAGCTCCCGCGGCAGAAGAGCCCGCCCCTCCGGCAGCGGCAGAACCGCCCAAGGAAGTCCCCAAGGACTCCGATTTCGACAAGGTAGCCTCTCCCGCCTACGCTGTGGAGGCCCTGGCTCAACTGGGCGGAGAGGTCGCAGAACATTGGCAGGAGCCTCTGGCCGCCACCGCCATTGCCACCAACCCCGGTTACATCAACGTGATGCAGGTCCTGGTGGAGGAGAAGGCCCCCAAATACATCCAGATGTTTGGTCTGTGCCAGTGCAAGCGCTGCCTGGAAGACGTGAAGGCCCTGACCCTGAACCACCTGCCTCCCAAGTACGTGGTGCTGGAGAAGGGCGACCTGGTGCCCCGTCTGACCCTGTACGAAGGAAAGTATAGCAGCGACATCACCGCCCAACTGCTCCACGCCTGTCGGATCGTTATGGAGACCCCCCATCACGACCGTTAAGTTCCCACCTCAAAAAAACCTGGCAGATGCCACGCATCTGCCAGGTTTTTTCTGATATTTTGTCCTTTACTCCGCCGGTGCCGCCTCAGGGGCAACCGCCGCAGCCTCGGCTCCCTCCGGCGCAGCGTCATCCACTGCGTCCTGGTAGGGATTGGTCAACTGCTCCCAGAGCGTGTTGACGTTCTCTGTGCAGATAAAATACACACTGGTCAAGATATTGTCGGGAATCTCCAGGGCTTCTGCCAGCTCAGTGATCCGCTCCCAGTTGGCAGACTCATAGCTCAACACCAGCTCATAGAGCATACCACAGCGGCCCTCGCGGTTCAGCAACGCCGCCTTGATCTCGTCAGCCACCGGTACTTCCGCCAAGATCTCCTCCATGGGGGCGTCAATGAGGTAGTTCAGGGTGGAGAACATCCCCATCAGATAGGCCTCTGACTTGGAAATGGGCATATTCTTGGCGTGGTTCATCAGCTCACTACAGAAATTTGCCCGCATAAAGGAGCGTTTCAAGAACTCCTCCGAAGTGTCGTCGGTCTCGTTCTCCGCATTGCTGGCGCTGAGCAGATAAATCCACTGCTTCAACTGGCCCAGGCCCAGGGTCATCACCGCCTGACGGATGGTGGTGGCCCGGTGGCGCAGGGCGAAATAGGCGGAGTTGACCATCTTCAACAAACCGTAAGACAGGCCCGCATCCGCGCCGATCATCTGCTCGATCTCCTCCACGTTGGGCTCATCCTTGGTAACAGCCACCATCAGCTGGAAGAAGTTACTCTGGAGATAGGAGCTGTTATGGGAGGCCGTTTTCAGGCTTTCCGCCACATAGGATCCCTCCAGGGCATCCGCCCCCAGGTTTACCATACGCTGGTGGAGTTCTGCGCTGTCGATGCCAGTGACGATGCACTTGATGTTCATGCTGTGGGCAATCTCGATGGCGTTGCGCACGGTGATATCCCCTGCGCCCTTGCCATTGACCTTGATGTAGTGGATATCATCCAGCAGGGACAGGTAGCGGGGGGCAAACTGGAAGTCATTCACCGCCACCCGGTAGCCCTCCCGGACATACTGCTGGACCAAATGCATGGACAGAGGATGGATAATCACGCTGTCGTCGATCTGAATCACCAGGTCGTTTTTGTCAAAGAGCCGTGGAGTCTTCTTCATCAGCAGCATGGTGGTGAAGGTCATAAAGTTCAGCGTGCCCTTGAACGTCTTTTGGCTACTCTGGGTCAGGAAATTATAAATGGTGTTAGCAGCGGCAAATTCTTCACTGGATGTGGAACTATCGCTGTTGAAGGCCAAATTCGCGCCGTGGTATAGAATTTCATTCCCAATAATATTCCCAGCAGCATCCTTGATGGGCTGCCGCACAATATATTTGCCGCTCATAACTGCCTCCTATTTCTTAGCCCTGTTTCTTGTCTTGCCGCATCAGCAAATGGTCCAGCACTTCCACCAGACGGCCGATCTCCGGCTTGCTCATCTGCTCATCTGCACCCAGTTCCTTGCCTTTGCGGCGCATCTCCTCGGTGATCAGAGAGGAGAAAATGACCACAGGGATAGATTTGAACTTGGGGTCGTCCTTGATCATCTTGGTCAAGCGATGGCCGTCCATTTGGGGCATCTCGATATCGGTGATAATCAAGGCCACCTTTTCCCGCAGGTTCTCCTCCTCGCGGTACTCCTGCAAGCGGTTCCACAGCTCCAGGCCGTCCATGCACATGGTCACATTCACATAGCCGGACTTGTGCAGGGCCTCCACGATCATCCGGCCCAGGAGGATGGAGTCCTCTGCCACCATGATGGGGGACTCCCGGCGATCCCTGTGGCCCAGTCTCTCGATCTCCGCCATCTGGATGGTGGTCTCCGGGGCGATCTCTGCCACGATTTTTTCAAAGTCCAGAATGGTCACCAGGTCCTCCCCGCACTGGGCGATCCCTGTGGCCACCCCTTCCTCTCCGCTGGAGATGGTCTTATCCGGCTTCTGGATGTCCTGCCAGGAGATACGGCTGATGCCCACCACAGTGTGGACACGGAAGGCAATGTTCATCCGGTTGAAGTTGGTGAGGATGAACAGGTCCTTCTCGCCCTTATCACAGGGAGCCTGGAGGAGATAGCGCGGAAGGTCCACAACCGTCAGCACGATATCACGGGGCTTAAATATCCCCTCCACAGCCGGGTGGGCATGGGGCATGGGCTTCACCGGTGAGGACATTAGGATCTCTTTCACTTTGGCCACGTTGATGCCATAGAGGTTCCCATTGATGGTGAACTCCATAACTTCGATTTCGTTGGTCCCCGATTCCAGCAGGATCCCTTGTTTATTATCTTCCCGCATTTCCAAGCACTCCCTTCAATTTGTACCTTAAATAATCAGCTCCGGGCGGCCGTAGCAGCGCACGCAGCACAGCCCGCTGCTCACGTCGAAGAGCAAGGTACGGGCCACCGACCCACCTACATCCTCTTTCAAGAGGCGGATGCCCTCTTTTTTCAAGTTCAGGTGGACACTTTCAATGTTGCGCTGGCCGATGTTGCCCAGCGCCCCGCCGCTCTCTTCAAACATCTTTGCTCCCCCGGCGATCTTGGCGGTGATCCGGTCCCGGCGGGCGCCCATGGCTTCCATTTGTCTCAAGGTCTCTCTAATTCCGGTATCAGCATACTTCATGGGATTCTTTCGCCCTGTCTCCATGTTCAACGGAAGCATGATATGCACCAGCGCGCCCAGCTTGATGACCGGGTCGTGCAGGCAAATACCAATGCAGGAACCCAAGGCGTAGGTGACCAGCATCCCCTCCACCTTGGACAGTTTCATATCCGCAATGCCAATGATCCGTTTTTCACTCATCGTTTACGCCCAGCTTCCGAAACAAAGCATTCAGCGATCGGAGGTCAGGCGACATGAGCAGGCGGCAGGGAACCTGCTTGTTATCGCAGACAAAGTTACCTCCGATTGTCATAATGTAGTCCGACTGCCCGCCATACTCCGCCATGGGTACAGCCAGGATTGCCCCTTGCATATCCACGGTAAAGGCAGGCACGGTCAGCTTCACGTCCATATCGGCCAAGCCGCTCAGGGCGTTGATAAAGGTGGAGATCATAATGTTGCCCACTTCCACAAGGGCAGATCTCTCCAGTTCCTTTAGTTCACTATAGTCGTTGATCTTCTTCTTGAGGGCACTGTCCAGCACCAAGTTGACAAACTCCAACTGCTGCACGGAGAGCATGATCCCGTTGATCTGCCCGCTCAGCTTCACCAGAACGCCGGCGGTGATCTCTTCCGGGCCGCCGATCCACTCGATGGCCTCGTTGTAGCCCATGATGCGCACCTCCGGCAGGGTGATACGCACCTCCCTGTTGAGCATTTGGGACAGGGCAGTGGCAGCGTTTCCGGTGCCCATGCTGCCGATTTCCCGCAGGGTGTCCAACTCCAGGGAGCTGAGCTCATCGTAGTTTTTTATCGCCATGTTTTCCTATCCCCCCAATCAATTCCGCAGACCATTGATGGTGGTCTCGATCTCGTCAGAGGTCTGCACCATTTTCAGCGCCATGCCGTAGGCCCGCTGGGACTCGATCACCTTGGTGATCTCATCGGCCAGGTCGGCGTTGGACCTTTCCAGCACGCCCTGGACCAGCTTCCCGGTGCCAAACCACAGGCCGCCGTTTTTCTCCACAGGCAGATAGCGGGTACCGTCGATCTGCGTCATACCATTGTAGTTGCTATAGTCAAAGATGCCGATGGGCAGCATCTGGGTGGCATCCTCCACTTCAATGAGGCCACCCATCTGGCTGAGGACGAAGCGTCCCTTACCGTCGGACAGGCAGTAAACCGACTCCATAACGGGCTCCCCATTCTCGTCCACCTCGTCCTCGCTGGGCTGGAGGTGCTCGGCCATGTAGAAAGCACCGTTACGGGTATAGCTGACCTCGCCGGTGGCAAGGTCCACCAGGGCAAAGAAGCCGTCCCCCTCGATCATATAGTCCAGGGAGCGGCCGGTGTCGGCCACGCCGCCAGAGGAAAAGTCGGTGGCGGTCATCAGCAGCTTGGTGCCCACACCCATGGGCAGCTCCTCCTCCACGCCCTGGCGGTCTCGATAGATCAGGGCGGAGAAGTCGGCCCGGTTGGCTTTGAAGCCGGTGGTGTTGACGTTGGCAATGTTGTCCGCGTGGACGTTCAAGCGCTTCAACTGCTGCTGGGCACCCACGGCGCCGATGTAGAAGGATTGATTCATCTTCCGTCACCTCTCTCTTACATGCGGCCCACGTCGGTGGTGGCCTTGGTCATCAGCTCGTCATACATCTTTGAAACCTGGGCGGCACTCTGGAGGGCCCGCTGACAGGTGAGCATCTCGGTCATCTGCTGGATCATGTCCGTGTTGGAGCGCTCCAGGTACTTCCACAGGACCTGGGTGTTGGGGTCTGCAACGGCCCCGGCCCCGGTGAACACACCTTGCTCGTTGAACTCCAACTGCTGGGGGTCCTCAAAGACATAGACCCCCACCTGGCCCAACTGCTCATGGTTTTCGGTGTAGATGTTCCCCCGGTCGTCGGCATAGATTTTATCCGTACCCAACTGGATGGTCTGGCCCTGGGGGTCCAGCACCCGTCCCAGACCGGGGAAGCAGAGGAAGCCCTCCTCGTCCAGTGTGAAGCTCCCGGCGCGGGTATAGACCACGCCGTTGTCACTTTGCACGGCAAAGAAGCCCTCTCCTACGATACAAAAGTCCAGGGGAATCTCTGTGGGTTCCGGGATACCTTGGTCGTGACTGACATAGATCTCACTGTTGGCCCGGATATAGCTCTGTCGCCCGATCTCTTGATAGATCTTCTGCCGGTTGCCCACCTTGTTGTAGATCACATCGTCAAAGGTGGTGGCAGTATACCGGCTCTGCTTAAAGCCCGCGGTAGAGATATTCACCAGGTTGTTGCCCACCACATCCAGGTTGCGCTGATGGGTCAGCATACTGGAGGTCAGGTTATAAAACCCTTTATACATCTTCTTATCCCTTCTTCCGCTTTTTCGTGGTTTTTTTCATGGGCACGCCATCCATATACGTGCCCATCTGTTCCCGCAGCTTTTGAATGGCGCGGGAATGGATCTGGGAGATTCGCGGTTCGCTGACTCCCATCACCTGGGCGATTTCTTTCATGTGAAGGTTTTTCTCATAATATAAGGACAGAACGATCTGTTCGTTTTCCTGTAAAGAGGAGATGGCTTCCGCCAGCACCTGTTGCAGCTCCTGGTCCTGGAGCACCAGCTCCGGCTGGACACTGGGGTCCTCTGAGGAGACCTCAAAGCGGTACCCCTCCAGGTCGCGGGCGTCCATCAGGGCATCCAGAGACAGGGTGTTGCCCAAGGCCACACGGGCGGCCTCTTTCTGATACTTCTCCAGGGGAATTTCCAGCCTTTCCGCCACCTCTTGGTCGGTGGGGTAGCGCCCCAACTCGTTGGCCAAGTCGGACACCGTCTGGTCAAACTCCTTGGCCCGTTGCCGGACATTGCGCGGCAGCCAATCCTGCTTCCGGGCCAGGTCGATCACCATGCCCCGAATGCGTTTGGACACGTAGGTCTCGAACTTGATGCCCTTGTCCGGGTCAAACTTGTCGATGGAGCTGAGCAAAGCCAGGATGCCCTCGCTGACGATATCGTCCACCTGGGCGAAGCTGCTATACACCCCTCGAATCTGGAGGGCCGCGTTTTTGATCAGCCCCTCATAGCGCAGGACCAGGGGCCATTTCAGGTTCTCGTCCCCGGTGCGCTTGTAGGTCGCCAGCAGATCGGGGGTGCTCATGGCCTCGATCTCTTCCTCGGTGTATTGCCGGCTTGGCGCCGCAGCGGTACTCATGTCCCCACCGCCTTTCGCTCCATGGCGGGTTCTACGGTGATGTTGCCCAGAGCCTGGATCTGCACATTATTGGTGATCTCATTGAAGGACAACACATAGACGTTGGGATAGAACTGGGTGATCATCTTGCTGAAATAGCCGCGAATCACCTGGCTGACCAGGATCACCGGGGTCTGTGCCAAATCCGAGAACTTTTTCATGTGCTCGGACATTTGCGAGATGATGCTCTGCATCAGGTCGGGGCCCATCGCCAGATACACCCCCTGCTCGTTGCGGGTAAGGGAGGAAATGACGCGCTTCTCCACCTCGGCGTCCAGGGTGATGACCCGGAGCTGGCCGTCCTCGCAGAAGCGGCGGGTGATGGTCCGGGCCAAGGCACTGCGCACATGCTCGGTAACCATGTCGATGTCTCGACCCTGGGTGGCAGCGTCCACCGCAGCCTCCAGGATGGTCCCCAGGTCCTTGATGGGTACCCCCTCTTGGAGAAGGTTGCGCAGCAGCTTTTCCAGGTTGGCGTAGGTGATGATTTCCGGCACCGCCTCCTCCACCAGTTCCGGGGAGCTCTGCTTCAGATTCTCCACCAGTCGGATGGTCTCCGCCCGGTTCAGCAGCTCGTAGGCGTGCTTTTTCACCGTTTCAGCCAAGTGGGTCAGCATGACGGATAGCGGGTCAATGACGTTGTAGCCGTAAATCTCCGCCATCTCCTTATTTTCCGGCAGGATCCACCGGGAGGGGATGCCGTAGGCGGGCTCGATGGTCTCGATGCCGTCGATCTCTCCCAAGGGGTTGGGCGGCTCCAGAGCCAGGTAGTAGTCCACCAAAATCTCGCCTCTGGCCACTTCTTCCCCTTTGATCCGAATACAGTACTGGTTGGTCCCCAAGGCAGAGGAGTCGTGCAACCGGATGGAGGGGAACACAAAGCCCA
Organism: uncultured Oscillospiraceae bacterium; assembly: GCA_910578575.1. Taxonomy (GTDB): domain Bacteria; phylum Bacillota; class Clostridia; order Oscillospirales; family Oscillospiraceae; genus Evtepia. Next base: position 31,312 of record CAJTQP010000022.1, read on the forward strand.
TATCCTGAGCGTACTGCCGGCGGAAAATGACGATGCGGTTGATGAGCTTGCCGCCATGGTTTTCGTCCACCATGGGAATCAAGCTGTAGCCGAACTCCATCTCCACAGGCTCCACTGCCAGGAGGGAATAGACGTTGTTGATATCTTTGTAATAATCGCTCTCGCTGGGTGCAGCAGCCTCGGCGGGCACAGCCGCTTCCTCTTGAAGCGCTGCCACTTCCGCCGCCTTTTCGGCGTCCAGCCGGCCACTGATGACCCGGCCGCCGATGGTCAGGAGAAGGCCGCCGATAATCAGCGGGATGGTAGGCGTGTTGGGAATGATCGCCAAGATCAACAGGATCACACCTGTGGCCATAATGGCGCGAGGCTGTGCCTTGAACTGCCCCAGCACGTCGGCGTTGAGACTCCCCTCGGAGACAGAACGGGTGACGATCATGCCGGTGGCGGTGGAAATCAGCAGGGAGGGCAGCTGCGACACCAGACCGTCACCGATGGTGGCGATGGTATAGGTCTGCAACACGTCCCCGAAAGCCCCGCCGTTCATCACGATGCCCACCAGCACACCACCCACAAAGTTGATGAGGGTGATGATGATGGACATGATGGCGTCGCCCTTGACGATCTTGGTGGCGCCGTCCATGGCGCCATAGAAGTCGGCTTCCTTTTGGATCTTAGCCCGACGGGTGCGGGCCTCCTGCTCATCAATGAGGCCGGAGCTCAAGTCAGCGTCAATGGCCATCTGCTTACCAGGCATAGCGTCCAAGGTAAAGCGGGCCGCCACCTCACTGACACGTTCCGCGCCCTTGGTGATGACGATGAACTGCACCAACACGATGATGATAAAGATCACGAAGCCGATGACGATGTTGCCTCCGGTAATCAACTTACCGAAAGAGTTGATGACCTCACCGGCGTAACCGCCGTTGCCCAGGATCAGCCGGGTACTGGATACGTTCATACCCAGGCGGAACAGTGTGGTAATCAACAGTAGCGAGGGGAAAATCGAAAATTCCAGCGCGTCGGAAATGCTCATGGTGATCATAAGGATCATAATGGACAGGCCGATGTTGCACACCAGCAAAATGTCCAGCATTTGCGACTTCAGGGGGATCACCAAGAACAGGACGATCACGACCACCAGCAGCGCTATGATATTGTCAAAAATTCGTCTCATGGGTCACACTTTCTGGCAAATTTCGCGCCTGGTCTTACAGTCGGAGAGGCCGTTTACTTGACGATCTTCTTTTTCTCATTCAAACGGAAGATGTATACCAGCACCTCCGCCACCGGACCATAGAGCTGGGGCGGAATCTCCTGGTTCAGCTCCGTCTGGGCATAGAGGGCACGGGCCAGAGGCACGTTCTCCATTACCGCAACCTGGTTCTCCTCCGCAATGGCCACGATACGCAGGGCAATGGCATCCTGACCCTTGGCCAACACAATGGGTGCGCTGTCCTGCTCTGGCTTATAGCGCAGGGCCACAGCGAAGTGGGTGGGGTTTCGGATGACCACGTCTGCTCCGGGCACCTGCTGCATCATGCGGCTTTGGGCCCGGCGGCGCTGCAATTCCTTGATCTTCCCCTTCACCTGGGGGTCGCCTTCCAGTTGCTTATATTCTTCCTTCACTTCCTGTTTACTCATCTTCATCTGGCGCTCATAGTCCCACCATTGATAGATGAAGTCCAGAGCCGCCAGGGCCACGAAGGCGATGCAAATACGAATGACCATACTTGCCGCCACCTGCACCAGATGGGCACAGGCCGTGGACAGATCCGTATACAGGTAGCTAGCACTCTCCAGGAACATATCCCGGATACTCATATAGATAATGACCAACAGAAGGGTGATCTTCAGGACCCCCTTCAAGGTCTCTACCACGCTTTTCAGGGAAAACAGCCGTTTGAAGCCCTGGATGGGGCTAATCCGGCTGAACTTTGGTTTGATGGACTCCAGGCTCACCAGAAAACGGGTCTGGGCGAAGGTCGCAGCCACGGCGCACAGCACCGCCACCGCCACCACTGGGCCCACTGTTTTCAGCATCGCCAAAATCCCTTGGACCGCCAGTTCGTTGGACAAACGGCCCACCTCCCGCGCTTCCTCTCCCACCGTATTCAGGCAGAAGATCATGAAGCCGCCAAGCTGGTTGGCAAAGCCGGAGGCCAAGGCCCACAGGACGGAGAAGGTACCCAGCAAGCTGACCACCGCCACCGCGTCCTTGCTCATAAAGACGTTGCCTTTTTTTCGTTCGTCTCGTCGCTTTTTTGGCGTCGCTTTTTCAGTCTTGGAACCTTCGGCCAACGTCCATCCCCCCTTTGGCCACTATGCCGTGCCCTGCCGCTCCTCTTGGGAGAGGGCAGAGCCTTTCTCCATGTATGCCACAGCCCTCCCCACCTAACTGGCGGTGAGGGTGAGCACCTCATGTAGGCTGTTGAGCATGAGGGCTTCCGCCTCCAGCAGAAATTCGCTGAAGGGAGTAATCAGCACCAACAGCAGCGCCAGACCCACGATGACCTTCAACTCAATGTTGATGGCAAACACGTTGATCTGTGGGATGACCTTCATCAAAATTCCCATTCCCACCTGGGCGATGAGCTCTGCCGCCAGAATCGGCATACACAGCTTCACCGCCAGCACCGTACACTCCACAAACAGCTCCAGCAGCAGGTTGAATGCCGGAACTGCCAGGGTCACCTGGCCATAAGGCACGATCTCCTCAGAAGTCAGGAAAATACGCATCAGCGTAATATGTCCGCCTCCGGCGAAGAACAGCAGGGTCATCAGTGCATTCAGCAATACGCCGCTGGCCGACAGGTTGGCCTGGGAGCCGGCGTCGTAGATCTGGTTCATGGTCATACCCATTTGGGTATCCACCATGGAACCGGCCAGTTGGGGAATGTAAAAGAAGA
>CAJTQP010000023.1 GCA_910578575.1 uncultured Oscillospiraceae bacterium
CCCACCCCAGAGAACGCCTTTCTCTCTGTCTACAAGCCCCAGCTGAGCATCCTCTATGAGGACGAGAACCTGCTGCTGGTGGACAAGCGGCCGGGGCTGGTGGTCCCCCCCGACGAGCAGGAGCGGGTGAACACCCTGCTCACCCACATCCACGCCTACCTTTATCAGAAAAAGGAGTGGTCCCCCTACCAGGAGGGCGCCTTCGCCCCGGCCCTGTGCAACCGCATCGACCGCAACACCGGGGGCATCGTCATCGCCGCCAAGAACGCTGAGGCTCTACGGATCATGAACCAGAAGATCCGGGACCGGGAGGTGGAGAAATCCTATCTCTGCATCATCCTGGGGGCCATGGACCCGCCCCAGGGAAAGCTGGAGGGGTTTCTCTTAAAGGACGAGGTGAAAAAGCAGGTCTCCGTCCACAAGCGGCCCATTGAGGGAGGCCGCACTGCCGTGACCCTCTACCGCACCCTGGCCAGGCGCAACGGCCTGTCCCTGATGGAATGCCGCCTGGTCACCGGGCGCACCCATCAGATCCGGGCCCAGTTCGCCGCCGCCGGGCACCCCCTCCTGGGGGACGGCAAGTACGGCCGGGAGCGGGAAAACCGCCAGCGGGGGCGCAGCTCCGGCCAGGCCTTGTATGCCTACAAGCTCTCCTTCCCCTTCCCCACCGAGGCAGGGATCTTAGAGCCCCTGCGGGGACGGGAGTGGGTGGTTCCGGCGGTGGATTTTGTGGGGGAATACTTCCCGGAGTTTGCCATTCGTGTATAATTTTTGCCCATTTCACCCAATTTCTTGAAAAAATATCCACAGAAGGCTTGCATTCTCTCGGCAATTCTGGTATATAAATTGAGTAAATTACCAGAAGGGACCCCTATATATGCCGATACGACCCATCCATCTCCCGGCTTTCCGCATCCGGCGCTTGAATGCCTTTGAAATTAAATTCTTCATGGCCCTGCTCATGGTCCTGGACCATTTGGACCACATCCCAGGGCTGCTCTCCGCCACCCAGGCGGGAATTTTTCACGTCATCACCCGCTGCGTGGCCGTGTGGTTTGCCTACGCCGCTGTGGAGGGGTTTTGGCACACCCGCAACAGCCTTCTTTACAACCTGCGCCTGTTCCTCTGGGCCATCGGCATGGCTTTGGGGAATCTGTTGTACAACTTCCTGGCGGCGGACAAGGGCCTGGCCATCCACAACAACATCTTCCTCACCCTGGCGGTGGGGGTCCTGGCCCTGAACATCCTGTCCGGGGAGTACGGTGGAAAGCCCTCTGGAGGCGGAAAGCTGCTGCGGATCGCAGGTGTCACTGTCCTGGTGGCCCTGGGCTTCATCTTCACCGAGGGGGGCATCGTGCTCCTGCCCTTTATGCTCATCACCTACACCTTCCGGACCCGCCACAGCACCCGAAACCTCCTCTACCTGGCCCTGTCCATCTTCCTCTTCGCCATCTCCTATCAGCCCTACCCCACTGCGGGTGAGACGCTGCAAATGCTGGCCTTCAACTCTGACTTCCTCTTCTTGACGGTGCTGCCCTTCCTGTCCCTGTACAACGGGAAGCGGGGGCCAAAAACAAGCTTTACCAAATACTTCTTCTATCTCTTCTATCCCCTGCATCTGTGGATCATCGGTGCTATCGCACTGATGACGGCGTAAAGTATTTCCCTTTTACAGATACCGGCGCGGCCTATTTGAGGCCGCGCCGGTGTTCTTTCCAAGCATCAAATTTCCAAACCGAACTCGTTGGCCAGCGCGGACAGCTTATTCCTGTCCCTTGTGGCTGCGGGAAGCTCGTCGATCCGTCCCAGGGGAAGTAATTGTTCAATCAACTTGCCATAGAGAACATCCCGCTGCTGCTCTCCTTTTTGTTGGCCTTCCCGTCGGCCTTCCCACTCGATCTCCCGCTTGGTCATTTCCCATATTTCATCCTGGCTAAACAGCAGCTCCATGATATCGACGACCTCCTTCCGTCGGGCCTTCAGGAACGGTAACAAGATATTGCGCTCCTGGCAGATTCGTATGATTTCATGTATCGCTTCTCTGGCGCGGCCTTTGGCAACCGCGCCAGTTTTTCTTGGGTTTGTCTCAGTTGATCTTCACCTGTTCCCACAGGGTATTCATGTAGGTCAACATCTCGTCGGGGAGATTGCGGTAGGCGTAGCGGTTGTATAACTCTGCAAAGCCCTCGATCTCCGGGTAGAGGATCTCCATGACCTCCTCCCCCATCTCCTCCTGGTAGTCCTCGTTCTCATAGACCAGGCGGTTGGGGCAGGCGTAGTAGAGGTACTCCGCGTTGGCGATGGCGGGCTCCTCACTGAGCATATAGTTGATGAAAATTTCCGCCAGCTCCTGGTCCTGGCAGCAGTCCGGCACGCACATGGCGTCAAAGAAGTAGTTGGTGGTTTCGGGGTAGTAGAACTGCAAATCTACCGTGGGTGCCTGGGCATCCACCATGGTGAAGTAGTCCCCAGCGTAGTAGGCTCCCACGTCTGCCTCCCCGGCCTCCAGGGCGTTGAAAATCTCATCCATCACGTAGGCTTTCACCAGGGAGCGCTGCTCCACCAGGGATTGGAAAGCCCGGTCCCACTGGCGCTTGTCCAGGGTGTTCACGTCGATGCCCAGGCGGTACATGGCGGTACCGAAGGCGTCGCGGGCGTTGTTGAACTGGAGAATGGCGCGGCTATACTTTTGGTTCCACAACAGGTCCCAGCCCTGGGCGTCTTCCGGGTCTACCTGGTTGGCGTTGTAGATGACCCCTACCACGCCGTAGGTATAGGGCACGGTATAGCGCTCCTCCGGGTCGTAGTACAGGCCCCGGAAGTCCTCCCCGATGTATTCATAGTTGGGGATGTTGTCAAAGTTCAGGGGGCGGAGCATTCCCTCCTCCTGAAGGCGGGCGATCATGTAGTCCGAGGGGATGATGACATCGTAGCTCACCGCCCCGCTTTTCAGCTTGGCGTAGAGGTCCTCGTTGCTGGCGTAGGTGGAATAGTTCACCTTCACCTTCTCCCCATAGGTCTCCTCATACCACGTCTCAAAGGCGGTGATGGTGTTCAGGGAACCGTCGGAGCCGTCGGAGATATACTCCCCCCAGTTGTACACGTTGAGGGTGCGGACGTTCTGTCCCCCGGCGATGGAGGTGACCGCGATGAGCACCAGGGCCACTGCCACCACGCCCCCGGCCAGGAACTTGCCCCCCCGGCGGGGATCACGCCGGCGCTTGGCCGTCCCCTCCTCACCGCTGTCGTCCATGAGATTGCTCACCACCAGCAGGGTCAGGATGGCAAAGAAGATCAGGGTGGCCAGGGCATACATCTTGGGCGTGACGGTCTTTTTGGTCATGCTGTAGATGCGGATGGGCAGGGTTTCAAAGCCGTTGCCGGCGGTGAAGTAGCTGATGACGAAGTCGTCCAGGGAGAGGGTGAAAGCCATGATCATGCCGGTGAGCACCCCTGGCATGATCTCCGGCAGCTCCACCTTCAGGAAAGCCCGCACTGGGGTGCAGCCCAGGTCCATGGCCGCCTCGGAGAGGGCGGGGTCCAGCTGGCGCAGCTTGGGCAGTACCTGCAAAATCACATAAGGCAGGCAGAAGGTGATGTGGGCGATGAGCATGGTCCAGAAGTTCAGGCTGGTGCCCAGGCCCATGAGCCGCCCCACAAAGACGAACATCAGCATCAGGGAGATGCCGGTGATGATATCCGGGTTCACCATGGGGATGTTGGTGGCGGTGTGGAGGGCGGATTTCAAATAGCGGTTGCGCAGCTTGTTGATGCCCACGGCGGCGGCGGTGCCCATGATGGTGGACAGCAGAGAGGCCGCCAGGGCCAGCACCAGGGTATTTTTCAAGGCCCCCAGGGTGTTGGCGTCCCGGAAGAGCTCCTGGTACCAGTGCAGGGAGAAGCCGGAGAACACCGACAGGCTGTTGCCGCTGTTGAAGGAGAACACCAGCAGGATCACGATGGGCGCGAAGAGGAAGAGCAGGATCAGCGCCGTATAGATTTTTGCAGAAAGCCGCATTAGAGTCCGCCCCCTTCCGTGCGCTGGGCCGCCAGGTGGTTCAGCAGGGCCATACAGGCCAGCAGCACCACCATGAGCACAAAGGCGATGGCGGCGGCAAAGTGGAGATTGTTGGCCACGTACTGCCCCTCGATGGCGTCACCGATAAGGAAGAACTTGCCGTCACCTAGCTTTTGGGAGATGTAAAAGGTACTGATGGAGGGGATGAGCACCATGTTCACCCCGGAGATCACCCCCGGCAGGCTCAGGGGCCACACCACCCGGCGCAGCACCCCAAAGCTGCTGCACCCCAGGTCGCGGGCCGCCTCCAGCAATTTCACATCCATCTTGGCCATGATGGAGTAGAGGGGCAGGATCATGTAAGGGAAGTAGTCGTAGACCATGCCGATGACCACCGCCGCCTCGGTGCCGATGATGTGGATGCGCCCCAGGTGCAGGGCCGCCAGGAAGTTGTTCAGGATGCCGGTATCCTGCAAAATGGTCATCCAGGCATAGGTGCGGATGAGGAAGTTCATCCACATGGGGATCATGATGACCGTCATGAAGGTCTTTTGGACCTTGGGCTTGGCCCGCGCCATGATATAGGCGATGGGGTAGCCCAGCACCAGGCATATCGCTGTGGAGATCAGCGCCAGTTTTAGGGAGCGCCAGAAGATAAGCAGATAGGTGTGGACCTCCCCCCCTTCCGCAGAGGAGGTGGCGGTGAAAAAGCGCTGGATGTGCTCTAGGGTGAAGCGGAAGTTGTCGTCCGTGAAGGCGTAATAGGCCACGAACAGCAGCGGCACCAGGATGAAGAGCACAGCCCAGGCGGAATAGGGCCCCAGGGCCAGGACCTGGCGCCGGGCGGGGCGGGCGGTTGTTTTCATTCTTCCTCCTCCCCCAGGGTCTCGTTGGAGAGCTCCTCCAGCTCGTTGGAGAAGGAGGAGTAGTCCCCGTACAGGTCGGAGTACTCGGACTTCTTCATAATGTGGATGGCGTCGGGCTCCAGTTGGATGCCGATCTCCTCGTCCACGTCCACAAAGTCCGTGGTCTGGATCATCCACTTGAAGCCTCCCACGTCCACGATGATCTCATAGTGGACCCCCAGGAAGGTGACGGAGGTGACCACCCCGGTGAGCTGGCCCTGCTCCAGGGGGACGATGTCCACGTCCTCCGGCCGGACCACTACGTCCACGGGCTCGTTCTTCCCAAAGCCCGCGTCCAGGCACTGGAACTTGGCCCCAGAGAAGCGCACCTTGTAGTCCGCCAGCATCACCCCGTCCAGGATGTTGCTCTCCCCGATGAAGTCCGCCACAAAGGCGTTGACGGGCTCGTTGTAGATGTCCACAGAGGTGCCGATCTGGTGGATGCGGCCCTCGGACATCACCACCACCGTGTCGGACATGGACAGGGCCTCCTCCTGGTCGTGGGTGACGAAGATGAAGGTGATACCCGTCTGCTTCTGGATTTTTTTCAGCTCCACTTGCATGTCCTTGCGCAGCTTTAGGTCCAGGGCCCCCAAGGGCTCGTCCAACAGCAGGACGCGGGGGTGGGCGATGAGGGCCCGCGCAATGGCCACCCGCTGTTGCTGGCCTCCGGACAGGCGGGTGACGTTGCGGTGTTCAAAGCCTGTCAGGGCTACCAGGGAGAGCATCTCCTGGACCCGCTCCTGGATCTCTTCCTTGGGCACCTTTTTCTCCCGGAGGGGGAAGGCCACGTTTTCGTAGACGTTCAGGTGGGGGAAGAGGGCGTATTTTTGAAACACGGTGTTGACGCTGCGCTGGTGGGGGGGCAAGTCGTTGATGCGTTCTCCCAAAAAGAGCACGTCCCCCTCGTCCGGGGTGTCAAACCCGCCGATGAGCCGCAGCAGGGTGGTCTTGCCACAGCCGGAGGGGCCCAGGAGGGTCAAAAATTCATTGTCATAGATGTCTAGGTTGATCCCCTTGAGGACGGGGTCCCCATCGAAGGATTTGGTGATGTTTTTCAGTTCGACGATTTTTTTCACAGCGGGCCTCCCACGACAAAAAAGCTGTGTACCTATGGCACACAGCTTGCAAAAATCGACACGTCCACCGCTGAGAAGGCAACGGGAGCTCCCAAGAGGGGGCGGGATGATGAGAGTCTATATAGCAAGAACCTTACTTTTACTACTCTTATTGACCATTTCACAAGTTTGTATGCCGTTTCGGCACTGGTTTATAGTTACCAACTTATAAAACTTGGGCTTTTAACCCAATCAATAAGGCAACAGAAGTTGCCGCCGCAACATGCGGAACTCGGCATTCGACCCGGCTGTCCGTATGGCCTTGGCTGCGGGAGAGGGGCGGGGGAACCCTCCTGGCAGCGGTCGTGTTCTTTGGAAAGACTCCGATTATGTTGTTTTCCAATGAAATTGTGAGGTTATTGTAGCAGAAAAACCTTGGGGTGTCAATGGTTGTATTGAGAAACAGGCGCTTCGTTGGTTTATCGGTAGATTCGCCCTAGGTCATGTGTCGGTAAACCGTCCACCTCGTACCGGCAAGGCAAGCCATCCACCTCCTGCCAGCAAGGCAAGCCATCCACCGCGGGACGCCGAGGGCGGCGTCCCCTACAAGGACACGCTGGTGTCCTCACCCCCGTTGGTTCACAATCTGCGTGGTTGGGCCTGCCGTATGAACGGGCCTGTCTTGCGTGCCGACCACCTTGGATGTAGGGGACGGCGCCCTCGCCGTCCCACGCAGGTCCCCACAATGTTCATGCCGGGCAAAAAATCATGGACAACAAGGTCTGGTAGACCTCCAACAGGGATAATTTTTCCACCGCCTCCTGGGCCACCAGTTTCACCGACGCCCGTTCCTCCCCGTCCACCAGGATGGTGAGCTGGCCCAGTTCCTGGCCCTGCTCCACGGGGGCGGGGACGGATTCCAATAAATCCACGGTGGTGGTGAGCTTCCCGGCATCCTCCTTGGCCAGGAGCAGCTGGATCTCCTCCGACAGCACCGGCTGCACGGACCCCTGCCGGCCCAGCTCCACCGCCACGGGCACCAAAGGCTCCGAGGGGGCTGCCGTCACCAGGGTGTAGGCAGAGAAGCCGTAATTCAACAGGGTCTTGGCGGCCTCGAAGCGGTCGCTGCTGGTGGGGGAGCCCAGGACCACGGCGATCATCTCCATGCCCTCCTTCTCTGCTGTGGCGGAGAGGCAGTAGAGGGCGCTGTCGGTGGAGCCGGTCTTTAGGCCGGTGGCCCCGGTGTAGTAGCGGATGAGCTTATTGGTGTTGGCCAGTTGGAAGGCTCCGTCCCGGATGGTGTCCATCCAAATGGTGGTGTAGGTGCGGATATCCGGGTGGTGCAGGATCAATTCGCGGGACATGAGGGCGATGTCGTATGCGGAGGTATGGTGGCCATCTGCCGGGAGGCCCGTACAATTTTGGAATGTGGTGTCCTCCATGCCCAGTTCCGCCGCCTTGGCATTCATTTTCTCCACAAAGGAGCTCTCGCTCCCTGCCAGGTACTCCGCCATGGCCACCGAGGCGTCGTTGCCGGAGGCCACGGCGATGGCCTTGAGCATGTCGTTCACGGGGAACTCCTCCCCCTCCTTCAGATACACCTGGGAGCCCCCCATCCCCGCGGCGGTGGCGGAGACGGGGATCATGGTGTCCTTGGTGATGACCCCGCCGTCCAGGGCCTCCATAATCAAAAGCATGGTCATGACCTTGGTGACGCTGGCGGGCTCTAGCTGTTCATGGGCGTTCTCCTCATAGAGGACCTCCCCCGTGGTCTTTTCCATCAGCACCACCGCCTTGGCGTTCACGTCTAGGTTGGCGGCGAAGGCGGGGGTGGCTAGGGCGAACAGCAGCGCCAGGGCCAAACAACAGGCAAAGCGTTTTTTCATGGGTGGACCCTCCTAAAAATACAAACTCAGTTGTCAACAGCCTATGCGCCCCGCCGGGTGGACAGAACCGGACAGGGACGTTGAAAAAACTCTTGACAAGTTAGCTTGTCAGTGGTATCCTGTGGTTGTCAAGAAAACTTGACGGCGTGCGTCCGATTTGTCAAGAAAACTTTGCAGAGATAGGAGAATACCCATGGAACGAATGGAAAAGGATGATATCCTGCGCAAAGCGCAGGAGCGCAAGGGTGCGGATGAGTTGGAGCTGGAAGTGGAACGGCGCGGAGTCGCGCTGAGCTGGCAGATAGGACTTCTAGTCTGTGCTATCCTTTGGTTTAGCAAGATATTCACCGACCAGCCCCGCCTCGATGTGAGCGGACTATACTTCATCATGGTATCTGTTTCAGGCTTGTATCGGTGGCACCGCCTTCGCTCAAAAAAAGAATTGGCCTGGGCAAGCGTTGGCATGGTCATCGGGTGCGTCAGCATCGCCGTTTACCTGTGGAAACTTTTCTTCTAAGGGGGCAGTATGGACAACGACCTGACTTTACACAACAACCTGAAAGCCGCTCGCGCGGAAGCGGGCCTCTCCCAGGGGGAGTTAGCCAGCTTGGTGGGGGTCTCCCGCCAGACCATCAGCTCCATCGAGACAGGGCAGTTCAGCCCCACCGCCAAGCTGGCGCTGCTGCTGTGCATCGCCCTGGACAAGAAGTTTGAGGAGATGTTTTATTTCTGATTTTGCACAGCAGAAGGAACGCTATCCCAGAGGTCCCCCCAAAAAGGCTCCTTTTGAAAGGAGCTCCCGGCGAAGCCGGGTGAGGATTGCCTCCGGGCACACAACGTCGTCTCATCGAAGTGTAACGAGGGGGCCGCAACGCCGCAGTTGTGGCCCCCTTGCGATGTCGAAAAAAGCTTTGTGCCTGTGCTCCCCACGGGAATCACCCGTCACGGGCCTTCGGCCGTGACACCCTCTTTGGAAAAGAGGGCTTTGGGGTGGGGGCTGGTGGGCCAGGCTTATTTTTCCAGAGAAAGTGGTCGATAGTAAACATAAGAAACAAAACAAGGAGGACACCCCATGAACGGCATTCAAAGTACCCCTGTCGGCGGGAAGCCCGTGCAATACGGCAAATTTACCTTTTTGGACATCTCCGACCAGCTGGTCAAATCCGACAAGCCCCCGGATTTGGACAAAATGGTTCCCGTCACCGACAGCCCGGAGAAGCAGCGGCAGTTCTGGGGGAGATTTTTCTCTGACGCCGCCCTCTCCCGGAGCCCCGTTGCCGGGGTCAAGGCGGAAATCGACCAGGAGAGCCAGGCGGTGATCGACGGCTTCTTCGACGGCACGGTGTCTGAGGCGGAGCTGTCGGACAAATTCCAGTCCCTGTTCTCCCGCTTCGCGGAGAGCTGCCAGGACGCGGGATACCCCATCCCCCTGGTCTCCAAGGGCACCAATCAGGTGATGCTGGACAGCTTCTATTCTGAATTTCGCCGGAAAATCCTGGACACCGCCGTCCAGCGCAACAACCAGGAGGGAAAGCAGTATCTCACCGGCGAAATGAATGCCCAGCGGAATTGGAAGTATTACAACTCCGACTACTATTTCCAGAGCGAAAAGGCCCTGGGGGCCATCACCGACGGGGTGATGAACCTGGCCCAGGACAAGGCCTACCAGGGCTTCACCCCACGGGATTACCTGGCGGAGGGGCGCAACCTCTATTATAATTTCAACACCGCCGTCTCCAACAACATAAGCGCCGACGAGCAGTATATCCTGGACCCCAACCAGGTGCCCCCGGAGCATTTCCAGTGGTTCTATCAGTCCGGCGGGGACAGCAGCCGGCGGGTGTTCTCCGTCGACGGTCTCGTCGTCACAGACCCGGACGGACGGGTGGTGGAGTACTACGACTACCGCCCCACCAGCTTCGACCCCAGCGACCACAGAACCGGCACCACCTGGGCCAAATACCGGGACAGCCAGGGAAGTGAGCACTTCGTCATGGCTGATTTCCTTTACGGCGGCACCAAGGCGGACCTACATAACGTGGCCGCCCTGTTGAAGTTCACCGGTGGGGACAAGGCTCAGGCCGGGGCGGTGAACCGTTTTCTGGGGAACTTACAGCTCTATAGCCAGGGCTATTTCTCCCGCTTCCCTCAGGGGGGTGGGGTCAGTTTGCAGGCATAACCTCGATAGACGACAAAAGCCGGCCCCCTCAGGGTCCGGCTTTTTCATGTCATAGTATTCAGACGGTCTGTTACACCCCAAAGCCCCGGTAGAGGAACGTCACCACCTGGGCACGGGTGCAGTCCAGCTCCGGTGCGAAGCGGTTATTCGCTAAGCCGTTGGTGATCCCCTGGGCCATAGCCCAGCCCACCGCCTTGGCATAATAGGCCCCGGCGGGGACATCCGTAAAGCTGCCTTCTGTGGCGGCGGGGGTCCCGGCGCTGCGGTGCAGGAAGGTCACCACTTGGGCGCGGGTGACCGGGGTATCCGGGGAGAACTGTCCGTTCCCGGTGCCGGTGGTGATCCCCTGCTCCACCGCCCAGGCTACGGCATCCCGATAGTAGGCATCTCCCGCCACATCTGTAAAGCTAGCGGCCTTTTCCGGGGCGGGGGCGCCGGAGGCACGCCAGAGGAAGGTCACCATCTGTCCCCGGCTGCACACCCCGGCGGGGTCAAAGCGGCCATTGCCGCTGCCGGTGGTGATGTTCTCCTCCACGGCCCAGCGCACCGCGTCGTAAAAATAGTCCGACTGCTCCACATCCTGGAAGAGCGCAGGCGGGGCGGGGTCCGGGGTTGGCTCTGGGTCGGGAACGGGGTCCGGGTCAGGCACCGGCTCTGTTTTCCCATAGGGGGCCAGGACCTGGGCCAGTTTATCCTGGTCAATGGCAGAGCCGGAGGCATAATAGATGGGGTTGCAGTCTCCGTCCAGCACGCACAGGGCGGGCAAGGTGGCGCTGCCGCTGCTGCCAGGGAAGCAGGCCCGGTGGATCTCCCAAAACAGGTTCTGATAGGTCCTGTCCCATCCCTGCCAGGCCACATGGGTCTCTGGGTGATACGATGCGTACCCCTCCACAGTCTCCCGCTCCTGGTCCATGTCCAGGAGATAGACCCGCCCGTTGGAAACCTCTAGACTCTCCATCAGGAATCCGGCGGTCTGGACCTGGCCCTGGGTCAGGCCGCAGATCACCCGGCCTACCACCACCACGGTAACGTCGCTGTCTGTATCCCCCAGGGTATGCGGGGGTTCGGCCACGCTGTTGATGCGCAAGGTCTTAAAGTCTGTGGTCAGGCCCGCAGCCCCGGCACAGGGAAGCAGCAGGGCGGGCAGTAGGGCCAACGCCAGCAGGCTGGCAATCAGGATACGTTTCATTGTCCCAACTCCTCTTCTCTCTATATCCATATCCATGGAATTTAAGGAATCCGCTTTTTTAGCTCCTGGGCCCAATCGGCGTACCGCCGGACCTTTTCCTGACAGTCCGCCTTGGTGTCCCCGGTGGCCAGGACGTACACCTTGATTTTGGGTTCCGTGCCAGAGGGGCGGACCACGAAGTAGGTGCCGTCGGCCAGGCGGTATTTCAGCACATCAGAGCCGGACATATCCAGGGGGGTGCTCTTCCCGGTGGCAACGTCGGTCTGGGTGCCGGACTGATAGTCCAGGCGCAATTCTACGGGCGTGCCCGCCACTTCGGTGAGGGGGTCCTCCCGGAGGCTGGCCATGAGGGCTTTCCGGTGGGCGATGCCCTCCAGGCCGGGCATCATCAGGTTGACCGTCTCCTCCCCGTGGTAGCCGTGCTGTTGGTAGAGCTGCTCCAGGGCGTCTAGGAGGGTCATGCCCTGGGCGGCGTAGTAGCCGGCCATCTCTGTCAGGAGCAGGGAGGCGGTGACGGCGTCCTTGTCCCGGACGTAGTCCCCGATCATGTAGCCGATGGACTCCTCATAGGAGAAGATCACCTGGCCCTGGCCGCTGCGCTCCAGCTCGTTCTTCTTCTGGGCCATGAACTTGAAGCCGGTGAAGGTGTCAAAGCTCTTCACCCCGCCCGCCTCGGCGATTTTTCGGGACAGGTCGGTGGTGACGATGGTTTTCAGGGCCACGGCGTTTTCCGGCAAGGTGCCCTGGGCCTTGCGGGTCTTGATGATGTAGTCCAGCAGCAGGGCCCCGGTCTGGTTGCCGCTGATTTGGATGTACGCCCCTTCCGGCCCCTTCACCTGGATGGCCACCCGGTCGGCATCGGGGTCGGAACCCAGGATGAAGTCCGCGTCCACCTCCTTGGCCAGCTTCACCGCCAGGGCGAAGCTCTCCGGGTTCTCCGGGTTGGGGGACTTCACTGTGGGGAAGGTCCCGTCAATGACCATCTGTTCCGGGACGCAGTGGAGGTGCTTCACTCCCAGCTCTCCCAGCACGTAGGGGATCTGCTGGTAGCCGGTGCCGTGGAAGGGGGTGTAGACCATGCGGAAATTCTCCGCCACCTTGGCCATGGCGGCTTGGCCGCTCATCTGGGCCAGAACGTGCTGGAGGAATTTGTCGTCGGTCTCCTTGCCCATAAGGGTGATGCGGCCTTGGTCCAGGGCGGTCTGGTAGTCCATGGTCTTGACTCCGTCGAACACGTCCAGCTTCTCCATCTCCTGGGCCACGGCGGCGGCGTGCTGGGGGGGGAGTTGGGCCCCGTCGGACCAGTAGACCTTATAGCCGTTGTACTCCGGGGGATTATGGCTGGCGGTGACGTTGATACCGGCAGTGCAGCCGTACTCCCGCACGGCAAAGGACAGCTCTGGGGTGGGGCGCATGGCCTCAAACAGGCGCACCTTGACCCCGTTGGCCGCCATGACGCAGGCGGCCTCCTGGGCGAAGCGGGCGGAGTTGGTGCGGCAGTCAAAGCAAATGGCAATCCCCTGCTCCGCCGCCTGGGGGCCCTCATTCAGGATCACCTGGGCAAAGGCCTGGGTGGCGTGGCGGATGACGTAGACGTTCATCCGGCGCAGGCCTAAGCCCATAACGCCCCGGAGGCCGGCGGTGCCGAACTCCAAAAAGCCCAGGAAGCGGTCCTCCAGCTCCGTGGCGTCGGCGGACAGGGCCGTCAACTCCTCCCGCTCGGCCTGGGTGAGGGTGTCGCTGCTGCACCAGCGCTGATAATTCTCTTGATAGGACATGGCAAAAAGCTCCTTTCCCTTGCTCTCTACTTATGGTACTTCGTCCCCTTGGTGATCTGAAAGGCCCGGTAAAGCTGTTCCAGCACCATCACCCGCGCCAAATGGTGGGGGAAGGTCATAGGGGACATGGACAGGCGCAAATCCGCCGCCGCCTTCACCGACGGGTGGAGGCCAAAGGAGCCCCCAATGACGAACACCAGCTGGGAGGCCCCCCCTACCGTCCAGTGCTCCAGCTTCCCCGCCAGGGCCTCGCTGGAGAGGGTGTCCCCCTCCACGCACAGGGCGGTACACTTTGCCCCCTTGGGGACCTTGGCCAGGATGCGGCCTGCCTCTTTCTCCAGGGCAGCGGTGATCTGGGCCGGGGCGGGGTCCTCCGGCAGGCGCTCCTCCGGGAGCTCTGTGACGCTGAGTTTACAAAAGCCCCCCAGGCGCTTTTCATATTCCGCGCAGGCGGCGGCGAAGTGTTTTTCCTTCAACTTGCCCACGCAGAGGACTTGGATGGTAACCATAGCTGTATACTCCTGTCCGGAACATCAAAACAGACGAAAATGACCCGGACGGTGCGCCGTCCGGGTCGGTCGGCTTAAAAAAGCCTCGTTATACGACGTTATTGCGCCATTCCTTGTCGGGAATGACCTTGCACTGGATATCCGCCCCCAGCTTGGAGAGCTTTTCCACGATATCCTCATAGCCCCGCTCGATATAGTAGACCTGATCCACCTCGGTGGTGCCGTGGGCGGCCAAGCCCGCCACGATCATGGCGGCCCCGGCCCGCAGGTCACAGGCCCGAACGGGGGCGCCGGTGAGCTGGTTGACCCCCTCGATGACGGCAATTTTCCCATCCACCTGGATCTTGGCGCCCATGCGGCGGAACTCGTCGGCAAAGCGGTAGCGGTTGTCCCAAATGCCCTCGTTGAGGATGCTGGTGCCCTCTGCAAGGCACAGGACCGCGGCGATCTGGGGCTGCATATCCGTGGGGAAGCCGGGGTAGGGCATGGTCTTGACGTTGGCCCGGTTGAGCTTGCCGGTGCGGCGGACGGTGAGGGAATCCCCGTCCTCCTCCACCTGCACTCCCATCTCCACCAGCTTGGCGGTGATGCAGTCCATGTGCTTGGGGATGATGTTGTTGATGCGTACCTCACCCCCGGCGGCGGCCACGGCGGCCATATAGGTGCCCGCCTCGATCTGGTCGGGGATGATGGAATAGGAGCCGCCCTTCAAGCGCTCCACCCCGCGGACCTTGATGACGTCGGTCCCGGCGCCCATGATGTCCGCCCCCATGGAGTTGAGGAAGTTGGCCAGGTCCACGATGTGGGGCTCCTTGGCGGCGTTCTCAATGACAGTGAGCCCCTTGGCCAAGGAGGCGGCCAGGAGGATGTTCATGGTGGCCCCCACCGAGACCACGTCCAGATAGACCTGGGCCCCGTGGAGCCGGCCGTTTTCGGCGGCGGCATAGACAAAGCCATTCTCCACCTGGATCTCCGCGCCCATGGCGCAGAAGCCCTTTAAGTGCTGGTCAATGGGGCGCACGCCCAGATCGCAGCCCCCCGGCGGGGGGACCTCCGCCCGGCCGAAGCGGCCCAGCAGGGCGCCGATGAGGTAATAGGAGGCGCGGATCTGGCGGGCCAGATCGTGGGGGACTTTTTGCTTATAGACTTTTGAGCAGTCCACGTCTACAGTGGTCCGGTTCACCCGGCGGATCTTGGCCCCCAGCTCCTCCATGATGTCCAGGATCATGGTCACGTCGCTGATGTTGGGCACGTTTTCGATCCGGCAGACGCCATCTACCAAAAGTGCGGCGGGGAGGATGGCCACAGCAGCATTTTTTGCGCCGCTGATCTCGACCTCGCCGTGGAGGGGCTTACCGCCCTGGATCACATACTTCGTCAAAAAAGACACCTTCTTTTGTGCTCCTCAGGTTTTATGGAAAACAGATGGAACGGGCACGCCCAGTTCCGTTGCAAGTAGCATTTCCGTCTTCCCCTTCCCTCATGTACCGGGACCCAAAAAGGGGACGGGAAAAATACGGAAGGCAGATTTTGAGAAAAATCCGTAACAATTGTGTAACCATTATAACATTCCAGAGCGGAAATTGGAAGAAGAATTTTAACAAAATATGTGCAGTCTATTAAGTTTTTTCGTCCCATTGCTTAATTTTTCTGGAAATATCTTCCTCTCAGGAGAGTGGAGCCGGCTCCAGCTTGGGGGAAAGGGCCGCCTCCGGCAGGGGGGAGACGAAGCAGAGCAGGCCGTGCTGGGAGGGAAAGCTGCGGATCTCCAGGGCCGGGGGGATGGGGCACTGGGCCTGGGCCAGGGCCCGGCGCACCAGGCGCAGGGTGTCGGTGTCGGAGAGGCGGCTGGGGGTGAGGCGGGCGGCTTGCAGCTCCTCCCGCGAGAAGTAGAGCACCGGGGCGGCATCTCTTTGGGTGATGGTCATGAAAGGACTCCTCCTAGAAAACGTATTTCAATAGGGATATTATACGTACTTTCCGCCGGGAGGGCAAATGTAAAGCTTTCCAGAGAAAATCCCCCGGTTTATGCCGCCCACCGCCCGCTATACTTGCGCCGCATCCGGTAACACAGGTGCAGGGTGAGGAGCATAACGGCCGACAGGGCCACATCCGACAGCCACGCCCCGGAATAGGAGCCGCTGCGGTCAAAGACCAGGGAGCCCACCAGGGGGCCCAGGGTGGCCCCTAGGGAGCTGGCCACGCTGGCGTAGCTGAACAGCTCGGCAAAGTGCCTGCCTCCCATCAGGTCGCTGGTGATCAGGGGCATACAGACGGTGCAGTTGGCGTTGCCGATGCCGAAGAGGAAGCCCCCCAGGGCCGCCACCAGGAAGGTGGCCGCATGGGGCAGCGCCCAGAAGATGCTCAGCCCCGCCATCAAGCAGAGAATGGAGACGGAAGAGGCCGTCTTAGCGCTCCAGTGGTCGCTGACTGCCCCCAACAGCAGCTTCCCCACCACCAGCCCGGCGGCAGAGACGGACATGACGGCGGAGGCCGTCACAGCGTCGAAGCCGCAGTCCACCATACTGGGGATGGCGTTGTTGTTAAAGATGGTGCAGGAGATGGAGAACAGGGCGAAGGTGCCGAACATGGCCCAGAACAGGCCGCTGCCCAGGGCCTGCCGGGTGGTCAGGCCCCAAAGGGCATCTGGAGGCAGGGGCTCCCCCGGCGGGTGGGGGTCCTCCCCCAGGCGCTCCAAGCCCCGGTCTGCGGGGCTGCGCAGGATGGTGCCCAGCACCAGGGGCAGCACCAGGACAAAGATCAACAGGGCCAACATGCGGTAGGCTGTCTGCCAGTTGTACTTCTGAATGGTGGCGGAGAGCACAGGGTTCAAGATCACCGCCCCGATACCGCTGCCGGCCATGGCCACCCCCATGACCTTCCCCTTCAAACGGGGGCCGAACCAGTTGGTGATGAGGATAGATACCGGCACGAAGGAGAGAAACCGCCCGGCAAAGCCGAACACCCCTGAAATCACATAGAAGTGATAGACGTTCCGGGCAAAGGAATAGGCTAGGAAGCACAGGCCGGTGAGGACGATCCACCAGCCGGGATAGATCTTCTGTTTCATCAAAACCCGCTCCATTCCATAAACTTCCCAGAGCCCAGAGCCGAAAAGGACGGCAGAGGCTTCTGCCGTCCTTCGGCTGACACTGGCTGTCAGGGAGAGAAAGGAATTCTATTGCTTCACCACACCAGCAAACCCGATGGTGCGGGGTGAAGGCGTATGTTGGTTCACTTCCACATTGAGGATGCCGATGGTGCCGGAGGCCTTGATCTCGTCCAGGGCGGGGCGGATCTCCTCGGCTTTGTGGAGGGTCTTGCCGATGCCGCCCCACACCGCCACCATCTTCTCGTAGGGGAACATATCCGGCAGGAGGTTGATGGGGTGGTGGCCATGCTGGGCCAGGTATTCCGGGAATTTCAGCTCCTGGGAGAGTTTGATCATGCCCCAGGCGGAGTCGTTGGCGATGACGCATATCGTGGGGATCTCATAGCGCAGCAGGGTCTCAAACTCCATGGCGTGGAAGCCGAAGCTGCCGTCGCCGGTGACGTACATCACAGGCTTTTTGTCTGCCGCCCAGGCCCCCAGGGCAAAGCCGGGGCCCATGCCGATGGTGCCGTTGATGCCAAAGCGGAGCATCTGGCCGGGATAGTGGGCCACGTTATTGTACTGCATCCACTGGGCGGCATCGCCGCCGTCGCATATAATGTGCCAGTCCCGGCCGTTGACATCCAGCCACTTATGCAGCTCCCAGGTGAGGCGGCCGATGTGCAGAGGGGGCGTGATCTCGTCGGTGCGGGAATCGGTGAAGGGCTTCATGGCCACTGCCGTCAGCTCCCTGGCCCGCTGGACCCACATCTCATCGTTCCGGGGAGACACCAGCTGTTCCACCGCCTCATAGAGCTGCATGGCCCCCACACCGCAGGAGGCCACAATGCCCACGTCCGCGTCCCGGTTGAAGCCGATCATGGCCCGATCCTCGTGGACCTGGATCACCTGGGCCTCCCCGTTGAGGTTGGGGGCCTGGCCCCGGTTCAAGTGGTTGTGGTTGTACACCCCCAGTTCCAGGATCACGTCCGCCTCCGCGGCGGCGGCCTCCCCCAGGTGGAAGAGCTCCGCCGTCTCCTCGTCGGCAAACAGCCCCCGGACGTAGGGCATGGAGGTGGTATAGACGGGCATCTTCAAATACTCCGCCAGCATCCCCACGAACTCCCCGTGGTTGGTGGAGTAGCGGGCCGCCTCTCCCACGATCATCACCGGGCGCTTGGCCTGGGCCAGGAGCTGGGCGGCCTTCTTGATGTACTGGGGGTCTCCGTAGACGTCGCAGAAGGTCCGGGATTTTTCGGGGATGCGGACGCTGTCCTCCTCCACGGAGGCCGCGGAGACGTTCATGGGGATCTCCAGATACACCGGTCCTGGCGTGCCGGACACCGCTGTGCGGAAGGCCTTGGACACGTAATCGGGCAGGCGCTGCGTGCTCAGGCAGCGCTTGGCGTCCTTACACACGGCGGCCATGCAGTCCAGGGTGTTCAAGTCCTGGCAGGTGCCGCTGTCGTAGGTGGCCATCATGGCCCCGCCGCCAATGTGGATCAGGGGGGTGCAGGCGTCCTTGGCCTCCCCCATGGCGGTGGTGGCGTTGGTGACGCCGGGGCCGGCGGTGGTGATGATGACCCCAGGCTTGCCGCTGACGCGGGCGTAGGCGTCGGCGGCGAAACCGGCGGTGTCCTCATGGCGGACCATGTAGACCTGGATCCCCTCCTCCCGGCAGCCGTAGATGATGTTCATGATGTGGCCGCCGGAGAGGGCGAACACGCACTCCACGCCTTCCTTCTTCAGTTGCTTCGCAACCAGTTGTCCACCGGTCAACATTGCCATAATCGTACACTCCTTTTTTCATGGTAGGTCGTAAACGGGTCACTTGTATCAATCAAAGCGGGTGAAAATCTCCTTGACGTTTTCCTGGCCCATGGCCCGCTGGAAGGCGGCCTCGATGTCCCGCAGGTGGCTGCGGTGGGAGATGATCTTCACAGCTTTTTCTGCCAATACATTGTTGCTGGTGATCCACTGCACAGAGCGCTCAAAGGAATAGCCGGCGTAAGCGCCGATGATCCGCTTGGAGTTGCGCACCGTGTCATCTAAATTAAAGGTAGCGGGGGTGGAATAGACGCCGGCACAGCACACGGTGCCCAGCTTGCGCACCAGGTCCAGGTTGGTCTGGAGTAGGGCCGAACGGCCCACGCACTCCAGGGCCACGTCCGCCCCTTGGCCGCCGGTGAGGTCCTTGATCTCCTGGACGATGTCGCATTGATCCCCCATCAAGGTGTAATCCGCCCCCAGCTCTTTGGCCAGGGCCAGGCGCTTTTCGTCCCGCGCGGTGCCGTAGATGGCGATCCTCCCCGCCCCCAGGGCGCGGGCGGCCAACAGGGCTGTCAGGCCGATGGGGCCGGGGCCGGAGATGACCACGAAGTCCCCATAGCCCAGGCCGGAGCGGATGGCGCAGTTGGCCCCCACCCCCAGGGGCTCCACGATGGCCCCCTGGTCCCAGGTCATGCCCTCCGGCATGTGGACCACCTGGTCCTCATGGATGGCGCAGTATTGGGCAAAGGCCCCGGCCTTGGTGGTGCCGCAGATCTCCCGGTGGGTGCAGTTCTGGGGCTGGTGGTTGCGGCAGAACCAGCACTGCCCGCAGGGGTGGGAGGGTTTGGCCAACACGTGGTCCCCCAGCTTCACCGTCTGCACGGCCTTGCCCACCGCCACCACCTCCCCGGAAAACTCGTGGCCCAGGATCAGGGGGAGGTATTTTTCCTTGTAGTGCATGGTCTCTTCCCACAGGTAGGTGTGGATATCGCTGCCGCACAGGCCGGAGGCCATCACCTTTACCAGGACTTCCTTGTCGCTGATCTCCGGCACGGAGACGGTGATCAGCTCGATGCCTGGCTTCGTGCTGGTCTTGGCCGCGGCCAGCATGGTTTTACTCATAAAAAACTCACCTCTGTTGAAGGGCGCCTGCTGGATGTCGCCATCAGCAGGCGCCCTTGGTTTGCTATGTTACATCCTTGGTTCCTGTCTGTCCGGCGGGGATCACTCCTGCTTCATCAGCTCTTCGTACATATCCCGGTCGTCCATGACCATTTTGGTATAGGTGTCGCCGTCCAGGAACTGGGTGACGAACTTCAGCCGCTCGCAGGTATCCAGGAAGGTCTGGTCCTGAACCGCCTTATCGAAGGCGGCCTTGATGATGTCGACTTTGTACTGCTCGGTCCCGGCAGGGAAGGCGAAGGCACCGTAGGAGCTATAGGCCACGTCATAGCCCTGTTCCTTGGCGGTGGGGATGTCGGGGAAGGCCTTGGAGCGCTCCTCGCAGGTGTTGGCAATCACCGTAAGCTCACCGCTCTCCACATAGGGCAGGAAGTCACCGGAGGTGGCGGAGCCCAGGTAGATGTGGTTGCCCAGAAGGTTCTGGACGGTCTCGGCGGTGCCGTCGGTGGGGACCCAGGTGAACTTCTGTCCAGCCAGCTCGCACAGGTCGCCCATGGTCAGGGGGTGGGGATAGCCGGCCCCGGCGCCGTTGATGCCGTCCGGTAAATTTTCCTTGGACCAGGCAAAGAACTCGTCCAGGTTGGTCACCCCCAGGCTGGCGGGGACGGCCAGGGCATATTCATAGATATTAAAGGTGGTAAAGATGTCAAAGTCCTCCAGGGTGTAGCTCAGATCCATCTGGAAGGGGAGCAGGCACAGGGCGTTGTGGTTGACCATCCCGAAGGTATAGCCGTCGTTCTTGGCGTGGGCCAGCTCACTCATGCCCACGGTGCCAGAGCCGCCCTCCTTGTTCACCACGGTAACGGGCACACCCAGCTCTTTTTCCATGGCGGCGGCCAGGGCGCGGGTGGACAGGTCGGCGGGGCCGCCAGCGGACCAGTTGACGATGCAGGTGATGGCGCTGGTGGGGTAGTCCTCCTGCTTCCCGTCCCCGGCATTGCTGCCGCCGTCGGGGCCGCTGCAGCTTGCCAAGGTGCCGCAGGCAAGAAGCGCTGCAAGAGAGAGTGCAAACAGACGTCTTTTCATAATGGATAACCTCTTTTCTAAAAATTTTGTATGTTCTGCCCGGACCGCCAGGCGGGATCACAAGGTCAGGCTTCCTCCTGCCCACTGTCCTGGGCGCCTTCCTGGGCGGCTTGGGACGCCAGGTACTCCGCCTTCTCCTTCCGGGCGGACTTGACGCGGCTGCGCACGATGGTGACAATGGAGATCACCACCACGGCCCACAGTACCCAGTCCAGGGGCTTTTGGAAGAAGATGTTGAAGTGTCCGTCGGACATGGTCAGGGCCATGCGGGCGTACTTCTCCAGCATGGGGGAGAGGATAAAGCCCACCAGCATACAGGCCACGGGATAGCCAAACTTCATCAGGATATAGCCCACCACGGTGAAGATCAGCATGATGAGGATATCTTCCAGGCTGGTGAACAGGGCGTAGACACCCACCATGCAGAACATGCACACGCAGGGGATGATGACGGTGGGTGAGAGCTTGCTCACCTGCTTGAACACCTTCAGCATCACGAAGGTCATCACCAGCAGGATCAGGTTGGAGGCCAGCAGGCCCACGTAGATGTTATAGACCGACTGGGGATCCTCCCGGAAGATCATGGGGCCGGGGGTGAGGCCCTGGAGCATGAAGGCGCCCACCAGTAGCGCAGCGGTGACGTCGCCGGGGATGCCCATGGTCAGCAGGGGGATCATGTTGGAGCCGCACACGGCGTTGTTGGCGGCCTCCGGCCCGGCCACGCCCTCGATGATGCCGGTGCCGAAGCGTTCGGGATGCTTGGAGCGGCGCTTGGCGGTGTCGTAACCCAACCAGGCAGCTAGGGTGGTGCCCAGGCCGGGGAGGGCCCCGATGCCGGAGCCGATGAGGGCGGAACGGAACCAGGTGGGGATGAGGCTCTTGATCTCCTTGCGGCTGAGCTTCTCGTCCTCCGGGCCCTTGGGGGGCGGGAGGACAGTGGCCTTCTGGTTGGTGGGGGCGTGGTTCTCCACCTGGATCATGATGGCGGAGAGGGCCAGCAGGCCGATGAGCATCACCACCAGGTCGATGCCGCTGGAGAGCTTCACCATGCCGAAGGTCAGGCGGGTGCTGCCCTCCATGGGGTCGAAGCCGATGGTGCCCAGGAGCAGGCCCAGGGCACCGGCGGCCAGGCCCTTAAAGACGTTCTCCCCAGAGGCGGAACCGATGATGGTCATGGCGAAGAGCATGAGGATGGTGTACTCCGCCGGGCCGATCTCCAGGGCGTACTTGGCGATGGGTTCCGCCACGAAGATCAGCAGGATGGTGGCGAACATACAGCCGAACATGGAGGAAAACAGGGCCGTCTTGATGGCCTTGGTGGCCTGGCCCTTTTGGGCCATGGCGTATCCATCCATGACGGTGGCGCTGGCGGCGGTGGTCCCCGGCGTGGCCAGGAGGATGGCGGAGACACTGCCGCCAAAGCAGCCGCCGTTGAAGGCCCCCAGACACATGACGATGGCCTGGGTGGGGGTGAGATAATAGGTAAAGGGGATCACCAGGGCGATGGCCATGGTGGCGGAGAGGCCGGGGATGGCCCCCAAAATCAGGCCCACGGTGACGCCGCCCAGCAGACAGAGCAGTACCCCTGGCGTTAGGATATTGACAACGCCATTGGCTAACATTTCTAGCATGTATGATCCCTCCTTTATGGCATGTAGAGCTTGAGGCCGTAGGTGAACAGGCACCAGACCAGAATGGGCATCACAATGGAGACCCCTACAATGACGAGCTTGTTGCGCTGCCCCAGGAAAATCATCAGGATGGCCAGCATCACCGCATTCACCGGGATATAGGGCAGGTAGTACATGGCCACCGTGGCCCCCAAAACCACCAGCAGCACCACCGCGATGCGCCCCAGGCCGGTGAGGTTGAACGCATAGCTCTTGAGGCCATAGGCCCGCTTGCGCCGGTGGAAGGCACTGGCCACCATACCCACAGCCATGACCATCAAAATGTAGCAGTACAGCGCCGGGAGGGTCCTTGGGTTGGGAAACGCATCCGGATTCATGGTCCGGATCTGATTGTTGACGAAAAATACCCGGACAACGAGGGCGGCGATGAAAAACACCCCGCCGATGATGGCTTCGCCCTCCAGCTCGCTGAGGGTCAGGACCAGCTCATTGTGCTCGTTGCGGGAAAGATGCTTGGACTTCACAAAATTCTCCTCCTCTACTATGGGATCTCTCTGGATGTGTTGGCCCTCTTCTGTAGGATCACCCCCTTTGCCCAGGGATATTTGCCATTTGCGTGGAAAGCTATGGTTGCGAGTAAACATTCTGTGTGCTATAATGAAGTAAGCAATTCGTTAGATTGAAAACCGCTTCCCCTCCGTTGTTTTTACTATAACATTTGATTCCGTCTCCCGTCCATCTCAGCTTTTTGAACAAACCATCCACATATTTATATCAAATGACAAACTGGTATCGCGCCGGCTACTTCTCATGGGGAGACTGCCGGCCAACAAGGAGGGGTCATCCATGAACCTGCTACACCTGGAATACTTTCGGGAAGTGGCGATGATCGAACACGTCCAGCGCACCGGGGAAAAGCTCCACGTGAGCCCGTCGGCCATCAGCGCGGGCATCCGCAGCTTGGAACAGGAGCTGGGGGTCCAGCTCTTTGACCGGGTGGGGCGCAACATGCGCCTGAGCGAATACGGCAAGCAGTTTTTGCCCTACGTGGAGCAGGCTTTCGCCGCCTTAGACCACGGGGTGGAGGCCCTCCAAACCGCCCAGGGCCGCTGTTCCAAAAACGTCCGCTTCTCCGTTCTGGATGGGGCCTTGTGGAACTATATCCTCATCCCCTTCAGCGCCAAGTACCCGGACATCAACATCCACCAAATCAGCCGGGACCCGGACCGCCAGGGAAAGCTGATGGACCAGGCCAACCTGGATTTCATCCTCACCGACCTGGACCTGGACAACAACAATTTGGAACACTATGAGCTCTTCTCCACCACCCTGGTGGTGGGGATCCCCAAGGACCATCCCCTGTCCCACCTCAGCGGGCAGGAGGTGAGCATCTTTGACCTGCAAAATGACCTGTTCCTCCTCCGGCCTAAGACGGATATGTTCCAGCAGTATGTGGACCAAATCCTAGACACCATCGGCTTCCATCCCTCCAGGGTCCGGGTGATGGAATATATGCTGCGTTACCGGATGTTCCAGGAGGGGCCGGGGGTCATCATCACCACCCAGCGGATCATGGACCGGGAAACTTCCCTCTTCTCCCATGCGGCTTATCTGCGCATCCAGGAGTTTCAGGACTTCCCCCTAGTGAAAAAGCTCTATTGGAAAAAGTCGCCTCCCCTCTCCCCCAGTGCGCAGCTTTTTCGGGACTACTTCCGGGAGGAGACCCAACACGGGGTGGGGAGCCCTGGGTTTTTCTAACCCCCTCCCCGCCTGGAAGGGAGACCGCTCCCCTGCCCGTCCCCAAAAATCCTAACAGGAATCGCGAGGCCAGCCCTGTCTCCGGTTCCTGTTTTGTTTTGCGGCAATTCTCTCTTTTTCCACAGAACTCCCGAAAAAGCTACAACATTTTGCAGGCTTCGTGTTGACATAAGGGATAGCGTTTTGTATAATATAGACTAAATTTGCGGGTTTTTTTGTGAAAACTAGAATACGCAAACTTTGTCCCCACAGAAATGTTTCGATTGGAGAATGCAGCATGAAATTTCAAGGGTTGTCACCCCAAGAGGTAGAAGCAAGCCGAAAACAACACGGGAGCAATGCCCTGACCCAGATCCCCCCGGACCCATTGTGGAAGAAGCTCCTGGAGGGGTTCAAGGACCCCATGATCATGATCCTTCTGGCGGCCCTGGTGATCCAGGTCATTTTGTTCTTCCTGGGCCAGGCAGAGTGGTTCGAGCCGGTGGGCATCCTCATCGCCATCCTCATTGCCAACGGTGTGGCCGCGGTCAGCGAGAACAAGCAGGAGGGCAAGGCCTCCGCCCTGAAAGAGGAAGAGGAAGCCAAGGAGATGGTCAAGGTCATCCGCGCCGGGGCCCTGTGTGAGATCCACGTCAGCGAAGTGGTGGTGGGGGATTTGGTCTACCTCCAGGCTGGCGATAAGATTCCCGCCGACGGCACCGTGATGGAGGGCAACCTCTTCGTGGACCAGGCCGCCCTCAACGGCGAGACCGAGGAGGCGGAGAAGGTCCCCCTGGTGGATGGGGCCAGCTATGATATCAAGGACCTATTGAACAAGTATTATGCCTATCGCGGCACCGTGGTCTGCGGCGGCGAGGGCTTTTTGGAAGTCAAGGTGGTGGGGGACAAGACCCTCTTCGGGGAACTGGCCCTGGAGGTCCAGGAGGACACCCGCGAGACCCCCCTCCAGGTCAAGCTTGGGAAGCTGGCCAAGCAGATCTCCACCTTTGGCTATGTGGGCGCCATCGCCATCGTGGCGGGTATTTTGCTCAAGACCCTGCTCACCGGGGCAATGCCCAGCGGGGTCTATGAATGGATCCGGCTGGTAATGGACGCCATCACCGTGGCGGTGACCATCATCGTCTGCGCCGTGCCGGAGGGGCTGCCCATGCTCACCTCCATCCTCCTCTCCTTCCAGAGCCTGCGCATGGCCAAGGACAACGTCCTGGTGCGCAAGATCAACGGCCTGGAGACGGCGGGGAGCTTGAGCCTGCTCTTTAGCGACAAGACCGGCACCATCACCGAGGGCAAGCTCTCCGTGGTGGAGATGGCCACGGGGAATGTGTCCGTATTCCAGGACCTGCGATCCATCGCCCCGTCTTTGGCGGCAGATGTCATCACCGGCATCGGGGTAAACAACAGCGCCGTGGTATCCAACGACGCCATCATCGGCGGCAACAGCACGGACCGGGCCCTGATGGCCTTCCTGGTGGGGGCCCAGGCCACCCAGCAGATCAACAAGGAGGAGGTCCGCAGCTTCAACGCCTTCGACTCCAACAAGAAATCCTCCAGCGTCACCCTCACCAGGGATGGCCAGAGCGTCACCTACATCAAGGGCGCCCCGGAGAAGATCATGGAGCGCTGCACCCACTATGTGGACGAGACCGGCGCGGTGAAGGAGTTGGTAGAAAAGAACTACCTCACCACCTATATCGATACCCAGGCGGGCCGCTCCATGCGTCTGCTGGCGGTGGCAAAGGTGGACGGGCCCTCTGACGAGGGGGACCTGACCCTGGTGTGCGTCATCAGCATCCGGGACAATGTGCGCAAGGAGGCCATCGAGGCCATTCAGGAAGTGCGCAACGCTGGAATCCAGGTGGTCATGGTCACCGGCGACCGGAAGGAAACCGCCGTGGCCATCGCCAAGGAGGCGGGGCTGCTCACCAGCGACAGCGACGTGGCTCTCACCTCCGCTGAAATGGCAGAGAAGAGCGACGAGGAATTGAAGGACATCCTGCCCCGGCTGCGGGTGGTCTCCCG
The DNA here is from genome assembly GCA_910578575.1 of uncultured Oscillospiraceae bacterium. Lineage (GTDB taxonomy): Bacteria > Bacillota > Clostridia > Oscillospirales > Oscillospiraceae > Evtepia. Next base: position 26,000 of record CAJTQP010000023.1, read on the forward strand.
CGCTCTGCCCACGGACAAGAGCCGTCTGGTGCGCTTGGCCCAGGAGCTGGACTATGTGGTGGGAATGACCGGCGACGGCGTCAACGACTCCCCCGCCCTGAAAAAGGCCGACGTGGGCTTCGCCATGGGCAGCGGCACCGAGGTGGCCAAAGAGGCCGGGGACATCACCATCCTGGACGACAACTTCTCCTCCATTGAAAAGGCCATCCTCTATGGCCGGACCATGTTCAAGAGCATCCGCAAGTTCCTGATCTTCCAGCTGACGGTCAATGTGGCGGCGGTGCTCACCTGCTTCCTGGGCCCCCTGCTGGGGGTGAACGTGGTGCTCACCGTCATCCAGCTCTTGCTGGTGAACCTGGCCATGGATACCCTGGCGGCCATCGCCTTTGGCAGTGAGCCGGCCTTGAAGGAATACATGAAGGACAAGCCCATCCCCCGCACCCAGGGCATCATCACCAAGGAGATGTTTACGCAGGTGCTCATCAGCGCCGCCTATATCACCGTGGTCTGTCTGGGCATCCTCTTTATCCCCGCCATCCAGAATCTCTTTGGGGACGTGGATATGACCTATCTGAAATCCGCCGTGTTCGCCACCTTCATGATGGCCGTCACCTTCAACGGCTTCAACGCCCGGACCAGCCATATCAACCCCTTTGAGAACTTGGGCCGGAACAAGAATTTCCTGCTGGTGATGCTGGCCATCTTCGTTCTGCAATTCGTCTTTGTCACCTTCGGCGGGGACGTGCTCAGCGTGGAGAGCCTCAGTCCCCAGTCCTGGCTGGTGTGCCTGATCTTGGCCTTCCTGGTGATCCCCATCGACATGATCCGCAAGGCCATCATGCACCGGCAATAACCGACCCACACCCCGAATCCTACGTTTGAAAAGGTGGACCCATCATGCTGCAACGCGCCCCGCTGGAACAATTGGATGACTTTTTTCTCCCCCTGGGACAGCGAGAGCACCGGGGCGTCTACTTCGCCCGGCTCAACGGCTACAGTCCCCAGGTCCACAGCTTTGTCCAGCGCTACTATGAGGCGGCACGGGTCTCCGGGGTCATCATCGAGGGGAAGCTGCAAAACCCCGACAACAACAATCTGGCCTACTATGGCGAGATCATGGGGATGGACTTCCAGCTCAACATGGGCTTCCTCCTCACCAGCCTGAAAAAGTGGCTCCCCAGGATGAACGACGGCCAGCGCAACAACGTGGCCGGGGCCATTTACGACACCCTCCTGGACTTGAAAAAGGCCGGAAAAACAGACGAGATGCTGAAAAACGCCTACATCAAGTTCATGTGCTGGCTCTATTACAAGTTCGAGCGCATCGTCATCCACCTGGGGGAAGAGAATCTGCCCAAGCTCCTCTATGAGGGCAGCATTGGCAGCTACGAGCTGCTGTTGATGAACGTATTGTCCCTGGCCGGCTGCGACATCCTTTTGCTGCAGGTCCAGGGGGACGGGGCGTATCAAAAACTGGACCCCAAGTCTGAGACCTCCCAGGACGTCACCCTGCCGGATATGGGGCCCTTCCCCCCTGGCTTCAGCCTAAAACAGCTCCGGCAGGAGATGCAGGCGGCGGCCCAGCGGGAACGGCTCTATGGTCCCAAGCCCCAGAGCACCAACTGCACCAACGCCTGGATCAGCGGGAAGGTCTGGGAGGATGTCCGCCGGGACTTCCCCTCCAGGGGAACGGACCCCCAGTTCTTTTACAACTGCTTCTGCCGGATCGCCGGGGTGGAGGATAAGCTCACCTACCAAAATGAGCTCTACCAGCTCCAACTGGAGCTGAAAACCGCCAAGCGGCGGCTGGTGATCCTCAGCGGGACCCTCCCGCCCCCTACCATGGAGGAGATCGGCGGCATCCGCCGGAAGAACTACCAGGACGTACACCAGCTGGTGCTGGACTTGTCCTCCAACCTCCAATACAGCGCCAGCCAGGAGTTGCAGCGGCTGATGGTCCGGGCCTTTGTGGACCTGCTGTTGGAGGAGGGGCAGAAGGAGCCGGACAAGCTGAACCGCCTGACCAACCGGGCAGTCTATCTGTTGTGCTGGCTAAAGCGCTACCAGCAGCAGCTTTTTGGCAAGTGGACGTTTCCGGAAGTCGGGGCGTTCCTCTACCTGGGGGTCTGCAAGAACGAGAACGAGGCCCTGTTCTTCCGATTCCTGGCCCGGCTGCCGGTGGATGTGCTGCTCTTCCAGCCCAACCGCAATGAACACTGCTGTCTGGAAGACCGGCTGTTGTATACGGTGAACTCCCCCCTCTCCCTCTCGGTCTCCCAATACCCGGAGGAGGACGGGGATTTGCGGCTGGCCACCGCCGCCTATCATGCGGAGCGGGACCTGGACCAGCTGATGTATCAGGACTCCGGGCTCTACCGGAACCAGCAGTACGCCAAGGGCAACGCCGTGACCTTACAGACCATCTATGAGGAGATCGCCATCCTCTGGGACCAGGAGCTGAAGTACCGGCCCAACTTCGCCACGGCGGAGGAGGTGGTGACCATGCCGGTGATCTTCTCCAAGGTCTCCGGGGTGAAGGACGGGAACGTTCCCGCCTACTGGGCGGGCATCAAACAACTACTCACCCCGGACACCCAGTTGATCGCCTCCGTCCCGGACCGCAGCGGTACCCAGCCCAACCCCATCAAGGCCTTTGCCACGGAGTTTTTCAAAAATGGACGGCTGCAAAAGGGGAAGATCAAGGCCCACAAGGCCTACCCCTACGGCTTCCTCCGGGAGGCCATGCAGGACCACCTGCTGGACAAGCTCCAGCTCCTCATTGAGCAAAAGCTCATCCGTGGGACCTTTGAGAACGGCACGGAATACACCATCGTCTCCACCGCCTTGAACCTGGACAAGGCCATCTTGCGCCTGGTGCAGAAGTTCGATTTTACCAAGAAGAACCCCAAGCTGGTGTATCTCATCCCTGGGGAGACGGTGCTGTCTTTGGAAGACACCATCCAGGCGGCGTTTTTGAACCTGGTGGGCTTTGACCTTTTGTTCTTCGTGCCCACGGGGTATCAGTGCGTGGAGCGCTTTTTCAACCGCCCGGTGGTGGAGGAACACCAGATCGGGGAGTATCTCTACGACTTGCCCGTCCCGAATTTTGACACGATTTCATCCAATCCACGCCCCTCCTGGCGTGAGAAACTATTCAAGAGAGGTACCTGACATGGGACTTGATTTCAGCAAATCCGCACCCCAGGCCGCCCCGGCCCCGGAGGAATCCATGGAGCTGGCGGTGAAGGAATACGACATTGTGGCCGACCGGCAGCAGATGAACCAGACCTTGGTGAACTCCCAGGAGGTGGACGACCTGGTGAGCACCATCGAGATCGACAACATGGAGACCATCGTCACCTTCGGCGCCCACGCCGCCGAGGAGATCTCCAAGGCCTCCGACGTGGTCCTCAACAGTATGAACATGTCTCAGTTGGACGAGTCCAGCAAGATGCTGGGTTCTCTGGCGAAGATCATGTCCAAGTTCGACATCGAGGAAATCAAGGACAACCCCGGCCTCTTCGGCAAGCTCTTTGGGAACATGCGCCGGCAGCTGGACAAGATTTTGAGCAAGTACCATACCATGGGCGAGGAAGTGGACAAGATCTACGTCCAGCTCAAGCAGTATGAGTCGGAGATCAAACAGTCCAACCGCAAGCTGGACCAGATGTTCCAGGCCAACGTGGACTACTACCACGAACTGGTGCGCTACATTCTGGCCGGGGAGCAGGGCTGCCGGGAGATTGAGGCCTACATCGCCCAGCGCCAGGCGGATATGGAGTCCACGGGGGACAATTCCATCCAGTTTGAGATCACCAGCCTGAACCAGGCCCTGATGATGCTGGAGCAGCGCACCCAGGACCTGCGCACGGCGGAGAACGTGGCCATGCAGTCCATCCCCATGATCAAGACCATGGCGTTTAGCAATATGAACCTGGTGCGGAAAATCAACTCCGCCTTTATCATCACCCTGCCGGTGTTCAAACAGGCCCTGGCCCAGGCCATCATGCTGAAACGCCAGCGCATCCAGGCGGAGTCCATGGCGGCCCTGGACGCCAAGACCAACGAGATGCTCATCAAGAACGCCCAAAACACCGTGGAGCAGTCCAAGATGACCGCCCGGATGGCCTCCGGCAGCTCCATCAAGATCGAGACCCTGGAGACCACCTGGCGCACCATCGTCAACGGCATCGACGAGACCAAGGCCATCCAGGAGAACGCCCGGAAGCAGCGGCAGGACGATCAAAAACGTCTGGAGAGCATCAAGCAGGAGTTCAACCAGATGTATCACATGCCCAATAAGAATTGATTGCACGATAAAGGAGGATGCAATATGCCGATCAATCTGACCAAAGGACAAAAAGTAAACCTCAGCAAGGACAACCCCGGCCTGAAGAATATCCTGGTGGGCCTGGGCTGGGATGTCAACGCCTTCGACTCCGGCGCGGACTTTGACCTGGACGCCTCCGCCTTCCTGGCCGGGGCCAATGGGAAATGCCCCACCGACACCGACTTCATCTTCTACGGCAACCTGGAGCACCAGAGCGGCGCGGTGAAGCACATGGGCGACAACCTCACCGGCGAGGGGGACGGGGACGACGAGCAGATCGAGGTGGACCTGAGCATGGTGCCCGGCAACATCGAAAAGATCGCCTTCACCGTCACCATCTACGACGCGGAGAAGCGGCGGCAGAATTTCGGCCAGGTGTCCAACGCCTACATCCACATCCTGGACACCGCCACCAACACGGAGCTGCTGCGCTTCGACTTGGGGGAGGACTTCTCCATCGAGACCGCCGTGGTGGTGGGGGAGCTGTACAAGCACAACGGCGAGTGGAAGTTCAACGCCATCGGCAGCGGGTTCCAGGGGGGCCTGGCGGCCCTGTGCGCCCATTACGGCATCGACGCAGAATAAGGAGAGAACAACTATGCCTGTCAATCTGACCAAAGGACAAAAAGTAAGCCTCACCAAGGGCAACCCCGGCCTGCGCAACGTGGTGGTGGGCCTGGGCTGGGACGTGAACCAGTTCGACACCGGCGGGGACTTTGACCTGGACGCCTCCGCCTTCCTGCTGGCCGACAGCGGGAAGGTCTCCCGCCAGGAGGATTTCGTTTTCTATGGCAACCTGGCCCATCCCTCCGGCAGCGTGGTCCACCAGGGGGACAACCTCACCGGCGTGGGGGACGGGGACGACGAGCAGATCAAGATCGACCTCAGCCTGGTGCCGGAGAACATCAGCAAGATCGCCTTCGCCGTGACCATTTACGACGCGGAGGGGCGGCGGCAGAATTTCGGCCAGGTGAGCAACGCCTTCATCCGCATCTATGACGAGACCAACGGGGAGGAGCTCCTGCGCTATGACTTGGGGGAGGACTTCTCCATCGAGACCGCCGCCATTTTCGGGGAGCTGTACAAGCACGGCGGCGAGTGGAAATTCAACGCCATCGGCAGCGGCTACCAGGGCGGTTTGGCCGCCATTTGCGCCAGCTACGGCGTGGACACAGAATAACAACAGGGAGGACACATCCAATGTCAGTGAAACTGCAAAAGGGGCAGAAGGTCAGCCTGTCCAAGGAAAACGCCGGGCTCTCCACCGTAGTGGTGGGCCTGGGCTGGGACGAGGTGGAGCAGAAGCGCAAGGGCTTCTTTGCCTCGAAGCCCAAGCCCATCGACTGCGACGCCTTTGCCATTCTTTTGAAAAACGGCAAGTTGACGGACAACAACGACGTGGTCTACTTCGGCAACCTCACCCACTACACCCAGTCGGTGCGCCACATGGGCGACAACCTCACCGGGGCCGGGGAAGGGGACGACGAGCAGATCATCATCGACCTGAACAGCGTCCCCGCGGAGTATGACCGCATCGTCCTGGCGGTGAATATCTACCAGGCCAGGGAGCGGGCCCAGCATTTTGGCATGATCCAAAACGCCTTCATCCGCCTGGTGGACGGGCGCAACAACAGCGAAATGTGCATCTATAACCTGACGGAGAATTATTCCAACCAGACCGCCATGCTCTTTGGCGAGGTGTACCGCCACAACGGCGAGTGGAAGTTCAACGCCGTGGGCCAGGGCACCACGGACAACAGCATCGGGGAGTTCGCCCGGAGATATCTCTAAGGGCAGCCCTTGGACTGCTGACGTAGTTTGACAAATGGAGAGATCG